>CBDTYW010000021.1:0-23061 GCA_965364735.1 uncultured Nitriliruptoria bacterium
ACGCCCTCGATCGTCCGTGGGGCGCGCGACCTCGTCGTCGCCGGTCTGTTCATCTCCGCGATGTCGGTCACGCTCCCTGCCGTCTCGCGGCAGGCCGAGCCGGAGCTGCTGGCGACCCCGCAGGCCGAGTGTGGTCCGGGGTCTCGCCCTGAGCTCGGCATCCAGGGTCGGGTGAGCCGCGAGGAGCACGACTCCGGACGCGCGGCCGAGGGCTACCAGTGCAACGTGGAGATGGTCG
Organism: uncultured Nitriliruptoria bacterium; assembly: GCA_965364735.1. Classification (GTDB taxonomy): domain Bacteria; phylum Actinomycetota; class Nitriliruptoria; order Nitriliruptorales; family Nitriliruptoraceae; genus CBDTYW01. The sequence continues at coordinate 239 of CBDTYW010000021.1, forward strand.
GCAGCTACCGCCCGACGGTGACCACCGACGACACGTTCGGGTCGATCGCCGGGTTCAAGACGCTCCGGTACGTCGACGACCAGGGCAACGAGTGCGCCTACTACGACACGACGCTGCTGTTCCCGACGAACGTCGTCGACGCCCAGGGCGGCGTCAACGTCCTCGACATGTCGGACCCGACCACCCCGAAGGTGACCGCAACCCTCCGCACGCCCGGCGTCTCGCAGCCTCACGAGTCGCTGGTGTTGTCCGAGCAGCGGGGCCTGCTGGCCGCAGTCACCGGAACGCTCAGCACGAGCATCGGCATCCTCGACCTGTACGACATCAGCCAGGACTGCCGGACGCCGACGCTGTTCTCCACCACGCCGTTCGGCGTGCTCGGACACGAGAGCGGCCTCTCGCCCGACGGGATGACCTTCTACTCAGCGTCGACCGCGACGGACTTCGTCTTCGCCGTCGACATCTCCGACCCGCTGATCCCACAGGTCATCTGGACCGGGACGTACGGGTCGCACGGCCTGTCCATCTCCGAGGACGGGACGCGCGGGTACCTCGCCAACTCCGGTGAGGGACTCATCATCATCGACACGACGGAGATCCAGGAGCGCGTCACGAACCCGAACGTTCCCGAGATCGGGCGCCTCGACTGGACCTCGCGATCCATCCCCCAGAACGCGATCCCGTTCACGCGCGACGGACACGCCTACGTGATGGAGATCGACGAGTTCGGCGCGCAGAGCGAGGTCGGGGCTGCGCGGATCATCGACATCGAGGACGAGACCAACCCGTTCGTCGTGTCGAACCTGCGCCTCGCGGTCAACCAGCCCGAGAACTTCGCCGCCCAGGCAGGCGACCCCGGCGCCATCATCCCCATCCAGGGCTACGCAGGGCACTACTGCGGCATCCCCACCCGGGTCGATCCGACGATCGTCGCCTGCTCGTTCATCCTCTCCGGGCTCCGCGTGTTCGACATCACCGACGTCGCGAACCCCGTCGAGATCGCCTACTTCAACGCGCCGATCCAGCCCCGTCCGGGCTTCGACGACTTCGGGGTGTTCGAGCCGTCCAACTGGGCGATGAGCCAGCCGACGTTCGTGCCCGAGCGCAATGAGATCTGGTACACCGACGCGTTCCAGGGCTTCTTCGCGGTGCGTCTCACGAACGACATGTGGCCGACCGACGAGCCTGCTCCGGCGCCCGAGCCGACGGCCACCGCGACCGCTGCCCCCGAGCCGACCGCCACGGCGACGGCAGCACCGCAGCTCCCGACGACGGGCGGCAGCTCGTGGTCCGCGACCGCGGCGCTCGCGCTGCTTGGCGGCGTGCTGCTACGACGGCGCTTCAGCCCGCAGGAGGGATGACGCCGGGCGGGAGGGAGTCGCGGCCGGCCAGGGGGCTGAGCGCGAACTCCTCCTTGCCGATCCGCAGGAACTCGACCGGGTGGTCGTCCTGCAGGTGCTGCTCGCAGATGGCGGGCACGTCCGCCATCGTCACGCCGCCGTACCAGACGTCGTCGGGTGCGATGTAGACGATCGGGCCGACCATGCACGGCTCCATGCAGCCCGACGCGATGACCTTCACGTCGATGAGGCCAAGCCGCCCGGTCTCCTCGCGGAACGCTTCGAAGAGCCCTGCGCTGCCGTTCGGGATGCATGAGGGGCGTGGATGCTCGGCGGGGCGTTCGTTGATGCAGATGAACACGAACTTGCGGGGCATCCCGGCGCGGGCCACGGTGATCTCGAGACGTCGGAGGGGCGTGGACGAACGGCCACCGTAGTCGGCGGCCACCGTCCGATCGCGGTCAGTTCCGGTTGGAGGAGGGCGTACTGCCCGGTTGAGTGGGGGCTGTCACCAACGACCCGTCAGCTACGCCAGGTTTGCCGCCATGCGCCGTCTCGCCCCGCACGACCCCGTTTCCATGCGCCAGCGCGCCACCCGTTCGCCCAACCTCGCGTTCGCGGCGGCCACCGTGGCCGGCGCGGTGCTGCTCGCAGCATGCGGAGCGGACGCGCCGGTCCTGACCGAGCCCCTGCCGACGGAGACCGTCACCACGACGCCGTCGGAGTCGCCGAGCGAGACCGAGCCGACCCCCGAACCCACCGCCACGGCAGAGCCGGACGGGTCGGCGCTCGTCCATGCCACCGGGCTCGGCGCGATCCGCATCGGCATGACGCCTGCGGAGGCCGGCGCGGCGCTGGGTCACGAGCTCGTCGCGCAGTCCGACTACGAGGACTTCCGAGCGGAGCTCGAGTGCGGGTACCTCAACGCTCCCGAGGCGAGCGGCCTGCCGGACAGCCTCGGCTTCATGGTCACCGGCGTCGGCGTCGGCGTGATCTCGCGCATCGACGTCTACGAGGCCGGGATCTCCGCGGCGGTCGGCGACGACCGGCTCGGGATCGGGAGCACCCTCGCCGAGGTCCGTGGCGTCGACGCGATGCGCATCGAGGAGCACCCGAACACCTACAGCGACACGATCGTCGACGTCGCGGTCTTCCTGTCCGAGGACGACGACGCCCCGTTCTACGTCTTCGAGGTGGACACCGAGCGTGGCGTCACCGCGTTCCGCGTGGGCCGCTCGCCGGAGGTCGGCTTCGTCGAGGGCTGTCTCTGAGCACGGCATGGATCCGGAACGCTTGGCGTTGAGGATGGTCCCTGCCCGAGAGGAACCCGACGTGCCCACGCCTTCTGACATCGACGCCGCGGTCGAGAGGATCCTGTCGTCCGCACGCCGGATCGCCGTCGTCGGCTTGAGCGCCAGCCCGTCGCGCACCAGCCACGGCGTCACCTCGGTCATGCGCTCCCGCGGCTACGAGATCGTCCCGGTGAACCCGACGATCGAGAGCTGGGAGGGCATCCCCGCCGTCGCGTCGCTTGCGGACATCGACGGACCGGTCGACCTCGTGAACGTCTTCCGTCGCGAGGAGCACCTGGCCGGGGTCGCTGCTGAGGCTGCGGCGATCGGGGCGCCAGCGGTCTGGAATCAGCTGCGCCTGCGCAGCGCCGAGGCTGCAGCACTCGCCGCCGACGCCGGGATGGACTACGTCGAGGACCGCTGCATCAAGGTCGAGGCCATGCGCCGCGACGCCCGGCCCCCGGCTGACGAGCCGCTCGCGTGACCGCGTTCGACTGGGTCCTGTTCGACCTCGACGACACGCTGCTGCACTACGGGGCGGCGCAGAACGCGGCGCTGTCCGCGACGCTCGAGGGGCTGGGGCTCGAGGTCACGCCGGAGGTCGTCGGGGCGTACGCGACGATCAACTCCCGTCACTGGCGCGCCTTCGAGGCCGGGACGACGACCGCCGCGCGGATCCGCTTCGAGCGGTGGGCCGAGCTGATCACGGAGCTCGGGCTCGACGCCGAGCCGGTGTCCACCGGCGACTCCTATGTCCGCCACCTCGGGGCGTCGGCGGTGCCGATGCCGCATGCGCTCGAGGTGGTTGCGTCTTTGTCGACCACCCATCCGCTGGGCGTGATCACGAACGGATTCGCCGACGTGCAGCGACCGCGCCTCGCGGCGAGCGGACTGGATGCCCACGCCCGCGTCGTCGTCATCAGCGACGAGGTCGGCGTGTCCAAGCCCGACCTCGCGATCTTCCGTGCCACGCTCGACGCGATGGGCCATCCCGAGCCGTCACGGGTCCTGATCGTCGGCGACAACCCCGTGGCGGACATCGCAGGTGGTGCGGCCGCCGGGATGGCCACCTGCTTCTACGACGGGGTCGGCGCCCACCCGGCGGGCTGGACCCCGCCGGGTGCCGATCATGCCATCAGCGACCTGCGCGACCTCTTGGAGATCGTGCAGGGCTGAAGCAAGCTCACGGACCAAGCTGGACGTGGGTGCAAGAGTCCCCGCTGGAACCAGGGCCCACCTGCTTGAGCTCGAGGCGGAACGAGGAAGTCAGTCCGTGGATGATGGTCTCCGTGACGTTGCCGTTGACCTGACGCACGACGGGTGCATGGGCGAGCGAGCGCTGGAACGTCAACTTCCAGCGGGCGGGCGGCGGGTCGACCTGTGCCCAGTTCACGACCGAGGCGTTGCCCACGGTGGTCACGGTGGCAGCACAGGAGATGCCGGGGAGGAAGTCGATCACCGGCGGAACGGGGCCCGGGTCGACGAAGAACTCGTCCAGTCCGACGGTGCGGAACACGGTCACGGGGCTGAAGTCCCCGCGGGTTCCGTCATGCATGACGGCGCGGACCTTGGCCTCATAGAGGGTGTCAGCCAGCAGCCCCGTGAGCAGGTGCTCGGTTGCGGCACCGGCTGCGGTGACGTAGGTGAAGCCGCTCACCCCGACGCGCCGGTACCCGATCGTCCAGCGACGCGGTGACGGTGGATGGGGCAGGAAGACCGTCGCGGTCGAGGTGTCGTTCGAGCGGACGTGGACGATGCCGTCGTTGATCGGCGGGTAGAGATCGATCGGGGGGAAGACCGGCGGCGGTGTGGGGCCCGCGATCGCGCCGAAGGGGGCCGCGAAGTGGCTCGAGGACCACGGCGTCCGAGTGCCGTCACGGAGCACACCCCGCATCCGGACCTCGTGCACCGTGTCGGCGCGCAGGCGGCCCATCACGGCCTGCATCTCCTCACCGCGGACGGTCCGGTAGGTCCAGGGGCCGCTCGGGGCTCGTCGGGTCCCGACCGTCCAGCGCTGGGCGTCGTGGGTGTCGAGCCAGCGGATGTTCAGCTCGCGGACTCCGGGTCGGATCTCGCAGATGATCGGTGGGAGCTCATGGGCCGTCAGCGTTCCGGCCCCGAGCAACAGCCCGGAGCAGGGGTCGCACGGGTTGCCGTGGCTCGTGGTGCCGACGAGGAAGCAGATCGGCCCGTCCGGGCAGATCGGCACGAACGACGACCCGGCGTCGAGGGACACGCACCCGGGGTCGCAGATCGTGACCGACTCGAGCAGACAGGGATCCAGACAGCCGTAGACGGCGGCCGATGCGTCGGTCGGGTATTCGCAGAGCGGATCTGCGCTCGCCGACGCCCCGACGAGGAGCGAGGTGATGCCGAGCAGCAGTGCTGCGAGGACGTGTCGGAACTGCGGTTGCTTGCGCGCCTGCATGATGGCCTCCCGTGTCAGCGAGGTGCGCCCCGGATGCCCCGATGACCTCGACCCGCCCTTCGGCGACGCTGACTTCTTCGACCCTAGGAGGGTGCCGGCCGCTGACGACATGGCCCGTTGTGAGGATATGTGTGGTCATTTCGAGCCATCCTGCACCCCGACGATCCGGACGAACACGGACGAAGTCGCGGGATGGCAGGTCACTCGAGTCCGCGCACCGCGTGGGTCGGCTCGCGCCACCCGAGCAGCGCCTCGGTCATGGTCACGACCTGACGTGTACGCGCCACCTCGTGGACCCGGAGCAGATGCGCCCCGCGCGTGATGCAGAACACGGCGGCCGCCAGCGAGCCGTCGACCCGGTCGGTGAGCTCGGCTCCGAGGGTCTCGCCGACGAAGTCCTTGTTGCTCAGCGCGACCAGCACCGGGTGCCCCAGCGCGACGAGCTCCGGCAGGCGTCGCGACAGCTCCAGGGAGTGCCACGTCGTCTTCTGGAAGTCATGGCCGGGATCCACGATCACGCGGTTCGCCGGGATGCCCGCGGCGACGGCCCGTGCAGCGAGGTCGGAGCAGTGCGCGACGACGGCCGTCGTCACGTCCGGGTGATAGACCCGGCGGAAGGGCCGCGTCCTCGGCTCGCCGCCGTGGTGCATCGCGACGTATCCGCCGTCGCCCTCCGCGGTGGCGGCCAGGATCTCGGGATCCCACGCGCCCGTGACGTCGTTGACGATGTCGGCGCCGGCTGCGAGCGCGGCGGAAGCCACGCCGGAGCGGAAGGTGTCCGTGGAGATGAGGACCTGATCATCGGCGGCTCGGATCGCGGAGATCACCGGGATGACACGGCGCAGCTCCTCGGCCTCGTCGACGTCGGCTCCGGGGCCGCCCTTCACCCCGCCGACGTCGATGACATCCGCGCCCGCAGCGATCAGCGCGAGGGCGCGCGCGACGGCGTCGCTGGTCCCGGCGGTCGCGCCCCGGTCGTAGAAGGAGTCCGGGGTCGCGTTGACGATCCCCATGATCGCGACCTGCCGAGCGAAGTCGATGCGACGTCGCGGCAGGTCGAGGACGGCCTCGCGGCCGGGGACCTCGATCTCACCCACCCCGATCAGGTCAGGAACTCGAGCATCGTGGCAGCGAGCGCGCCCGGCTTCTCGACGGGCACCCAGTGGCCGGCGTCGGCGATGACCTTGACGGTCGCGACCGGGATGTCGGACTGGAGCTCCTGCGCCATGGCGAGGGGCGTGGAACGGTCGTGGGTGCCGGTCACGATGAGCGTCGGCTGGCCGATCTCGTCACGACGGATCTTCGGGATCGCCGCGAGCGCCTGGCACGACTTCGCGTACATGATCGGGTCGTTGCGCAGGAACATCTCGCGGAGCAGGCCGATGCCACCAGCCATCGTGGCGTGCGACTGCGGCGCGACCGCGCCGGTGAGCCAGTCGTTGGCGATGCCGTCAAGGCCTTCCTTCTCCACCAGCGTCGCGCGGTCGCGGTAGGCGTCCGCGGTCGGGGGCTGGAAGAACGAGATCCCGCCGACGAGGACGAGCTGGTCGACGAGGTCCGGGCTGCGCCACGCGACATGCTGCGCGACGAGCGAGCCGAGGGAGTGCCCGACGAGGGTCACCGCCGGCAGCTCGAGGTGCTTGATGAACTTGGCGACGTCAGCCGCCCAGCCGTCGATCGAGAACTTGCCCTTGCCCGCCGAGCGGCCGTGGCCGCGCAGGTCGAGCGCGGAGACGTGGTGATGCGCCTGCATCGCCTGCATCGTCCCGTGCCACACGTTCGCCGTACCGCCGAGGCCGTGGATGAACACGACGGGCGGGCCGGAGCCGTAGGAGACGTAGTTGGTCGGGTTGCCGTTGATGTCGGCGAACATGGGTGAAGGCCTTCACGTGTGGGGCGCACGCTGGCCGCGTGGGCGCGGCGCCGATGTGGATGCTGGAGCGACCGGAGGGTCGCGGGGCGTCGGTCGTCGTCGGCGAGATCGGCAGGCCGATCTGGATGCTCCGGGACGAGGACGCGCTGAGGACTCTACCGTCGTGGCCTCGCGAACCGGAGGGCCCGCGCGCGGGAACTGCGCGATCTCGCGAGGATCAGGCGTCCAAGGCCGTGTCCGGGCCGAACCTGACCGTGACATCCGACGCCAACCGGAGACCAGCATGCGCCTCGACGTCAGCATCGACATCGCCGCCCCGCGCGCGAGCGTGTGGCAGACCCTCGTCAGCTGGGAGCGCCAGAGCGAGTGGATGCTCGACGCCCGATCCGTCGAGGTGATCACCCCGCACCGCGAGGGAGCGGGCGTGACGATCAACGTGCCCACCAACCTCATGGGCGCCACCGTGCTCGACGTGATGCGCGTGACCCGCTGGGAAGAGCAGGAGGTCCTCGAGGTCATCCACCTCGGGAAGGTGATCAAGGGGACCGGCGCCTTCGTTCTCCGCGACGCCGGACCCGACGGGAGGCACACCACCGTCACCTGGTGGGAAGAGATCGATCCGCCCCTCGGGGCGTTCGGGGCATGGGGCGCCGAGACCTTCGTCGCACCCTTCACCCGCTGGCTGTTCGCGAAGTCGCTGCGCAACCTCGCGATGGTCTGCGAGCGCGACGCGGCGGGCTCGACGACGCCGCTCGCCCTCGCCTGATTGGGTCGGTCGGGCTCGACGGGTCACCATCCCGGGTCCCGCGACCCGAGCCCTGCACATGACCACGTCCCACCGTCTCGCTGCGCTCGTCGCTGCGGTGCTTGTCATGGGTGGGTGCACGACCGGTTCCACGCAGCCGGTCTCGCGGATCGACGGGATCCAGTTCTCGGGCCAGATCGACGGGCGGCAGGTCGTCGGGTCCGACGGCAACCCGCTCGTGGTCCTCGGGGACTGCGACCCGAACCAAGGCCGTGATCAGGACCTCTGCGTGATCACGAACACCATCGACGGAACCCAGTTCGCGTTCGTGTTCGAGAACCCCGACCTGCTCGTGCCCGGCACGGCGCACGACGTGAGCGGCGACGACTGCGAGGAGCTCGCCTGCGACGGCGTGACGGACCACGCGGTCGTCGACCTCCGCGTCGATGGCGACACCCGCCGGGCGGACTCAGGGCGCGTGACCGTGCTGGCGTCGCAGGGCAGCCGCGTGGCGCTCGAGTTCCGTCTCTCGTTCCTCGGCGTCTCCCAGATCACGGGACAGCTCGACGTGTCGACGATCCCAGACCCGAGCTGACCTGAGCTGACGCGAGCCGGCCGCCGGCGTCCCCGGGCTTGACCCGGCCGACCCGGATCCGACAGGAAGGGTGGGGTGGACGCACCACGGAAGGCCCCTCCCGATGTCGCACGCTCGAACCGTCACGCCCGCACTCCGGCTCGTGGCCGTCCTTCTCGCCCTGGCGGGGCTCCTCGTCCCGGTGGCGCCGATCGCTCAGGCGGCCGTCCCCGACGAGGTGCCGTTCCTCGACGTGACCCCACGCCCCGTGGGCGTTGGTCACGGACTGCCGCTCGTGTTGGCGGGCCGAGCAGCGGACGCGTTCGCCCTCGGTGAGCAGGCCGACGTCGGGCTCGTCGCCCGGGACTCCGGCGCCGACCTGTCCGAGTACATCACGGTCCTGACAGGCGACGACGAGGACACCGTGCGCTTCGAGATCTCGACGGCGTTGGCCGTGGGCTTCTACGACGTGGTGACGTCATCGTCGCGTGGCGCCACCCGCGGCGAGCTGCAGGTCGTGGACCCCGAGATCATCGCGTGGCCCCGTCGTCTGCACACCGTCGACCTCCCGCGACGCATGCTGATCGAGCTCTACGGGCTGCAGGGCGTGGACGGCGCCGGACAGGTCCGCGTCCACGATGCCGACGGCAGCTTGCTCGACGTCGTCACGAACGTTGCCCGGACCGACCCCGAGTCCGTCAACTACGACCTGGCGCCGCTCGTCGCGGGCACCTACACCGTCGAGCTCGTCCTCGGCGGACGCACCTTCACGAGCGAGTTCATCGTCGCTCGTCCGAGCGCGACCCTCTTCCCGGACGCGCTCAGGGCCGGCTACGCCGGTCCCGCGGAGCTCGACGTCGACGTCTCGCACCCGTGGCTCGACGAGGAGTCGACCGTCCGCATCGTCGACCGCGACGGGGCGCTGCTCGTCGACGTCACCGAGGGGCTCACCCTGACCAACGCCCACTCCGGCACGTTGGACGTCCCAGCCGGCCTGCCGATCGGTCGCCACGTCGTCGAGCTGACCACCGGCTCAGGGGTCCTGCGCGGGCCGGTCACGATCATGGACGCCTACGCATGGAGCCGCCCCGCGCGCTTCGTCGAGGCCTCCACGCCCCGCGCGCTGAAGATCATCGGCCACGACACCACGTGGGACACCGGGTCGGCCGTGGCCATCGTCCGTCAGCCCGACGGAGCAACCATCGCCGACGGCGTCGTCGACGTCGCCGTGACGGACGCCGAGCACCTGACCGTGACCATCGCCGGAGACCTGCTCCCCGGGCGTTACGGGGTGCGGGTCGAGACCGATGGCCATGTGCGTGTGGCTGCGTTCCTCGTGCTCGCCGACGGCGGCGGTGCGCCTCGTCCGGCAGCCGCCACGGCGAGCTCGGCGGGTGGATCGATCCACGAGGACTCCGTCACCGGCAGCATCGTCGTCACCATGCCCCGTCGATCCCTCGCTGACCTGGTGCTGCGCAGCGGGGTCGTCTGCGACGGCGCGGTCCCCGTCCGGGTCGCCGTGCGCTACGCCGGGCGTGATCTCGAGATGACGCCGGTCGGCGGAGCACACGAGGTCCGCATCGAGGCCTCGGAGCTGGAGCAGGCCGGGTCCGGCTCGCTCGAGCTCGTCGCGGACTGCGGGTCGGGTGAGACCGCGGAGCCCCTCGGGGAGATCGTCTTGTACGACCCCTCGGGCACGATCATCGATGCCGACACCGACGAGCCCGTCGCCGGCGCCGTCGTCAGCGTGTACGAGGTGCCCGGCTGGGCGCCGCGCACGTCACCTGCGGAGGCCACCGCGGACACCTGCGAGTCCAACGCGTCCCGTGACGGGGCCGTCTGGTCGCAGCCCGCTCCGACCGAGATCGGCGTCGCCGCGGACGCCGTGTCCGGACGGATCGATCCCGAGCTCAACCCCCAGACCACCTCCGCGTTCGGCGACTACGGCTGGGACGTCGCCGAAGGCTGCTGGTACGTGACCGTCTCGGCTGCCGGCTACGAGGACCTCGTCTCGCCCGTCGTCGGCGTGGGCCCACCGCCGGTCGGCGCCGTCACCGACCTCGACCTCGCGCTGACCCCGCTGCGTGACGTCGTCGCTCCGGCGTGGGGCGACGCCGCGGCCCTCGTGGTCGGCACCGTCACCGACACCACCGCGCATCTCACCTGGCCCGCTGCCACCGACGACCGGGCCGTCCTCGAATACGTCGTCCGTCGCGACGGTGACGTGCTGGCCGTGCTGACGTCAGCCTCCCGCGAGCATGTCGTCCGTGGCCTCGTCCCCGGCACCACCTTCGAGCTCAGCGTCGAGGCGCAGGACGCAGCACGCAACGCCGGTCTTCGCCTCGTGGCAGAGGTGACCACGTCGTACGGCGCCGACCAGCGCGCCCAGGAGCCGGGTGTCGCCCGGATCTCCGGCGCCGGTCGCGCAGAGACCGCCGCGGCGGTGTCTGCGGCGACGTTCGCAGCCGGGGTGCCGGTCGCGTACGTCGCGACCATGGGCGACTTCCCCGACGCGCTCGCGGGAGGCCCCGTCGCTGCGCGTGACGGTGGACCCATCCTGCTCGTCCGTCAGACCTCGATCCCCGAGGCCACACGAGCCGAGCTCGAACGTCTTGCCCCGCGTCGCATCGTCGTGCTCGGAGGGACGGCCGTGGTGGGCGACGGCGTGCTCGCTGAGCTCGCGCCGCTGACCACCGGGGCAGTCGACCGTCTCGCTGGCGGCAACCGGTACGAGACCGCGGCGGCGATCAGCCGCGACGCCTTCGACCCTGCCGACGTGGACGTCGTGTACGTGGCGACGGGGTCGAGCTTCCCCGACGCCCTTGCCGGTGGCGTGCTCGCCGCCCGTGACGGGGCGCCGGTCCTGCTCGTCGGGGCCAGCCTTCCGACGGCGACGCGCGACGAGATCTTCCGGCTGGACCCCGAGCGCATCGTGATCCTCGGTGGCCCCGCGGCCGTGTCGTCGACCATCGAGGCCTTCTTGCGGGCCTACGCCCCGACGGTCGACCGGATCTCCGGCAGCGATCGCTACGCGACGGCCGCCGCGGTGGTCGCGCAGGTCGAAACGGCCGGAGCGGTCTACCTCGCAACGGGACGGAACTTCCCGGACGCGCTGGCAGGAGTGCCCGTCGCGGCGACCGTCGACGGCGTCATCCTGCTCGTCGGCAACAGCCTGACGGTCGCCACCGAGGTCCAGATCGAGCGGCTCGCACCACAGCGCCTCCGGGTGCTCGGCGGCGTCGGCGTGGTCAGCGACCTGGCACGCGATCAGGCCGCGAGACACCTGAGCGACTGACGTCGCCCCACGTCGGGCTCACTCCTCTGCGCCCGCCGGGGGCGTGACGATGCCTCGGATCCGATCGCGGAGCCGGCGCCCGGCACCAGCCCCGTCGGGCGGGCGGACGGCGAGACCGTCACCCGCGAACGGGTCGTCCACGGCTCGGTCTCCCGGGGGCGACATCGCGACCATGACGATGAGCGGGTCCACGCCGCGGTTGTCGATGCCGTGCACGACGCCGGCCGGGACCAGGAGCGCTCCGAGCGGGTCGAGACCGACCTCGCCATCGTCGGTCACGAACCACGAGCGTCCACCCACGACCGTGTAGGCCAGATCCGCGTCGGGGTCGTGCAGCACGCCCGTGGACTGCTGCGGCTGGATGCACCACAGGTCGATGCCGATCCGTGCGGTCCCGAAGACCCGGATCTGGGTCGCCGCCTCGTCGCGGAACTGGACCCAGTCACGCAGGTCCACGGGAACCACGGACGTCGGTGGGGGCGTGGCTTCGTCGGTCATCCGTCCGGTCTCCGCTCATCGGTCGGGGCCCGTCACGGTAGGCCGCGCGTCGCTCGCGCCCGCAACCTAGGCTCACGTGATCGCGCCGACCCGTTTCGGCGGACCCGTCTTCTGTTCCTTCCGCTTCACGGAGTTCAACCTTGTTCAGCTTCACCACCTCCAAGGGCTCGCTCACCAACGCCACCGCCGAGCTGATCGTCGTCGGTGCCACGGGCGGTGCTGACTCCACCTACCTGGACGCCGGCGGTGAGGAGCTCGAGAGCGCCGGTGCCGGCCTGCTCGCGGCGCTCGAGTCGGTCGGCTTCGAGGCCAAGGCCGGCAACACGGCACGCGTTCCGCTCGGTGACGCCGCCAAGGCCAGCTCTGTCCTCGTCATCGGGCTCGGCGACGCGCCGACGCTCGACGGGCTCCGCAAGGCTGCCGCGATCGCCGTCCGCTCGGCGGGCACGGCCAAGTCGATGGCGACCTCGCTCGCGATCTCCGGCGGGGAGGCCACGGATGTCGCAGCCGGCGCCCAGGCCGTCGTCGAAGGCGCGATCCTCGGCGCCTACGACTTCACGGACTTCAAGTCCAAGCCCGAGGCGAAGCCGCTGAAGAAGATCGCCCTGCACAACGCCGGGCTCGGCAAGCCGCAGGACCTCAAGACCGGCGTCACCATCGGTCAGGCAACCGGCTCGGCGCAGGCGCTCGCCCGCGACCTCGTCAACACGCCTCCCGGTGACAAGCGCCCGCCGGCCCTCGCGGACCGCGCCCGCGAGACGGTCAAGGGCACCGGCATCAAGGTCAAGATCCTCAACGACGACCAGCTGAAGAAGGGTGGCTACGGCGGCCTCGTCGGCGTCGGCCAGGGCTCGTCCGAAGGACCGCGCCTCGTCCAGCTGACCTATGCGCCCGCCGGCGCCAAGAAGCACGTCGCGCTCGTCGGCAAGGGCATCACCTTCGACACCGGCGGCATCTCCATCAAGCCGTCGAGCAGCATGCTCACGATGAAGATGGACATGGGCGGAGCCGCGTGCGTCCTCGCCGCGATCACGGCCGTCGCCGAGCTCAAGCTCAAGGTCAAGGTCACCGCGATCATGGCGCTGGCGGAGAACATGCCGTCAGGGACCGCGCAGCGTCCGTCCGACGTGATCACCATCCTCGGCGGCACCACCGTCGAGGTCCTCAACACCGACGCCGAGGGCCGCCTGGTCCTCGCCGACGCGCTCGTCCACGCCTCGAAGCTGAAGCCGGACGTGATCGTCGACCTGGCCACCCTGACCGGTGCCGTCATCGTCGCGCTCGGACCGAAGATCGGCGCCGTGATCAGCAACGACGAGGAGCTCGCTGGCCAGATCCTGGCGGCCGGCACGCGCGTCTCGGAGCCGTTCGCCGAGCTGCCGCTCTCGAAGGACCTGTACGCCGACGACATGAAGTCCGACACCGCGGACATCAAGAACGCCTACATGGGCGAGGGCGCCGGGACCATCAAGGCCGGCCTCTTCCTTGAGCACTTCGTGGGCGAAGGCATCCCGTGGGCGCACCTCGACATCGCAGGCATCGCGTGGACGACCACAGACGACGGCTACGCGTCGAAGGGCGCGACCGGCGCCCCGGTGCGCACGCTCATCGACTGGCTCAGCAGCCTCTGATCGACTCCACCGCGACCCGCCGCCCGGCGGGTCGCGGTCGTCGCTGCCCCGGAGCCTGACGTGCGCATCGCTCGCCTTTGCACCCCGCTGACGTGACGGGACGCGCAGCTCGCCTCCGGGTGCTCATCGGGGTGGCGCTGGCCACGTTCGCGATGGGGCTGGGCCCTGCGTCGGAAGTGCTCGCGCACCCCGTCGCAGGCGGACCGGCGACGGCCGCGTTCCTCGACGGGATCGTGCCGCCGATCGACGGGGTGACCGTCGAGATGCTGAACTCGGCCGGGCCGATGGTGATCCTGACGAACCTGAGCGACGACCCGGTCGAGCTGATCGACGGGGCCGGCGAGGTCTGGCTGCGGGTCGGCCCCGACGTCACGACCGCGAACGTCACGTCCGAGCGCTGGGCGGCCACGACGGCGCCGTTCGGGTTCCGGACCGTGGAGGTCGGCCGACCGCTCTGGCAGGAGATCACCCTGGGTCCGGCGTTCTCCTGGTACTCGACCGAGGCGCGCACTCAGCTCACCGAAGCCGAGGCCTCGACGCTTGACGGCGTGCCGTTCAGCATCCCGATCCGACATGCCGGGGTCGACGCTGCCATCACCGGGCGTCTGCTGCCCGTCGAGGCGGTCGGCAACTACAAGGTCGACCTCGACGACACGGACCAGTTCGGGGCGAAGGGCCAGATCTCCGATGACCTGCTGCTCTCGGTCGTCGCGGGGCGTGGCCTACATCTGCGCTCGACCGGCGATCACGACCTGCTCGTCCGCGGGGAGTTCGGTGAGCCGTTCGTACGGATCACGCCCGAGGGGGCGTCCGTGAACGTCCGAAGCCCCGCATGGCTCGCGCACGTCCGCCTCGACCCGAGCTCGCCCTGGCCCATCAAGGTCGTGGACCCGGACGCCGAGCCCGAGTGGCGCGAGATCTTCTCGAACACCTACTGGACCTGGTGGGACCCGCGGCTCCTGCCGCGTCCGCGGCAGGACTCCGAGGGCGGCCCTGAGGGATCGCGTGGCTGGGAGGTTCCGATCGAGGTCGACGGCGAGACGCACCTCGCCACGGGCACCACGACGTGGGTGCCGATCGCCCCGCGTGACCTCCCGCCGGACGGGCCGAACCGCACGCTGCTGATCGTCGGGTTCGGGCTCGGGGCGGTGGCGCTGGGCCGCATCGCCGTCGCCCGGACGGTGGCGTCACGACGCCGCAGTTAGCATCGGCGGAAGCCTCGACGGGAGCCTGCACGTGACCACGATGGAGCGCACGACCCCCGGTCCGATCCGTGCGATCAACCGCGTCGGGGCGTTCGCGGCACGGCTCGGTCTGGAGCAGTCGCTGGACCCCGACGTCCTGCTCTCCGCGGCGGAGAAGTCGACGGGCCTCGTCGACTGGGGGCCCGCGACGTTCCGCGAGGGCCTCGACCGGCTGCTCGCCGCGCTGGACGGCGAAGCCAACCTCACGACCATCGGCCGCGTGGCTGCGCGTACCCGCGTTCAGGGCCTGCTCGAGGTCCGGCTGCGGCTGCTCGACCACCGTCGTCGGAACGCGTTCGTCGCAGAGCAGCAGATCACCCGGCCGATCTTCGTCCTCGGTCTCCCGCGCACGGGAACCACGGTGCTCTACGGCCTCCTCGCCGCGAACCCCGCGATGCGCTCGCCGGACTCGTGGGAGGTCGCCCGCCCGTTTCCTCCCGCGTCGCGGTTCACCCGCACGACGGACCCGCGGGTTGCGCAGACCGAGAAGGAGTTCCAGCAGTTCTTCAAGATCGCGCCCGGCGTCGACGCGATCCACCCGCTCGGGGCGTTGCTGCCGCAGGAGTGCATGGCGTTGCAGGCGCCGGAGTTCGCCTCCTACGAGTTCCCGACGACGTTCCCGATCCCGTCGTACTTCGACTGGCTGAAGACGCAGTCACTCCACGAGGCCTACGCGTTCCAGAAGCTGTTCCTCCAGCACATGCAGTCCGGCTACGCGGGCGATCACTGGATCCTCAAGACCCCCGCGCACCTGATGTGGCTCGAGACGCTGCTCGACGTCTTCCCCGACGTGCTCCTCGTGCACACCCACCGCGACCCGACCACCGTCATGGCCAGCGTCTCATCGCTGATGTATGCGCTGCGATCGTCGGTGGCGGACGGCGTCGACCCGCACGAGGTCGGCCGCGACCAGCTCGACGCCTGGACGTGGGGCCTCGAGCGCACCATGCAGACCCGCGCCGCGCTCCCTTCGGACCGCGTCGTCGACGTGATGTTCACCGACACCCTGAACGACCCTGTCGGCACGGTGCGGAAGGTCTACGAGCACTTCGACATCGAGGTGACGCCGGTGGTGGAGCAGGGCGTCCGCGACTACCTCGCCGCCAACCCCCGCGACAAGCACGGCACCCACACCTACGACCTCGCCGACTTCGGCATCGATCCCGACGAGGCCAACGAACGCTTCGCCATCTACCGCGCCCACTTCAACCTCGCCTGATCCCCCCGGAAACCCCACGACCCCCGCCCCCACGACCCCGTCCCCCCAGCCCTCCGGGACCCCCGATCCCCCAACCCGTCGAGCGATGGATTTCTCTGCGTGGTGCAGGTTTCGGCATCGCTCGGCGCCCAGCCGTTCTGCCGAGCGATGGATGTCCCCGCGTGGTGCAGGTTTCGACATCGCTCGCGGGGTGTGGGGTGGAGGTCAGGGGCGGGATTCGTGGGAAGGGGCCTGCTTGAACATGAGGCGACCGGCCTTGCGGGGCAGGTTCGCGACAGCCATGAGGGGGGCCATGAAGGTCGGGAATCGCACCTCGGGCTCGTCGTTGGTGATCGCTCCGATCACGCCTGTCACGAAGCTCTCCATCGTCGTGGCATCGCGGCCCTGGGACTGCTCGGCCATCATCCTGAGCGGGCCGTACGAACGGGCCTCGGCGTCCATGTCGGTCTTCACGGACGCGAAGTGCACCGTGGTGAACCCGATCGGGTGGTCGCGGAGGTCGGCGCGCAGGCCGGCGGTGAAGTGTGAGAGGCCGGACTTCGACGCCCCGTACGCGACGAGGCCCGGCGGGGCGATGACCGCCGCCATGGACGAGATGTTGACGACGTGGCCCGCCCGGCGTTCGATCATCTGCGGAAGAAGCCGGTGGGTCAGGTGCATCGGGGCGAGCAGGTTGACCGTCATGATCCGGTCGATCTCGTCCGGGGTGCGGTCGACGAACCAGCCGACCCCGGCGACGCCCGCGTTGTTGATCAGCACGTCGACGGGGCCGTCGGAGAGCACCCGCGCGACGAGGTCGTCGATGGTGGTCAGGTCGGAGAGGTCACACGGGTAGGCGGTGCCGCCGACGTCGTCCGCGACGGCGGTCAGGTCATCTGAAGGCCGGGCGACCAACGCGACCTTGGATCCCGCGGCGGCGAGTCCGCGAGCGAGCCCGGCGCCGATGCCGCGCGACGCCCCGGTCAGCAGAACCCGTCGGCCATTGAGCTGCATCGTCGTCTCCCACGTCGGCCGCAACCTACCCGCGGCGCCCGGGCCACTCCGCGAGCGATGTCGAAACCTGCACCACGCAGGGAAATCCATCGCTCGGCGCACCGGGTGCTCCCGCGAGCGATGTCGAAACCTGCACCACGCAGGGAAATCCATCGCTCGGCGGGTGTTGGGGTGTGTGCGTTGGGGTGTGGGGCGTCGGGGCGTCGGGGCGTCAGACGGTGGGGGAGATGGGGCCGAAGCGGGCGGGGCGGCCGGTGATGGCCGACCACCGCGCCGTGCCGGTCTCGAAGTGCCACCACTCGAGGTGGTGGACGACGAAGTCCGCCGCGGACATCGCGGAGAAGAGCAACCGACGGAGATCGCGGGCGTCCGTGTCGGAGACGTCGATCGACGCAGACTCGAGCGCGTCAGGGTGGGCGCGGGGTCCGAAGTGGTCGAAGTCGGTGCCGAGCGAGAGCGGCACGCCGTCGAAGGTGAGGGTGAGGTCGGCGGTGGCGCCGGTGAGATGCGGAGGCGGCGTCGTCGGATCCGGCGACGGGGCGCTGATGTAGCCGAGCGGTGCCGCCTCGCCGAGCGTTTCGTAGAGGAGGCTCTGCAGGGCCAGGGGTCGCCAGGCGTCGTAGACCGCCAGCCCGAAGCCGGACGGCAGTGACGACGACACCGCGGCGAGGCGCTCGGCGATCTCTCGGCGGATCAACGAGACGCGCAGCGCCCCGTCCCAGCCGACCGCCCGATACGCAGCGAGGTCGACGATCCCGGCGTCGGTGACCGGCACCAGCACGCCAGCGACCTGCTCGAGGACCGGAGCGCAGACGGCATCGATGATCGGCGAGGGCAACGGAGCCGGCGCGACGTCGGCGCGTGCAGCGGCCCCCGCGGCCATCAGCTCAGAGCTCGACAGCGGGGAGAAGTTCGTCAGCGACGAGAGCGGCACCGGTCAGGCAGCGCCGGCCGCGGCGTTGACCTTGCCCATGAAGCGGGCCTCGTCCACGAGCACCCGACGGTGTCGGACCTTCGCGACGACGACGTCGCCGGAGCGCACGATGACGGAGAACTCCAGCCGGCGGCCGTGGTGGCCGACCAGCGTCGCGTCAGCGGTGACCTCGTCACCGATCGCGGACGGCTTGTCGTGGTTGACCTCGGCCCAGGTGCCGACCGACGTCTGCCCCTCGTCCAGGTCGTTGCAGATGGCCGCGACGCAGGCGCGCTCCGCGAGCTCCAGCACGGCAGGCGTGCCGAGCACGGGCACCGTGCCGCTGCCGATCGCGAGCGCGGTGTTCTCCTCGCGCACCTTCAACGAGGTGTGCTCGCGCAGGCCGGGGTCGCAGTTGCCCATCGTGGAGTCCGTTCGTGCAGCCGAACTGACCGGTCGGCTGGAAGTGGACCGAGACGAGGTTCGCGTGGATGAAGCGGCACCCACGCGTCGAGACGGCCGACCCAAGATGGTAACGATCCGGGATCTTCCGTCCATACCGCTGTGCACTCCGACGGACACCACCGTGCGCTTCGCGAAGACCGCGAGCGAACCCGGTTGGTGCCCGCGGCCCGCCCGGTGGCACCCTGTCGCCACCTACCGGCCCACCTCGCGGCCGACCTGCTTCCCAGAAGGCCCTCAGACGTGGATTCCTCCGCCGCCGTGCTGGCGCTCGTGCTCGCAGAGACCGCTGTGGGCGGCCTCCTGCTGCTCTGGCTGCTCCCGACCTGGGGCAAGATCCGTCACGGCTACGAGATCCTGCTCGGCTCCACCCTCGGCCTGATGGCCTGGGGCGGCTGGGCATCGCTGCGCAGCGCGCTGGACTCCGCGGGGACGGTCGACGAGAGCCTCGCGACCAACGCCACACGGCTGCTGCTGGCCACGGCGATCCTGTCCGGGCTGTCGTGCGTCGCCCTGCTCGCCAAGGTCAACGTCGTCGGCCGGGTGCTCGGGATCCTGTCGATGCTCGCCGGCCTCGCGTCCTTCGTGCCGATCGCGGCGATCCGCGCTGCGGTCCCCGGAGGCAGCGGCCAGATCCTCGGCGTCATCGAGCTGCTGCTCGGGGCGTTCCTGCTCGGGGCGATCTGGGACGGGATGATCCTCGGCCACTGGTACCTCGTGGAGCGCAAGCTCTCGAACAAGTACATGATCTGGATGGCGTGGGCGAACGTCGCGGCGGTCGTCGCAGGCGTCGTCGCGGTGGGCCTCAGCGCCATCAACCCGATCCCGTGCGCCGGTCTCGAGTCCGGTCCCGCGGCCGCCTGCGCCAGCACGTTCTCGCCGCTGCTCGGCATCGGCAACATGACGATCATGATCGGCGTCGGCGTGCTCTCGCTGATCGCGGTGATCGCCGGGTTCAACGTGAAGCTCGCCAAGGAGGGCGGCCGTTCGATCCAGGCGTCCACCGGGATGTTCTACCTGGCCGTCATCCTCGCGCCCGCTGCGGAGTTCGCGGCCAAGGTCCGGTTCTTCTGAGAACGGCTCCTGGCGCCGACTCCCGGGGCCCGGCTTCTGGGCGTCAGCCGGGGAGCTGACGGCTCGCGAGCACGATGCCGTCGTCGAGCGGCAGGCCTGCGCAGATGAAGCGCTCATCGTCCATGAGGAGGTCGAAGACCGGATCGCCGGGCCCGTCCATCGGCAGCATCACGAAGACGCCGTCCGGGGTCAGCAGGCGAGCGGCCTCCTCGACGGTCGTGGCGGCGTCCTGGTTGGTGGTCGTCACGACGACCAGCTCGTAGCCGCCGTCGGTCAGACGGTCGAGGACGTCGAGCGGGGCGCCCTGGATCAGGCGCACGGACTCGTTCAGCCCGAATGCGTCGAAGGTGTCGCGCGTCATCCCGTGCTGGTGGGCGTCGGGCTCGATGACGGTCAGGACGCTGCGTTCCGGCATGCCGTCGAGGACGGCGAGACCGGTCACGCCACCGCGTGAGCCGACCACGACCGCGTGCTTCGCGTTGACCTTGCGGGTGACCCAGCGGAGCAGTGAGCAGACGGCGGCCGACGGGGCGGCACCGACCTGCTCAGCGCGTTCGCGGGCCTCCGTGAGGGCCTCGTGCTCGATCACCTGCATGACGTCTCCAGGAACGTGGTGGGACCGCGCACAACCGTACCGGCCACGTCGTGCGGCCCATCGGTAGTGCGATCGGGAACGAACCACTCGGTGGAGACGTTGACCGGACCCCCGGCTGAACGGACCCACGTGGCATCCCGCCGCACCTCCTCCAGGACCTATCCTGATGGTGGCCACTGGACCCGGACCGTGGGCAACACGATGAATGATCCCGACAGCACCGAGCTCCGTGAGCCGGACCCGGTCCCCACGTGGGACGAGGTCGCCGAGCGCTACGGCGACAAGGTCTTCACGATGGCCTACCGCCTCACCGGCGATGCCGAAGAGGCCAAGGATCTGGCCCAGGACGTCTTTGTCCGCGTCTACCGCAATCTGGACAAGTACTCGCCGGGCACCTTCGAGGGCTGGCTCTACCGCATCACCAAGAACCTCTTCCTCGACAAGATCCGCCGTCGCAAGCGCTACCGGATGGAGTCGCTGCCGGACGAGGAGTGGAAGCAGCCCGCAGACGACCAGCCGGGTCCCGAGGACCGCATGGAGCAGGGGATGCTCCGCGGCGACATCGAGCAGGCGATCATCGCGCTCCCGCCGACCTTCCGGACGGCCGTCGTCATGTGTGACGTGCAGGGCCTGACCTACGACGAGATCGCCGACGCGACCGGCTGGCCGCTCGGCACCGTGCGCTCCCGCATCCACCGCGGCCGCAAGCTGCTGCGCGCTGCGCTGACCCCGATCAACCCGACCCAGCAGCCCGCCACGGATGACGACGTTGTCGTCGTGGTGCCTGAACCAGCAGCTGAGGCGGTCACGCATGGCTGACGTCTGTGCGACCGAGCAGTGGCGCCTCTCGGCGTACCTGGACGGTGAGCTGACGGACGCGCAGGCCACGGCGATCACCGCACACGCGAACACCTGCGACGGATGCTTCGGTGAGCTCCAGCGACTGGGAGAGGCCCGTTCCCGGCTCCGTCAGCTCGCGCAGAGCCCCGGCTCGATCGACCTGTTCGCTGGCATCGAGGAGCTCGAGCGACGCCGCCTTCGCCGGCTCCGTCGCTTCGCGGCGATCTCGATCGGTTCCGGTGCGACGATGATGGCGCTGTCCGTCGTCGCCGCGCTCACCGAGCCGGCACCTCCGACGATCCGCCCGCCCGTCGAGGTGTTCGTCGTGGACCACGTCGCCCGAACCGGCGGTGGTCCGATCCTCACGCCGGTCGACCTCGGTCGCTGACCCGTGCGCTCGAACCCCGCCCGCGGATCGTCGGTCACCCTCGCTGTCGTGCTGGCCGTCGCCCTGACGGCGCCGGTCACCGCGCAGGAGGGCGAGACCGGCGCCGGGACGTCCAGCTCCGGGGTGGAGGTCCTCGAGCGTGCGCTCACCTCCAGCGGAGGCCGGTCCTACCGGGCTCGCGCGGTGGTGATCGGCATGGAGGACAGCGGTCCGGACATCACCGAGATGCACCTCCGGGTCGGCCGTGACGGGCTGCTCCAGGTGGGCAGCACCGAGTCGTGGATGGTCACGCGCGCCCCGCAGGCCGGCGTCTACTGGTCGGAGGAGCCGAGCCTGCTGCTCGCCCTCGGTGCGGTCGATGCGACCCACCTGTCGATCGATCGGCTGCTCAAGCGCTACGACGTGATGAGCGACGGGCGCGCTGACCTGGTGACGGGGCCCGCGCTCGTGCTGGGGCTGCGTCCCACGGGAGCTGACCACGATCGGGAGCGTCTCTACGTCGACGAGGCGACCGACCTCGTGGTGCGGCGCGAGACCTTCGACGCCGACGGTCGGCCGACCCGGCTGATCGCCTTCACCTCGCTCGACGTCGTCGCGGAGATGCCGGCGGTCGACGGGCTTCCGGGCTCGCCGGCGACCGAGCACATCGTGCAGGCCGGCGGCCGCAGCACGATGAGCCCGGACTCGCTCGAAATCCTCGACGACACCGGCTGGGAGGTCCCCGCGGGGCTCCCGGGCGGCTTCGACCTCGACACCGGCTACGCCCTGTCCAGCGAGGAAGGCGGAGCGCTGCACCTCGTCTACAGCGACGGGCTCTACACGCTCTCGATCTACCAGCAACACGGCGATCTCGACCCCACGAGCGCCCTCGGGGCGGTCGCCTCGACGGCCGGCGACGGCCGGGTCTGGCGCTGGCCGGGTGCGGATCCGGAGCGCGCGATCTGGTCGCGCGACGGCCTGACCTACACCGCCGTGTCCGACGCGCCGGCCGACGCGCTGCTGCTGGCGCTTGCCGGCCTGCCGACGGAGACCCCACCATCGCTCGTGCAGCGGACCCGTTCCCGGGCCGCCCGCGTCGGACGCTGGCTCTGGCCCTTCGGCTGATCCTCAACCACGTTCCCTTCCCGCCTTCTGATCCTGGATCTTCCCGTGAGCTACGACACCGACGAATGGCAGCGCCCGTGGGAGGCAGACGAGCCCGTCGCTGCGGCCGTGCCCGCGCGCCGATCTCCGTTCGCCGCTCCTGCTGCAGCCTCCGACGAGCCGACCGCCGATCCCTCGCCGCTGGCTGCTCCCACCCCGCTGGCTGCTCCCACCCCGCTGGCTGCTCCCTCGTCGTCTGACTCCGACGCGACGCAGGCGCTCCCGTCGTTCCTCCAGCCGTCGCGGGAACCCGCCGAGGAACGGCAGGTCTGGACC
>CBDTYW010000022.1:0-22349 GCA_965364735.1 uncultured Nitriliruptoria bacterium
GGCAACGGCATCGAGGTCTATGCTGATCGCCGGCTCGCCCATTGGCGCGGTCCGAATGGTGAGATCCGACTATCGACAGAACCGCTCGATATGTCGGACCTTTTGAAGGCTGCGGCCGGCACCGATTGGTCGGGCTTTCCGCAGTGCTCGGCGAGCTGGCCGAGGAGCTCCTTGATCCTGCGACCGGCCTTCTTCGGCACGACCAGGTCCACGGTGACGAGCAGGTCACCGGAGCTGGAGCCGTTGGGGGCACCCTGCCCGCGGACCCGGAACGTCGAGCCGGGCGCGGTGCCGGCCGGGACCTTGAAGGTCGACTTGGCGCCCTGCGGCGTGGGCACGGTGAGCTTGGTCCCCAGGACGGCTTCGCCGTAGGAGATCGGGACCTCGAGCTGGAAGTCGTTGCCCTTGCGGGTGAAGAGCGGGTGAGGCTCCACGGTGACCTCGACGAGCACGTCACCGGGAGGTCCGCCGTTGCGTCCGGGGCCGCCCTTGCCGGAGATCCGGACGGTCGCGCCGTCCTTGACCCCGGCCGGCACCTTGACGGTGAACTCCGCGTCACCGACACGCAGCCGGGTCCGGACACCCGCGAGGGCGTCGGAGAAGCTCAGGTGCAGGGCGGTGCGAACGTCCTGGCCCTTGGCGGGACGTCGGACGGTCCGGAAGCCGGGACCGCCGCCGCCGTCGGCGAAGATCGAGCGGAAGAGGTCCTCGAACGACCCGCCCTCGAAGGCGAAGCCGCCCTGACCGCCGGGCCCACCGCGGCCGCCGAGGCCGCCGCTGGCGCCGAGACGACGCAGCTCGTCGTACTCCTTGCGGATCTCGGTCTTGCCGATGACGCCGTACGCCTCGCTGATCTCCTTGAACCGTTCCTCGGCCGACGGGTCGTCCGGGTGGCGGTCCGGGTGGTTCGCGTTGGCGAGCTTGCGGTAGGCCTTCTTGACCTCGTCGTCATCGGCTGAGGACGACACGCCGAGCACGGCGTAGTAGTCCTTCTCGAGCCATTCACGCTTGGGTGCCACGGTGTCCACCTCCTTCGTCTGACGTCGCTCGTGGGGTGCTTGAGGTTCGTCGGGTGCTGATGCGTCGGATCGTTGCAGATCGCGAGCGGCCGCGTCCGGTCACTGCCGGACGACGACCATCGCCGCGCGCAGAACGCGGTCACCGAGCGCGTAGCCGGCGCGGAAGACGACAGCGACCGTGTCGGGCTGGTCACCTCCGTCGGCCGCGATCTGCTGGACCGCGTCGTGGCGGCTCGGGTCGAACGCGACGTCCACCTCGTCGATGCGCGTGACGCCCTTGCTGGACAGCGCCGAGAGCAGCTTGTCGCGCACCAGGGCCACGCCGTGGAGGAGCCCGGTCGGATCCTCGCTGCCACCGACGGCCTTCTGTGCCTGGGTGACGGCCGCGTCGAGGTCGTCGAGGACCTCGATCACGCTCGTCGCGAGCTCGCCGATGCCGGCGACCCGCTGCTGCTGCTGCTCGCGGAGGGTCCGCTTGCGGAAGTTCTCGAACTCCGCCTGACGGCGCTGGAGCGCGTCGAGGTAGCCCTCGCTGCGCATCAACGCGTCCTGGCTTGCGAACTCGGCCTCCTCGAGGGCTGCGAACAGCTCCTCGCGGGTGCGCGTGTCCGCGGCGGCACGTTCTTCCATGGTCGGACCGGCGTCGATCTCCTCGACGTCGGCAGACTCGCCCCCCGGGGCCGCGGCGTGCGCCGCGGCCTCGGGGACAGCCTCGTCGGGCTGCTCCGGCTGGGTGGTGTCGTCGGTCACGCCTGGTCGTCCTCGTCGGCGTCGTCCTCGATGACCTCGGCCTCGATGACGTCGTCGTCACCGGCGTCGGTCGTGTCGGCGGAAGCCTGACCCTCGTCGGCGTCGGCCGAAGCGCTCTGATAGATCGACTGGGCGAGCGTCTGCGCTGCAGTGCTCAGCGCCGTCGTGCTCGACTTCACCGCCTCGATGTCCTCACCCTTGAGGGCTTCGCGGACCGCGTCCATCGCGGACTCGACCTCAGCCTTGGTGGCCGCGTCGACCTTCTCGCCGTTCTCGGCGAGCGTCTTCTCGGTCCGGCTGACGAGCGACTCGCCTTGGTTGCGGACATCGACGGCCTCTCGACGCTTCTGGTCCTCCGAGGCGTTGGCCTCGGCGTCACGGACCATCCGGTCGATCTCGTCCTTCTCGAGCGCGGTCCCGCCGGTGATCGTCATCGACTGCTCACGGCCGGTGCCGAGGTCCTTGGCGGACACGTGCACGAGGCCGTTGCGGTCGATGTCGAAGGTGACCTCGATCTGCGGCATGCCCGCGGGGGCCGGCGGCAGGTCGGTGAGGAGGAACTTGCCGAGCGACTTGTTGTCGTTGACGAACTGACGCTCGCCCTGGATGACGTGGATCTCGACCGACGGCTGGTTGTCGGCGGCCGTCGTGAAGACGTCGCTGGCCTTGGTCGGGATGGTCGTGTTGCGCTCGATGAGCTTGTGCGCGACACCACCCTTGGTCTCGATCGCGAGGCTCAGCGGCGTCACGTCGAGGAGGAGGACGTCCTTGACGTCACCCTGGATGATCCCGGCCTGGAGCACGGCTCCGAGCGCGACGACCTCGTCCGGGTTGACCGACCGGTTCGGCTCCTTGCCGCCGGTGAGGGTGGAGACGAGCTCCTGGACGGCCGGGATACGCGTCGAGCCACCGACGAGGATGACATGGTCGATGTCGCCGAGCTTGGCGCCCGACTCCTTGATCGCCTCGTTGAACGGACCGCGGAGACGGTCGATCAGGTGAGCGGTCAGCTCGTCGAACTTGGCGCGGGTCAGCGTCTCCTCGAAGTGGAGCGGACCGTTCTCGTTGGCCGTGAGGAAGGGGAGGTTGACCGAGGTCTGCGTCGCTGACGACAGGTCGATCTTGGCCTTCTCGGCCGCTTCCTTCAGACGCTGGCGGGCCATCTTGTCCTTCGACAGGTCCACGCCGTGGTTGTTCTTGAAGGTCGAGACCATCCAGTCGATGAGCGCGTCGTCCCAGTCGTCACCACCGAGCTTGGAGTCACCGGAGGTCGCGAGCACGGCGAACGTGCCGGTCTCGGCGTCGATCTCGAGGACGGACACATCGAACGTGCCGCCACCGAGGTCGAAGACGAGGACGGTCTGCTCGCCCTCCTTGTCGAGGCCGTAGGCGAGCGCGGCAGCGGTCGGCTCAGCGACCAGGCGCAGGACCTCGAGACCGGCGATCTCGCCAGCTTCCTTGGTGGCCTGACGCTGCGAGTCGTCGAAGTAGGCCGGGACGGTGATGACGGCCTTGGTGACGGGCTCGCCGAGGTAGGCCTCCGCATCACGCTTCAGCTTCATCAGGATCCGGGCGGAGATCTCCTGGGGCGTGTAGCCCTTGCCGTCGATCTCGGTCTTCCACGAGCCGGAGCCCATGTGCCGCTTGACGGAGCGGATGGTGCGGTCCGGGTTGGTGATGGACTGGCGCTTCGCGATCTCGCCGACGAGGGTCTCCCCGTCCTTGGAGAAGGCGACGACCGACGGGGTCGTGCGTGCGCCTTCCGCGTTCGCGATGACGGTGGCCTCGCCACCTTCGAGGACGGCCACCACCGAGTTGGTGGTTCCGAGGTCGATTCCGACTGCCTTGCTCATGGGTCACAGCTCCTGGGGAAGTTCGAGATGAGGGTGTGGACGTCTGGGCTCACAGTAACGATCACCCCGGCCGCTGTCATCCTCTGTGACGCTGCATCGCGAAGGTTACCTGAGTCATGTGCGCTCAGGCTTGCCAGCGCCACGATCCACCCATGAGCAGAGCCCGCGACCGGAGGTCAGCGGGCTCAGATCCGGAACGTCGGAACGCGACTCAGTGGTGCTCATCCTCAAGGTGCTCAACCTGCCGCTGCCACGGACGCGGGATCGGACGGCCCCGGAACGTGAGACGCTCGTCACCCCAGAAGTCGATCATGAGAACCGCCGGCAGCGCGACGGCGAACAGGAGCAGCACGACTTGCCAGGCTTCCACGATCCGGCTCCTTCGAGGTTCTCGGTGACCGTGAGGATAGCGCTGCGCGCAGCAGCGCCCCTCGTTCAGGCAGCCGACCCCTCGGGCTGCATCGACGCCTCGCCCGGCGCCGGAGTCCCCGGAGCCACCGGAAGGCTGATGCGAATCCGCGCCCCGCTGTCGCTCGCGACGGCTCGGATCGAGCCGCCGGAAACCTCGGCGATCCGTCGACAGATCGCCAGCCCGAGCCCCGATCCCGGCCCGTTCGCGCCGGCCCGTTCGAATCGCTCGAAGACCTTGTCCAGGTAGTCGGCGTCGATGCCCGGCCCATCGTCGATGACGTCGATGTCCACGAATCCTCGCGCGGGAAGCCCCGGGGCAGGGGCGATGCGGACGGCGACCTCGTTCCCGCCGTACTTCGCGGCGTTGCGGATCAGGTTCTCCATGAGGCGTCGCGCGTGGATCGGATCGATCCGGACCGGCGGGATCTCCTCGACATGCACGGTCATGCCCGGGTACCGCGCCACGGCGTCGGCAGCGATCAGGCGCGTCAACAACTCGAGGTTGATCACCTCTTGCTTGGCCTGCTCCGTGCCGAGCCGGGCGATGTGGCTCATCTGGTCGATCATCTCCGCCATGTACTCAGCGTTGTCAACCACCCTGCGGAGGAAGTCGCGGGTTCGGGGCTCGAGGCGCGGCTCGACCACCCCGATCGTGTGCGCGAACCCGATGATCGAGGTCAGGGGTGTCTTCAGATCATGGCTCATCGCCGCGGAGAGCATCTGGAGGTCCTCGTGGGCCCCTTCGAGACGTTCCTTCGCCTCGCTGAGCTCGTCGCGTGCCTCCACCGCGCGGCGTCGCGCCAGCCGTTCGGCACCCAGTCGCCGAGAGCGGTGCAACGCCACGTCGATCAGCGGAGCGACGTGCTCCATGACGAGCGTGTCATCGACGCCGAAGAACGGCGCGAACGGCCCGACGCGCGCGACGAGCCTGCCCTGCGCGAGCGGGATGACCAGCACGCTGTCGACCCGGTCGGTGGCTCGGCCGAGGGGGACCCCATCTGCTGAGTGGAAGACGGGCTCGCCGCCCGAGGCGGGCACGTACGCGACCGACTCCACACCGATGGTCGCGGCCACCCGGGGCAGGACGGCGCGTGCGACGTCCTCCTCGTGCTCGGCGACCAGCATGTCGATCAACGCCTGATGGATGTGGAGCTCCTGTGCGCCTCGCCAGGCGGCCCGGAGTCGGGCCGGCGGGCGGAGCGCGAGGAGGAACAGCACGGCAGCTGCCAGCTCCACGATCTCGACGGCGAGGCTCGCCCCGTCTCCCGGGTCCGACCGCAGCGGGGAGACCACGACCGTGACCGACAACGCGATCCCCGCCAACCCCAGCAGCCGGATGCGACGCCGGGCGATCGTGGCCTGCGACGACCGGCCTGCGAACAGCATGATGGCCGTCGTCCCGGGCAGCGAGATGCAGAGCGCGAGCAACGTGACGGAGAACGCGGCAGAGGGATCAGCGAGGTCCACGAAGAGCCCCCACGCCGCCATCACCGCCACCCAGGGGTCAAGCAGGCGCCAGGCAAGCGCGCCCGTTTCGAGCTGCCCGCCGACGAAGCGGTAGAGGCTCCACAGCGCCACGACGACGAGGAACAGGGCGAGCCTGGCGAGCTGCACCTGGGTCGGCGACATGGCCGCGAGGTCGGTCGGGAGCACGTTGCCCAGGATGCTCACGATCGCGAGGGCGACGAACGACACCACGAGGAACGTCGAGCCCCGGCGACGCCGCGTCCACCACTCGATGATCGTGACGGCGGCGAGGGCGAGGAAGAGCGCGTTTCCCAGCAACTCCAACATGCGCTCACCTCCCTCCCCCGGCCCCAGGTCGACGCGAAGCATCGCGTCCGCCACAGGGCCATGCCTATGGTGCCCCCCAAGTGGTACCGCGTACAAGGCCCGTCTGGGTCATTCTCACCTGGCCAATCCAGAGGAGTCCCATGTTGACTGATCGGCCGCGTGCGTGGCCGGTCAGACGGGCTCGACGTCGATCTCCCAGTCCGGAGAGAACCCGATTCGACCGAGGAACCCTCCCGGCACCTCGACGGTGCGGCGGTACGGGCCGTCCGGTGGATAGGAGGGACAGGTGGGGGTCGTGCACGGGGTCATCGTCGTGAAGGACACCGTCGAGCCGTCATCGGCGATGTAGACGATGTCGAGCTCGATCAACGTCCCCTTCATCCAGAAGCCGGTCGTCACGTCGGCGTCGAACACGAAGGCCATCCCGGCACCGTCCGGGAGATCGGAGACCTCCATCAGCCCATGTCGGCGCTCATCGGTCGTCGACGCGACACGGACGGCCAGCACATGGCGTGTCCCGTCCGGCGCAGACATCGTGACGGTGCCCGGCGCGTAGCCGTCGACGGACGGATGGATGGCCGGGACCTCGTCGAACCAGACCCGCAGCTCGGGCTCGACCGGCGGGACGGCCGTGACCCCGGGGGAGGTCGCGATCCCGTCCGGGACGGTTACGGGGTCGCTGCATCCCGCGATGGCCACGACCACGGCGATCAGCAGGAGCGGGGAGCGGGAGAGGGCGTGCATCACCCGGACGGTAGCCTTCACCCACACCGCGAGACCGGCTGCGGGCCGCTGTCCGCCGGCCAGGAGCAGATCGATGTCGGAGTACGCCGTCACGGCCATCGGGCGCGACCGCCCGGGCATCGTCGCCGCGGTTGCTGGCGTGCTGCACGAGCACGGAGGCAACCTCGAGGACTCGGCCATGACGATCCTCGGCGGTCAGTTCTCGATGATGCTGCTCGTCGAGCTGCCCGGCGAGCTCGCGGACCTCGTGCAGTCCCTCGACGCAGCCACGGCCGACCTCGGACTGATCGTGCACGTCGAGCCGGTCACGCCGGGAGCGCCACCGACCGACGCGACCCACGTCCTCTCCGTCTACGGCGGGGACCAGCCCGGCCTCGTCGCACGGATCACCGGGGAGCTGGCCGCAGCCGGCGCGAACATCACCGACCTGTCCACGCGCGTGCTCGGCACGGACGAGCAGCCCGTCTACGCCATGATCTTCGAGCTCGTCCTCGACGACGAGCAGGCCGTCGCGACCGCCGTCGCGACCGTCTGCCACGAGCTCGACGTGGACCACTCGCTGCGCGCGTTCGACACGGAGACCTACTGAGTGGGCGTCCGACCGGTCGTGAACTACCCCGGCAGGGTTCTCAAGGGACTCGCCGGCCCCGTCGGCGAGATCGGGGAGCGCGAGCGTGCCCTCTCCACCGACCTGACCGACACGATGTACGACGCGCCCGGATGCGTGGGCCTCGCCGCGCCACAGATCGGCGTGCCGTCGCGCGCGTTCGCGATGGACGTCTCCCGGATGCGCAAGCCCCCGGAGCACCACCACGGCCTGGTCGTGCTGTTCGATCCGGAGCTGCTGTTCGCGAACGGGTCCGACCTGAAGCGCGAGGGCTGCATGTCCGTGCCGGACTTCACCTGCGACGTCCGCCGAGCGACCGAGGTCGTGGTCCGAGGCACCACCCCGGAGGGCAGGTTCCGCGTCATCGAGGCCACGGGCTTCGAGGCGCGGGCGCTCCAGCACGAGCTCGATCATCTCGACGGGCTCCTCGTGCTGGACCGCGTTGCGAGCGCCCGCACGGATGTGTTCGCCCGCAAGCGCTACGCGGCCAAGGGCAAGCACCTGAAGTGAGGTCCGCTGGTCGCGGCGTCATCGGGTGGGGAGTCGTCCACAGCGCGCCCTACACTCCGGGCGTCTGTGGCCAGCCCCGCGCACGTCCAGTGCGCCGCGGCACCGTCATCTCAACGTCGTCTGCCCGTCTCACGGCTGGACTCCCTCGACCCAGGAGCATCGAATCGTGGAACGCGAGACGATCCTGACCCTGCTGCGCATCGTCGGTGGCGTCGGCGTGATCGCCGTCGTCGGCGCGCTCGCTGCCCGCCGCATCAGCTACCTCTACGGCCTGATCAAGGCCGCGCAGCCGCAGCCGGAGCGCGTCACCCGCGAGCACATCCGCGGCAACATGAAGTACCAGGTCTCCAAGATCCTCGGCAATGAGAAGCTGCTGCGCTGGTCGCTGCCGGGCATCGCGCACTTCTGGGTCATGTGGTCGTTCTTCGTGCTGCAGACCACGCTCATCGAGGCCGCTGGCGAGCTGTTCCTCGGACCGACGTTCCAGATCCCGCTGCTGAACCGGATCTCGATCCCGTTCACCGACGTCACGCTCTACGACATCCTGGGCGCCACTCAGGACACGTTCATGATCCTGTCGCTGGTCGCGATCACGATCTTCGCCGGCATGCGCTTCGCGCAGGACCCGCGCCGTCTGGGCCGCGAGAGCCGCTTCGCCGGCTCCAACATGGCCCAGGGCTGGTGGACGCTGATCTTCGAGGCGCTCACCGTCTGGACGCTGCTCATCGCCCACGGGGTCCGCTTCGCGGAGGACCACGCGCCCACCCAGGCCGCGTACCTGTCCAAGCTCGTCGGCGAGCAGTTCGTCGGCATCGACCACGTCACGCTCGAGATCGTCGCCGTGGTGATGCTCGTCGGTCACCTCGCCATCGTCGGCGGGTTCTTCCTCTTCACGCTCAACTCCAAGCACCTCCACATCCTCACCATCCCGATCCAGCAGGCCGTCGCGATCCAGCCGAAGTCCCTCGGCAAGGTCCCGACCCACATGATCGACATGGAGAACATGGGCGAGGAGGACATCCTCGGCGTCGGCGCCATCAAGGACTTCGGCTTCACGGCGTTGCTGGACTTCATGACCTGCACCGAGTGCGGACGCTGCCAGTCGCAGTGCCCGGCGTGGAACACGGGCAAGCCGCTGAGCCCCAAGATGCTCATCATGGACCTGCGTGACCACATGCACGCGACGTCGGACGAGATCCTCGGCAAGGTCGAGGCCGGCTCCACCGAGCGCGGGATGCTGCCGCTGGTCTCGGACAAGCCGGGCGGCCCGGGCGTCATCGACTACGACGTCCTCTGGTCCTGCACGATGTGCGGGGCGTGCGTCGAGGAGTGCCCGGTCGACATCGAGCACGTCAACACCATCGTCGAGATGCGTCGCTACAAGGCGATGATGGAGTCCTCGTTCCCGCAGGAAGCGGGCGTCATGCTCCGCAACATCGAGAACTCCGGCGACCCTTGGGGCATCGGATCCTCGAAGCGCGAGGAGTGGACCGAGGCCCTGGACTTCGAGGTCATCCGCGCTCAGCCCGGCGCGAAGCTCGACCCCGAGGTCGAGTACCTCTTCTGGACCGGCTGCGCCGGAGCGGTCGACGACCGCGCCAAGAAGACCACCCGCGCCACCGCGGAGCTGCTGCAGATCGCGGGCGTGAAGTTCGCGATCCTCGGCTCCAACGAGGGCTGCACCGGCGACCCGGCTCGTCGTCTGGGCATGGAGTACCTCTTCCAGATGCTCGCCCAGCAGAACACCGAGATCCTCAACTCGATCGGCATGGGCGAGAAGGACGGCGAAGGTCGCCACACGAAGAAGATCGTCACGACCTGCCCGCACTGCTTCAACACCCTCGCCAACGAGTACGACGACTTCGGCGGTGACTTCGAGGTCATGCACCACTCGCAGCTGCTCGCGAACCTCATCGACAACGGCCGTCTGATCGCCACCAAGGCGCTCGACAAGACGATCACCTACCACGACTCCTGCTACCTCGGTCGCCACAACGAGGTCTACGCCTCCCCCCGCAAGCTCATCGACGCGGTCCCGGGGACCACGGGCGTCGAGATGGAGCGCAACCGCTCCAACGGCTTCTGCTGCGGCGCCGGTGGCGCGCGCATGTGGATGGAGGAGGACATCGGCGAGCGGGTCAACGTCAACCGCACGAACGAGGCGATCGCCACGATCGGCGCCGAGGGCGTCGTCGGCGTCGCGTGCCCGTTCTGCTCGACGATGATCTCCGACGGTGTGGCCCAGAACCAGCTCGAGGGCAACGTCGCCGAGAACGCCGTCCAGGTGCTCGACATCGCGGAGATCCTCCGCGCAGGTGTCGAGGCCACGACGGCGGCTCCCGTCCCGGCCGGCGGCGCGTCCGACTCCGGTCACCCCTCCGAGGACTGACCCCCCAACACGAGGCCTGATGCTCAGTTTCCCCGTGATGTACGGGGAAACTGAGCATCAGCCGTGTCTGGCCGGGAAAGTGAGCACCAGATGACCGACGCCCCACGCGTCCTCGCGATCCACACGGCCAAGGGCTCACGCCTGCCGATGCGTGAGGTGTCGTCGATCGAGGCCGAGGCCGGGTTCGGGCTGGTGGGTGACCGCTACCACGGGACGAAGCACCGGCACGTGACGCTCCAGTCGCGGACACAGCTCGATGTCGCCGAGGCCGCGTTCGGAGCGCCCATCTCGAGCGCCGCGACCCGGCGCAACGTGACGATCACGCACGGCGAGCTGCCGACGAAGCCGGGGACGAAGCTGACGATCGGCGACGTCGAGCTCGAGGTCGTGCGGGTGGCGGCGCCGTGCCGTCTGCTCGAGGACGTCATCGGGCGCGGGGCGATGAAGACCCTGCGGTTCGGCCGCGCCGGGACGGTGTTCCGGCTGCTGACGTCGGGGACCATCGCCGTCGGCGACGCGGTGGCGTGGGACGACCCGACGGCCTGACCTCCGGAAGTAGGATCGCTCGATCACCTTTCGACGGGCGGGGCGGCGGTCATGGACGGGCAACGGACGAGCGCCGGGCTGATCCGGCCTCCACGGCTGCGGCCCGGCGACCGGGTCGCCGCGGTGTCCTTGTCGTGGGGTGGGCCCGGGACCTTCCCGGAGCGCTACCGCGTCGGGGTCCGGCAGCTCCGTGACGAGCTGGGGCTCGAGGTCGTGGAGATGCCCTCGACGTGCGCGTCCGCGGAGATGCTGGACGCCGACCCGTCGCTGCGCCTCGCGGACCTGCACGCGGCGCTGGCCGACCCGTCGATCTCCGGGATCATCTCCACGATCGGAGGCGACGACTCGATCCGGTGGCTGCCGGACCTCGACCTGGACCTCGTCGCAGCGAACCCGAAGGTGTTCGTCGGCTACTCCGACACGACGATCGCCCACATGGCGTTCCGCGCCGCCGGCGTCGTGTCGTTCTACGGCCCGTCGGTCATGGCGGGCTTCGGCGAGGCCGGCGGGATGCACCGCTACCTCGTCGACGGCGTGCGTCAGGCGATGTTCGACCCCGTCGACCCGAACGCGGTGTGGACGCCGAACGATGAAGGCTGGACGACCGAGCATGTCGACTGGTCCCTGACCGAGCTGCTGGAGACGCCCCGCGATCTGCATCCGACCAGCGGGTGGCGGTGGCACGGCGGGACCCCGGCGACAGGGCCGACGGTCGCGGGCTGCATGGAGGCCCTCGACTGGCTCCGCGGATCGCGGTTTGACCCGGATCTCGACGGCGTGGTGCTGCTGCTCGAGACCAGCGAGGAGGCTCCCCCGCCCGAGATGGTCACGCGGTACCTCCGGACGTTGGCGCTCACCGGCTCCCTCGACCGACTCGCGGGCCTCGTGCTCGGACGCCCAGGAGGTGCGGACCTCACCGACGAGGAGCGCCTCGCCTACGACGCCGCGGTCCTGCGCGTGGTCCGCACCGAGCGCCACCTCGACATCCCCGTCGTCACCAACGTCGACTTCGGCCACACGGACCCGATGTGGACGATCCCCGAGGGCGTCGCGCTCCGCGTCGACCCCGTCGCCGAGTCGCTGACCTTCGTCGAGCCCGGTGTCAGCTGAACCCCGCGTCAGCCGCTGAGGCTCGCGACGAAGCCGGCGGCGGAACGTCTGCAGATGTCGACCACCTCGACGAAGCCGTCGTGCCCGCCGTAGTACGGGTCCGGGACATCGAGGTCCACACCGGCCTCGTCGTCGAACTCGCGGAACAGCCGGATCCTGGCGCGAGCCTCGTCGTCGGGGGCGAGGCGCTCGAGGTCCCGTCGGTTGGCGGCGTCCATGGCGAGGATCATGTCGAAGCGGTCGAAGTCGGCCGCCACGGCGGTGCGGGCAGCGCCCCGGATGCCGAGCCCCATCTCGGCGCCAGCAGCCCGCATGCGCGAGTCCGGGGGGTTGCCGGTGTGGTAGCCCGCGGTCCCGGCCGAGTCGACCTCCAGCGCGACGCCGGCCTCCTGGGCGGCCTCGCGCAGCGCCGCCTCCGCGGTGGGAGAGCGGCAGATGTTGCCGAGACAGACGGCCAGCACGCGGACGGGGCCAGGTGTGGGCACGGGGGTGCTCGCTCTCGCTCAGGGCACGGGCGAGCACCCTACGGCGGGTCAGGGCCGCGT
This sequence comes from uncultured Nitriliruptoria bacterium, assembly GCA_965364735.1. Lineage (GTDB taxonomy): Bacteria > Actinomycetota > Nitriliruptoria > Nitriliruptorales > Nitriliruptoraceae > CBDTYW01. The sequence continues at coordinate 12,279 of CBDTYW010000022.1, forward strand.
TGCACTCCGGCCGACGGCTGACGCCATCCCTCCGGCCACGAAGACGATGACCAGGGCGAGCAGCCACACGAACGGGCTGGTCGCGTCGACAGGCAGCGTCGCGTTGAGCGGCGAGGCCAACAGCTCACGGTCCCGGGCGTCGCGCGTCTCGAACGCCCCGTCGTCGTTGAGGATCAGGTCGTAGTCGAGGTCCCCGGCGGCCTCGTCGAGCTGGAACACGGTGATGTGGCCTGACTCCGGGATCCACTCGGAGCGCTGGTCGTCGTGGAGGTCGAACATCAGGCCGTCGCTGGCCTGCTCGGAGGCGAAGAGGCGCAGGCCGGCTTCGTCGATGACGTTGCCAGGAGCTTCGGGCGTCAGGACGAAGATGTCGGCGACGACGCGCTCCCCCGTCGGCTTGTCGAGCCCGAGGACCTGCAGCGGGATCCACGGGGCGTCGGTCGGGATGGTGATGTGGATCGGGGTCGCGTCGCCGCTGTTGAGCCGCTGCCCGTCGGCCCGCTGCGGGTCGAACTTGGCGGCCATCACGTACGGCGACCGGTCGGTGTAGATCGAGAACATCGCCTCGGAGTCCTCCGGCAGCGAGAAGCCCTGCTCGTCGGCCCAGTCGATGATCGCGGCGGCGCCGCCCTTGAGCACGGTGATGTCGAGCGCGTCGATCTCGACCTCGAGGATGACCTCGACGGAGTCGCCGTTCGATGTGGCCTGGGGCGCGAACGCGAACTCCTGCGGGGGCGGCGGGAAGAACTCCCGACGAAGACGCTGGAGCGTCCAGTCGCCGGCCTTCTCGACGGACGTGGGCTCACCGGGAAGCGGGATCAGCGACCCGAACGCGGCGCCGCCACCCTGGAACTCGAACGACGTGACGTAGTGCTCGATCCCGTCGGCGTAGGTGACGAACGTGGTGGTCCGGCCGAGGCGGATCGCACCGTTGTCGGCGATCAGGAACCCGCAGGCCCACGCGGGCGCGCCGAGGAGCAGGAAGAACGCGGTGAGCGTCGCGAGGGCACCCCGTCGGGACGCGTTCCGACGCGAGTTCGGGCGGCTGGACATGAGGGGCACCCCTGCGTCGGTGTCCGGAGGACCGACCGGCGCTCCGTGCCTGTCCGACGCCGCCGCGCCCGCAGAGGTTGCGTCACGACACAGAAGCGCCGCCGTCCCGGGAGAGAACGGCGGCGCGATGCACGCGAAAGATGCGTGCGAGATCTGTTTCGGTCAGGCGGCCTTGACGGCGGCGCCGGCGGACTCGATGCGGCGAGCGCGCTTGTCCGTGGCGAGTGCGGCGAAGAGCGGCAGGCCGGGGACGAGGATGGCCGAGGCGATCAGCGTGAGGGTGAAGGAGTCCATGATCGGAGGTCCTGGGGAGAAGGCAGTAGGAGGAGGTTCATTGCTTGGATGCTTGGAGACTGCCCGAAGTTCCGGTGGCAAGACGTCTCGGCGGATCTCGGTGCAGAACGCGCGACTCACGCACATCCCGTGGGGCATACCTCACGCATGCCCCGTCGGCAGCCAACGACCCGGGTTGCGTCCCTGCCCCTGTCCGCATGACGAACGCCGCCGCCCGAAGAGGGCGGCGGCGTCACGTGGTGGACCTGGCAGGCCGGGCTGCGACACGACCCGGCCCGATCGCTTGTCGCACACCCCGATCGAGTGAACTTGGCCGTGGGCCAGGAGGTGACCGTGTTCCTCACACACACCGCGGGCAACTCCTTCCTCCTCAACGAGGCTGGCGTGTTCCTCCACGAGGCCGACGGCTACTCCGATACCCAACGCGACGTTGCCTGGGTTGCGGAGATCGAAGCTGGTACGCGAGCAGATGTGGACAGACGGGCACGGGCCCGTTCCTGACAATCCGCGGCTGGCGAATGGTGGGCGAATCACCTGATCCGGTCACGTCGACCGAGCGACGCTTCGGACGGCACCGTCACGCAGCCATGCGTCTGCCGTGCGTTGCCGACCAGGGCTCGCACGACGTCGCACGCCGCCGACCCGTGAGGGCGGCGGCGTCCGTGGTGGCGCTGAGGATCAGGCCTTGGGCAGGTAGCCCTCGGAGCGCAGGTAGGAGAGGACCTCCTCGGCGCACGCGGCCGGGGTCGTGCCCGTGGTGTCGATCTTCAGCTCCGGGTTGACCGGCTCCTCGTACGGGTCGTCGATACCCGTGAAGCCCTTGATGATCCCGGCGCGAGCCTTGGCGTACAGACCCTTGCGGTCACGCTTCTCGCACTCCTCGAGCGGGGTGGCGATGTGCACCTCGACGTACGCGCCGCCCTTGGACTCGGTCTCGGCGCGGTTCAGCACGCGGACCGACTGGTACGGAGCGATCGGGGCGCAGATGGCGAGGCCACCAGCCTTCGCGATCTCGGAAGCAGGATCCAAGACCTGATCGGCGGCATGTCGGCCGCCAAGATCACCCCCTCTGCCCAGGTCAGCGCGACTGTGCGACCCGTGTCTCTCCCTCAACCTCCGCCACCCACGGCGCGTCCCTTCCCGTGTTCTGGTATCCGGTACGCACGTCATCCAGGATGAAGATCCCGGCGCCGACGAGCGGGTAGTGAACTCCGTCCACGGCGTCCAGCAGCACGTCGACGTGATCACCAACAGCGACGTCGACCATGCCTTCGACCTCGACCGGGCTGTCATCGGCTCGACGGCAAACCGGCTGGACGAATGAGGTCTCCGCGCCATCCTCCGCGGTCACCACGTACTCGGCGTAGACGTACGTCCACTCCGGCCCGAACCGATCGCTGGCCGACACTTCAGTCACCTCACCCGTCGCGATCACGTCTGCCATCGCGATTGCATCAGACCTCGACCGCGGCCCGTCGGCCCACGACACCTCGACATGTGTCGGGCTCGAACCCGAGCACAGGGAGCGTCCAGTCACCCCGGCGGACTGACCACGCACGGGCTGAGCCTCATCGGGCGACGCCGGAGCGATGATCAGCGCCCCCGAGCCGCCTTCCGGTGCTATCGCCTCACTTGATGCCGGAGACTGGGACGCTCCGCACCCAGCAAGGAAGGCCGTGGCGAGGACGGCGCCGGCCAACCATCGGGTCGTCATGCCCCGGCCGTTTTCGATGGCGGTTCGGTTGCGTTCATCACTCACGCTCGGCTCCCTCTAGAGGTAGGCATTGATGTGATCGCGGTTGTGCACATACGACGACCCATTCACGGGATCGCCGACCAAGTCCGTGACCACGCGCTGACTCGTGAAGCGATTCATGCACCAATAGTCATGGGTGTGAGTCAGTCCCACCGTGTGGCCGATCTCATGGCAAGCCAAGCCCTCCAAGGTTGCGGCCGAGTAGCCGTCCGTGAACGAGCCGTTGTACGACAGCCACCAATGCTTGCACGTTTCCTGTCCGGCAGAACCGGCGGTGTGTTGGCAGTCAACGGCAGCATCGGCACCAGGAAACGGCAGGCACGTGTTGTAACACTTCTGTACATAGACGTCCCAGTTCACGGAATCTGCCACGCCAATGCCGTGCAAGCTGGTCACGAGGTCTGTGGGATGATAGTCCGACGTCCTCGAGTGCTCAGTGGGGGTGACGAGATCCTGGCCTGCGGTCGGGCGTACGCGAACCAGTGAAACTGGTTGTTCGCGCGGAAAACTTCGCCGCTGCCGCCGAGAGGCGCAAGGTTACTCGCCGACGCAAACGACGACGTGCCCGCGAAGACCATGGCCATTCCAATCACCAGAAGAGTCCGACGCATTTTGCCCTCCACGATGACTATTGGCTGAGATCACGATACCCCCCCCCACAACAGCCATGACAAGAGGCAAAGTCACCACAACGGCGGACGCCGCCAACCCGTGAGGGCGGCGGCGTCCGTCGGAACTGCGGGAAAGGTCAGACCTTCGGGAGGTAGCCCTCGGAGCGCAGGTAGGAGAGGATCTCCTCGGCGCACGCGGCGGGGGTCGTGCCCGTGGTGTCGATCTTCAGCTCCGGGTTGACCGGCTCCTCGTACGGGTCGTCGATACCCGTGAAGCCCTTGATGATCCCGGCGCGAGCCTTGGCGTACAGACCCTTGCGGTCACGCTTCTCGCACTCCTCGAGCGGGGTGGCGATGTGCACCTCGACGTACGCGCCGCCCTTGGACTCGGTCTCGGCGCGGTTCAGCACGCGGACCGACTGGTACGGAGCGATCGGGGCGCAGATGGCGAGGCCACCGGCCTTCGCGATCTCGGAGGCGACGAAGCCGATGCGGGCGACGTTGGCGTCACGGTCCTCCTTGGAGAACCCGAGACCCTTCGAGAGGTTCGTGCGCACGACGTCACCGTCGAGCAGGGTGACCGTGCGGCCGCCCTCCTCAAGGAGACGCGCGAGGAGCACGTTCGCGACGGTCGACTTGCCGGAGCCCGAGAGGCCCGACATGAAGACGGTGACGCCCATGTCCTTGCGGGCCGGGTGGGTCTCACGCAGCTCGGCGACGACCTCGGGGTAGGTGAACCACTCCGGGATGTCATCGCCCGTGGCGAGCATGTCGCGCAGCTGGGTACCGGAGATGGACGCCTTCTCGACGCCCTCGGCGATCTCGTCGATGGGCTGGTAGTTGTCGTCCTGCGGGACGAAGACCATCATGCGGAACGGCACCATCTGGACGCCGATCTCGTCCTGGTACTCCTTCATCATGTCCTGAGCGTCGTACGGGCCGTAGAACGGCGTGCCGTCCGAGTGCGAGCCGGGGCCCGCGTGGTCGCGGCCGACGACGAAGTGCGAGCAGCCGTGGTTCTTGCGGATGATCGCGTGCCACACGGCCTCGCGAGGTCCACCCATGCGCATGGCGAGCGGGAGGAGCGCCAGGTCCGCCTCGCCCTCCTCGAAGCGCTTGATGATGTGCTTGTAGACGCGGACGCGCGTGAAGTGGTCCACGTCGCCCGGCTTGGTCATGCCGACGACCGGGTGGATGAGGAGCTTGGCGCCCGCCTCCTCGGCGGCGCGACCGGCGATCTCCACGTGGGCGCGGTGCATCGGGTTGCGGGTCTGGAAGGCGACGACCTTGTCCCAGCCCATCTGCTCGAACTCGGCACGAACCTCGGCCGGCGTCTTGCGGATGTCGGTGAAGTCGTACTGGTTCGGAAGCTGCGTGGCCTCGAGCGTGCCACCGACGTACACGGCGCCAGCGGTGTTCATCAGGAAGTCGACGGCCGGGTGCTCGGTCGAGGTGGTCCCGAAGACCTTCTCGGCCTCGAGGTCCTTGTTCGGCGTCCACACGTCGGTGACGGTCAGCGCCGCCAGCATCGTGCCCTCGATGTCGCGCAGCGCGATGACGGAGGTTCCCGCGGTGAGGCCTGAGGCGAACTCAGCGTCGACATCGAGCGTGATCGGCATCGGGAAGACGGTCCCATCGGCAAGACGCAGGTTCTCGACGACGTTGTCGTAGTCGGCCTCGGTCATGAAGCCCTTCAGCGGCGAGAAGCCACCGTTGGACAGCAGCTCGAGGTCGCAGATCTGGCGAGCCGTGAGCTCCCAGTCGATGAAGTCGACCGAGTTGGCCTTGAGCTCTGCAACGCGCTCGGCGCTGACGACCAGGTTGACGAGTTCGCCGCCGTGCGGCTCGATGAGGTTGGGCACCGGATGCTCCCGATTGGGGGTTGATGGCAGGTTGCGGACAGCACGCCGGATGCGCGTGTCACCCCGCGCAGGGAGCTGTGCTCCGAGCCGCGGATGGCCGCCGAGGATGTGGGCGACCGATGCAGCAAGGTATCCGTGCCCCCCACGAGGCCGCGACCCGACCCCCTCCACAACGGGCACGCACCGCGCGTTCAATCGACCCCTGAGCGTGATGAGCCGGCGAGGTGGTCGGTCTCCCGATCGGCCGTGTCGCCGACCTGCCTCCCCAGGCGCGACTTGGGCGGGTGCGACCTGGGACAGCACGACTGACCTGTCCCGTGACGAACGGCAAGAGCGCACGAAGTGGGCCATTCGCGTCATGACCAGTGGACAATGGCCGATCGGCCTGTTTGGTTGGTCCAATCACACCGGCCCATTCCGGTGATCTCTGACTGTTGCCCTGAGGGGGGAAGCACACATGCATCGATCATCCACTGTCCGAATCGGCATGACGTTGGCACTTGCTGCCGGCGGACTCATGACGATCGCGGCCGCTCCGGCCGCCGACCAGACATTCCGCGTCAACTCGCGCCTCGACAAGGTCGACGCGAACCCAGGTGACGGGATCTGCAAGGACTCCACCGGCAAGTGTACGCTGCGCGCCGCGATCACCGAGGCCAACGAGCTCGGCGGCCACACGCTCGTGAAGTTCGCCTCGACCGCCAAGCACAAGCTGACCATCGAAGGTCGCGACGACGACAACAACTGGTCCGGCGACCTCGACATCAACGGCGCCCATGTCACCCTTCAGGGTCGCGGCGTCAACATCGACGCCATGCACATCGACCGCGCCTTCGACGTGCGCGACGGCGGGCTGACGCTGCAGAACGTCACCGTCGTGAACGGAGACGCGGCCGACAGCTTCTTCTTCCCGGGACCGATCATCTGTGACCTGGACAACTCGACCGACCTGTGCGCCGTGCCGTTCGACCACGAGTTCTTCCAGGCCGACGGTGGCGCGGTTCGGGCCCACACGAGCGACGTGCTCATCCGCGACAGCCGCTTCTTCAACAACACGGCGTCCGGCGCCGGCGGCGCCGTGTCGGTCAGCGGCGAAGACGACTGGGGCGACTTCCTCAACGCCGAATGGGTCGAGGGTCAGCCCTGGCTGCCGTTCACCCCGTCGTTCCTCGACGTCTCGAACAGCGTCTTCGAGGGCAACACGGCCTACGAGTCCGGCGGCGGCATCGCCACGACGAACGCTGGTGCGCTCGTCACCGGCTCCACGATCAGCGACAACATGTCCTACGGGGTCGGCGGCGGGTTCTCCGCCATGGGCATGACGCCGGTCGAGCTGCGCGACGTCGACGTCGAGCGCAACACCGCGACCTTCGCTGGCGGCGGCATCATGGGCTTCGCGCCGGTCATGCTCGCCGACGTCGAGGTTCGCGACAACGCGGTCACCTCGGACGAGGGCCGAGTCATCGTCGCGGACCACGACCTGGAGTTCGCCGCAGGCGGCGGCGTCGCGGTCTTCGGGATGCTCGAAGTCGTCCAGAGCACCATCCACGGCAACTCTGCCGGTGGCGGTGCAGGCGGCGGCGTCGGCGTCATCGAGCTGGGATGGGGCCGCTTCGGCCAGTCCACGATCACCGACAACCACGCCGGGATCGGTGGCGGGATCGCCCAGCTGGGCGGGCTCGACATCTACGACTCCGTCATCTCCAACAACGAGGCAACGGAGATCGGCGGCGGCATCTTCGCCATCCCGTTCGGGGGCCTCGGCAACGGACCGGTGCCACTCGACCACGACGAGGACTACGCGTTCCCGATGATCAAGCAGACGACGATCTCGGGCAACTCGGCCACTTCGGGGGGCGGCATCGCGGTGCTCTTCGGTGAGCTCGGCCTGTCCCACGTCAACATCCACGACAACGTCGCTGACTTCGAGGGCGGCGGCGTCTTCAACGACGGCGGCTACATGTGGATGCAGAACTCGATCATCCAGAACAACAGCACCGCCGGATCGGGTGGCGGAATCATGAACTGGGGTTTCTTCAAGATCTCCGACTCCCTCATCAAGGGGAACACCGCCGCTGGCGGCGGCGGCGTCTACAACGACGGTGACCTGTTCCTGTCCGGCGGAGACGTGATCCAGAACACTGCCGCCAACGCGGGCGGCGGCGTCTTCAACGACGGCTTCCTCAGCGTCGACGGCACCACCATCAGCGGCAACTTCGCACCGTTCGGCGCGGACGTGCAGGACTGACGCACCACAGCAGCAACTCGGAACGGCCGCCACGCACTCGCGTGGCGGCCGTTCCGCCGTGAGGCCGTCGCGGGGCAATGGTTGGCGCCATCGCGCTGGACAAGGACATCACTCAGCCATGTGCCGCCCAACGGTCCCACATCGTGGCTTCGCCGCGCGATGATGGCCGGTGGGCGCGCAACGCCTCAATAGCCCGAAGTGACTACTGGACAGCGGCCGTTCGGGCGAGTTGGGTGATTCATGCAGATTGTGACCGACCGGCTCGTGCTGGACGGTCACGTGCTCGTTCCCCGTCCGGGGCACGCGAGCGGGGGCGCGAACCGGCCCGTCCGCGTCCGGAAGTTTCAGAGGGGGAGCACAACCCATGCATCGCAGTCGAACCGTACGTCTCGGCACGCTGGCAGCCATGGCTGCAGCGAGCTTCGCAACCATCGCCGCAGCACCGGCCGACCAGACCTTCCGGGTGAACTCCCGGCTCGACAAGGTCGACGCCAACGTCGGCGACGGCGTCTGCAAGGACGCCACCGGCAAGTGCACGCTCCGGGCCGCCATCCAGGAGGCCTCCGCGCTGGGCGGACACACCCACGTCAACTTCGCGTCCACGGCCAAGCACAAGCTGACGATCCCGGGAACGGGCGAGAACTCCGGGCTCACCGGTGACCTCGATCTCGACGGCGCCTCGGTGACGCTCAACGGGCGGGGCGTCAACATCGACGCGAACTTCCTCGACCGTGCCTTCGACGTCCGCGACAGCTTCCTCGAGCTCTCCAACGTCGTGCTGGTCAACGGTGACACCGACAGCAACACGGGACCGGACGAGTTCGACGAAGGAGACGGTGGCGCCATCCGAGCCCGAGGCTTCAGCGGCATCTGGGTGCATGACAGCAAGATCCGCAACAGCTCCTCAGCCGGCAACGGTGGTGCGATCTCCATCGGGTCGCCAGACCTCGCGGCACCGGAGGATGACAACCCGACTGGCCTCGCCTGCGGGGGCATCCAGCACCTCGACATCTCGAACTCGCTGCTCGAGGACAACACGGCCAACGGCTCCGGCGGCGCCATCGACGTCGTCGACGCCAACGCCGTGATCAGCAACTCACAGATCAACGACAACGAGGCCGGGGGAGACGGCGGCGCGATGCGCACGTCCGATGGCTGTGTGTCGATGTTCGACATGCAGATGGATCGCAACACCGCGAGTGGCAGCGGTGGAGCGGTCTCGAGCATGTCGGACCTCTACATGACCAACGTGGAAGCCCGCAACAACGTGTCATCCTCCCACGGCGGTGCGATCTCGCACGCCGGCCCGACCGAAGGAAGCCGCGACTTCGAGATGCGCCAGTCGCACCTCGTCGACAACTTGGCCTTCGGCGGCGGCGGCGGTCTCGCGCTGTGGCGTGCCAACGGCGCCGAGATCACCGGGAGCGAGTTCACCCAGAACCAAGCTTTCGGCGAAGGAGGCGGGCTCCGGATCACCTTCACCGACGACTACTCGGTCCACGACTCGTTGTTCGCGAACAACATGGCTGTCGGACCTGGCGGTGGCGCCCACGCCTACGAGTCAACCGGCATCTTCACGCAGCCGTCCTTCCAGAACAACAGCACCGAACTCTACGGAGGGGGCTTCGAAGCCACCGCGGGATCGGTGACGATGTCCTTCGCGACCTTCACCGGCAACACCTCCGACGGAGGCGCGGCGGACCTCGGTGGCGGAGCCATCTGCGTCTGGTCCGGTGGGACCATGACCATGCACGACTCGGTCGTTCAGGACAACCACGCGATGAACACAGGCGGCTCCGGCGGCGGGTTCATGATCGACGGATCGACCCTCATCGTCAGCGAGACCTTGATCTCGGGCAACACGGCCGTCCGTGCCGGCGGAGGAGTCGAGCTGCTCAACGGCAGCTACGCGTCCTTCGACGGCGTGGAGCTCCACAACAACGACGCTGGCGCCGAGCCGGGCAACGGCGGCGGGATGCACATCACCGGCGCCGGGGAGATCCTCTTCCGGAACGGTGAGGTCCAGCAGAACGTGGCCGCCAATGAGGGCGGCGGGTTCTGGAACTCCTCGACGTCGACGACAACGGTGCTCAACACCACCTTCGGGGGCAACCTCGCCGGAACGGGCAACGACGCCTTCAACGACGGCGGGACCATGACCGTCAACGGGATGCCGATCCCCTGATCCACCGACCGCCCGGTCCTCCCACCACCGCCATGTGACCGGGCCACCGTGCCGCCCCGACC
>CBDTYW010000023.1:0-22001 GCA_965364735.1 uncultured Nitriliruptoria bacterium
CGCGCGAAGCTCACGCCCATGGTCAGCAGCGCCCGTCCGGCGGCGAGGATGTCCGGGAGGAGCACACGGACCACGGCCGGGTCGTCGGTGGGAGCGATCAGCTCCAGCGCGACGGCGCGATCGAAGAGCGTCCCGTCGTCGCCGGCACGGACCGCGGTCAGGGCGGCGACCTGGTGCGACCAGAGCTCGGTGATCCCGGCACGCTCAAGACGCCGGACCAGAAGCGGTGGCAGGTCGTCGGGTACCGCGACGACCTCCGCGTGTCGGGGCGGCAGCGGAAGCCGGTGGATCAGCCCGGAGTCCTCATCGGCCTCGTGCTCCGACGCGTTCGGCGTGGCTGCCGCCGCACCGGCGACGGCGATGAGATCGAGCACGTCGGATGGGGTCATGGGGGGAGTGAACCAGCCGGGTGTGACAGTCCGGCGTGCGGTCGCGGCAGGATGCAGGGTGCACGTCCTCGACCGACGACGCGGCGGGAGGGAAGGCGCTGACTAGGCTCGTGGAACGCCTCCAGACGCAGGATCTCCACGTTGGCCCCGTCTTCATCCGCACACGCCGTCGTCGTGCCGCCGCTCGACCCGCGACTCGTCGCGTCCGTCGACGCGTACGACGAGCACGCGCGCGCATACCAGCAGTCCTACCGACGTCGTCGCCCGACGGCGGACGTGCACCGCTTCGCCGCGATGGCGAACAAGGGCGACCTGGTGCTCGATGCGGGCTGTGGCCCGGCGTCGGACATGCGGCTGCTGCGTGACGCCGGTCTGCACGCCGTCGGCGTCGACCTCTCGAAGGGCAACCTCGAGGTCGCGCGCATGCTCCTGCCTCGTGATCCGCTGGTGCGCGCCCGCTACGACATGCTGCCGTTCAAGCCGCGATCGTTCAACGGCCTGTGGCTCTCCGGCTCGCTCGACCACACGCCCCGCGATCAGTGGGAAACGGTGCTCGACACCTTCTTCGGTCTGCTCGCCGGCGGACCCGTCTACTTCCAGTGCGTCCGCGGCAACGCGGACATGGCCAAGGTCGAGCACCCCGTCCTGGGCACGATCAGCCGGTCCTCGGCCGGTGAACGCGAGGTCGGCCAGATGCTCGCGGCTCGCGGCGTCTACGACCTCTCGGTCGAGCTGCGTCCCGACCCTCTGCTGGATCGGCGCCAGCCGATGGTCGTCGCTCTCGGCCGCGTCCGGTGACCGAGCACGAGGACCGCGTCGCGGCAGCCAAGGCCGCGGCGACGCGCTTCCTCAACGGGCACGGTCGCCCGACCGCCAGGGAGCACCTGACGTGGCTCGGCCACGACGTCGCGGTCGACGTGTACGGCGACGGTGGCGTCGTCGCACAGCTCGAGGAGCGCGTGGCCGTCCTGCTCGGCAAGGACGCTGCCATCTTCATGCCGAGCGGGACGATGGCGCAGCAGATCGCGCTGCGCATCCACACCGAGGACCACGGCACGCCAGCCGTGGCGATGCACCCGCTCTCGCACCTGATCCTCCACGAGGAGCAGGGACCGGCGATCCTGCACGGCCTGCGGATCCTCCCGGTCGGCAACCGGGCGACGCCGCTGACCCTCGCGGACCTCGAGTCCATCGCCGAGCCGCTCGCCGCGGTCCTCTGGGAGCTGCCGCAGCGCGAGCTCGGCGGCACCTTGCCGACGTTCGAGGAGCTGGAGAGCCAGACCGCGCTCGTGCGCGAGGCCGGCACGGCGACGCACCTCGACGGAGCCCGGCTCTGGGAGTCGCAGCCCGCCCTCGGCGTCGGGCTGCCGGACATCGCCGAGCTCTTCGACTCGATCTACGTCTCGCTCTACAAGGGGCTCGGCGGCATCTCTGGCTGCATCCTCGCGGGCGACGAGGACTTCATCTCCCGCGCCGCGGTGTGGCGTCGCCGTCATGGCGGCACGATCTTCGGGCTCTGGCCGCTGGCCGCCTCCGGGCTGGCGGGGCTCGAGCGCCACCTCCCCGCGATGGGGGAGTACGTCGCGCGATGCGCGGAGATCGTCGCTGCGCTCACCGAGATCGACGGAGTCCGAGCCACACCGGACCCGCCGCCCACGAACATGTGTCATCTGCTGCTCGACGCGCCCAAGGACGTCGTCGACCTCCGCGCGCTCGAGGTCTTGGAGGAGCGCGGTTGGTACACGTGGGGATGGACGGCTCCAGGGCCGACCACCGACACCTGCTTCCTCGAGCTCACCGTGGGTAGCGCCACCGAAGGCTGGCAGACCCAGGAGATCGTCGACGTGCTCCGAGGGTTCGTCGCCCCCTGAGCATCACGGTCGGATGAAGACGCAGCTGACCGACGTCGTGCCGTCCTCGTGCTCGATCTCGAGCCGGTCCGATGCGTTGCGCAGCATCATCAGCCCGCGCCCGCGCGGCGCGGTCGGCGACGGTGGCGGTGGCGGATTGAAACGGTTGCCGACGTTGCTGACCGCGACCGAGGCTCGGTGGTCGTCGAACGCGACCGCCACGCCGATGTCCGTGCCCGGAGCCGCGGCCTCGATCCCGTTGGCGCAGAGCTCCGACAGCGCGAGCGACACGAGCTCGATCGTCTCGGCCTCGACGCCGCGGCGCCGGAGCCAGCTCGCGCAGCGGTGTCGGACTCGAGCGATCTCCTCGACGTCGGCCGCGAGCCGAACGCTCAGCCTGCGACGGTGCTGCGACCGACGACCGATCACGAGCAGGCACGCGTCGTCCTCGGCCACGGCACGGATCTCCTGGTTCAGCAGGCGGGCCAGGTCTCCGGCTGCTTCCGCGCTCCACGTCTGCGCGCGCTTGGCGAGGGCTGCGAGACCGTCGTCGAGAGACTGGCCACGGCGCTCGATGACCCCGTCGGTGAAGACGAGCAGGAGCTCGCTCGGTCCGAGCGTCAGCGTGTCCTCGCGGTGGCGCAGGATCCGCACAGAGCCGAGGACGGGATCCGGCGCGATCGGCGCGATGGAGGTCTTGCGGCCGGCGACGATGGGTGGGGGATGTCCGGCGCGCGCGACCACGACTCTGCCGGTGATGGTGTCGAGCCGGCCGACGCACAGGGTCGCCATCCCGGGGATGTCGGTCGCGGCCAAGAAGTTGGCGGCGTTGTCGAGCACCTCGCCGGGCGAGGTGTCGAGGACCATGTAGGCACGGACTGCGTTGCGGAGCTGTGTCATCAGCGACGCGGACCCTGCGTCGTGGCCGACCACGTCACCGACCGCGAACATGACGGTGTCGTCGTTGGACATGACCGCGTCGTACCAGTCGCCGCCGAGCCCATGGCCGTGGGCTGCTTCGAGGAACGCGGAGAGGACGTAGCCGTCGGCCTCCGGAAGGACGTCGGTGACCGTCGCGCTGAGCAAGGCCTCGGACGTGAGCACGGCACGCTCGTGCGAGAGGGCCTGGTGCAGGGTCGAGGACAGCAGCGACGCCGTTGCCTCGAGCAGGGCGAGGACGGCCGCCGATCGAGGTGCGGCGGCGTAACGGAGCAGGGCGATCACGCCCAGGGAGCGATCGCGATGGGTCAGGGGGACGATCAGTGCCACGCGAGCAGCGGTGTCGTCAGGACCGAGCAGCGCGGCGAGCACGGACGGGTCATCGACGCTGGCGGCCGCGGACTCACCACGGAGCAGTACCTCCGAGAACGCCGTGAGGACGCCGCCCTCCGCGATGACCGCGCTGGTGCCGTCAGGGGAGAAGAGCTCGCCCAGGGAATCACTGCCCTCGAGGTGGACGAAGAGGTGATCGCCGAAGCGGGGCGCCAGCGTGCGGGCAAGCGCCTGCATGACGGTCGTGCGGTCCGGAGCCGTGGCGACGTCGCGGAGGTCGTGGATCAGCGACGCGACGTCGGCGACCGTGATGGTCCCGAGCAGACTGCCAGCATCGGTCATGGTCACAGGTCAGTCATCGGGCATGCGGTCGTCGTCGTCGAGCATCTGCGCGCGCATCTTCGCCAGCGTCGATCGCAGCAGTCGCGACACGTGCACCTGCGAGACCCCGACGTCCTCGGCGATCTCGGACTGCGACCGTTCCTCGACGAACCGGAGGTGGATGATCCGCGCTTCCCGCTCGTCGAGGCCTGCGAGGAGCTCCGCGAGCACCATCCGTCGTTCGACGGTCAGGTAGCCCTGCTCGCTGTCCGCCGAGGCCAGGTTGCCGGTCTCCGGCTTGGCGTCGATCGAGCTGGCGGTGAAGGAGCGCCCGGCGTCGAGCGCCTCGAGGACCTCGTCGACGGTGACCTGCAGCTCGTCGGCGATGTCCTTGGGTGTCGCCGGGCGGCCGAGACGCATCTCGATCCCGCTGCGCTCGCGGACGATCCGGGTGTACAGGTCCTTCGCCCCACGCGGCACACGGATGGCCCAGGCCTTGTCGCGGAACCAGTGTCGGATCTCACCCGTGATGAACGGGCGGGCGAAGGACGCGAACGGCACCCCTCGGTCGGGGTCGAAGCCGTCGACGGCCTTGACCAGCCCGATCGTGGCGATCTGGACCAGGTCATCGCGCTCGACACCCCTGCGTGCGTAGCGCCCCGCGAAGTGCACGGCGAGCCCGAGGTTGCTCTGGATCAGCGCGTCGCGCAGCGAAGGGTCGCCGCCCGCCCGAAGGGTCCGGAAGCGCTCGAGATCCTCGGTCCGGTCATCGATGTCAGCCGGCATCACGCACCAGCATCGTCAGGCGGAAGGACGCGCTGGTGCCGGGCTCGCTGACCGACCAGTCGTCGCAGACCGCGTCGACCATGCTGCGGGCGACGTCATGCAGGAGAACCTCGGAGGGGGCGCCGTCCACCACACGACCCCGCAGACCGATCCCGAGGTCGTCCGCGTCGAGCGTGACGAGCAGCCGGCAGCTGTCGTCCTCGACGGCATCGATGACGGCGCTGGCGAGTTCGTCGATCGCGAGGGCGAGGTCCTGGATGCGCTCGGTCGACAGGCCGCTGTCGCTGGCCAGGGACGAGGCCGCCAGACGCAGCACCCGAACCTGTTCGGGCCGCGTGGGGATCTCGACCCGGATCCGCGTCGTGCGGGTGCTGGTCGGCGTCATGACGCGTCCGTCCCGTTCTCGGAGATCCCGAGGTGGTCCACGAGGCCGGCGTAGGTCAGCGCGCGCCGCACGACCGTTGAGACGTTGGGGATGCGGAGGGACCCGCCGGCACCGGCGGTGAGCTCGTGCGCTCGGACCAGCACGCGGATGCCGAGCGAATCGATGAAGGTGACGCCGGTGAGGTCGAGCTCGAGGTCCGTGCTCTTGGCGGCACATGCCTCGAGCGTCTGCTGCAGCCGCGGCGACGTCGCTGCGTCGACCTCACCGGACACGCGGACACATGCGGGGTCGTCGATGACCTCGACGCTCAGTCGATCGTTCATGGACACCTGCTCCTGAGGAAAGGGAAGAGCCCAAACATAGGCGTCAGAACCGGACATGTCGTCCGCCGATGTGGTCATCGGACGGGGTTCGCTCCACCAAGGTGCGATCGGACGAACCACTGGAAGAGCTCCAGGCCGCCGGCCTGCCGGACGAGCAGATCGTGGCTGACGGCGTCGAGGTCCTCCACGGCGCGCATCGCGGCGCGGTGGTCGGCGATCACCCCGTTGTAGACGTCGTCGAGCTCGGCGAGGTGAGCTTCGGTGCTCGCGCGTCCGAGCGGGTAGTCGGCCCAGGAGCGCTCCTCGACGAGGTTGCCGGACAAGCCGTTGGGGACCCCGCCGAGCGTGGCGATGCGTTCCGCGATCTCGTCGGTGAAGGAGCGGACCTGGTCGGTCTGCGGGTCGAGCATCCCGTGGACGGCGACGAAGTTGGGCCCCAGAACGTTCCAGTGGACGTGCTTCAGCGTCAGCTGGAGGTCGATGAGACCGACGAGGCGGCCAGACAGGTGGGCGACCACCGGCTCGGCGTGACCGGCAGCGAGGCCGGGGGTGGAGGAGTGGGTGCTCACGGGAGCTCCTTGTGGGTGTCGTCCCCGACGGTGGTGGTTGCGCCCCGTGATTGATCCGGCTGGTCAGCTGACGTCGTTGCGACCGAGGAGTCGGTCGACTGCGCCTCGGGCCTTGTCGACGACGTTGGGCAGCGCGGCCCTCGTGCGGGAGTCGGCGTCGGCGCGGCCCTGGCGGGCGTCGTCGGTCGATGCGCGGAGCGCGTCGTCGGTCCGGTCATTCAGGCCGTCGGTGGTTTCGGAGATGTTCGTGTCCTCGAGCCAGCCCCGGCGTGTCGTGTCGGTTGCCATGAGCGGTCTTCCTTTGCGTTCATCGAGCAGGGAGGGGACGCCGCAGCTGAGAAGCGAGCTGCGGAGACACCCCGATCATGCCCGTGGCATCGGGTGACAAACCTTCACGTTGACTCAACATCAGATCGCGCCTTCCTCGCGCCGCACAACGGCCGCGGGCCGCCCCCGTCAAGGAGGCGGCCCGCGGCCGGACGTGCTGGGTCAGATCAGAGGAAGCTCGGTGCGAACACCAGCGACACGATCGTCATGACCTTGATGAGGATGTTCATCGCGGGGCCGGAGGTGTCCTTGAACGGGTCACCCACGGTGTCACCGGTCACGGCAGCCTTGTGCTGCTCGGAGCCCTTGCCGCCGTGGTTGCCGGCCTCGATGTACTTCTTCGCGTTGTCCCACGCGCCACCGGCGTTGGACATGAAGATCGCGAGCATGAAGCCCGAGGTCAGCGCGCCGGCGAGGAAGCCGCCGAGCGCCTGCGGCGAGATGAACCCGATGATCAGCGGCAGGGCGACGGCGAGGCCACCCGGCAGGACCATCTCGCGCAGGGATGCCTGCGTGGAGATGTCGATGCAGCGCTTGTGGTCCGGCCTGACGCCCGGGAGGCCCTCACGGAGGCCCGGGATCTCAGCGAACTGGCGACGGACCTCGACGATCATGGCCTGGGCGGCCTTGCCGACCGACTTCATGGTCATCGCGGCGAACGCGAAGGTGATCATGGCACCGAGGAAGAGGCCGATGATGACCGGGACCTCAGTGATGTCGAGGTTCAGCGCGGTGCCGGCCTCGGGGGAGACGGCTGCGGTGAAGGAGCGGAACAGCGCCAGCGCGGTGAGCGCGGCGGAGCCGATCGCGAAGCCCTTGGCGACGGCGGCGGTGGTGTTGCCGAGCGCGTCGAGCCCGTCGGTGACCTCACGGACCTCCGGCGGAAGCTCCGCCATCTCGGCGATGCCACCAGCGTTGTCCGAGATCGGCCCGTAGGCGTCGACCGCGACGACCGCACCGGTGGTGGCGAGCATGCCGACCGCGGCGAGCGCTGCGGCGTACAGGCCACCGTTGACGGCGAACTCGGCGGCGAAGGCCTGCTGCCCGGCGAAGTACGCGGCACCGATGGCGCTGACGACGAGGACGACCGAGGCGACCGTGGAGAGCATCCCGTCGGCGATGCCGGCGATGATGACCGTGGCGGGGCCGGTCTCGGACTGCTGGGCGAGGTTCTTGACGGGCGGGTAGTGGTCCGAGGTGTAGTACTCGGACGTGAACCCGATGAGGTACCCGGCGGCGAGGCCGATCGGGATGACGAGGCCGAGCCACAGGCCGTTGTCGATGCCCGGGAGGTCAGCGAAGAACACGACGCCTGCGACGACCGACAGGATCGCGGTGGAGATCATCGCGATGTTGGTGCCGAGGTGGAGCTGCGATGCGAGCGACTTCGTCGCGGAACCGCGGACCATCAGGGCGCCCACGATGGAGGCGAACATGCCGATGGAGGCGATGAGCAGCGGGAAGAGGAACAGCGCCTGGACGGTGAGGCCGGTGATGACGCCGCCACCGAGGGCGGAGACACCGTCGGTGCCGACGGCCTGGAGGGTGTCGTTGGTGACCGGTCCGAGGAAGAGCAGCGAGGCGAGGATCATCGGGGCGACGAGCGACCCGGCGTAGGACTCGAAGAGGTCCGCGCCCATGCCGGCGACGTCGCCGACGTTGTCACCGACGTTGTCGGCGATCGTGGCGGGGTTGCGGGGGTCGTCCTCGGGGATGCCGGCCTCGACCTTGCCGACGAGGTCGGCGCCGACGTCAGCAGCCTTGGTGTAGATGCCGCCACCGATGCGGGCGAACAGCGCGATGGAGGAACCACCGAGACCGAAGGTCGCCACGACCTGGAACGCGTCGTCGACCTTGAGGACGTCGACGAAGAAGATGTACGCGAGGCTGATGCCCAGCAGGCCCAGTCCGGCGACCGTGAAGCCCATGACGGCTCCACCGCGGAAGGCGAGCGGGAGGGCCTTCTCGGCGCCTCCGCGTGCTGCCTCTGCGGTGCGGACGTTGGCCGCGGTCGCGATCTGCATGCCGATGACACCGGCGCTGGCGGAGAAGATCGCACCCATGAGGTACGCGAGCCCGCCGTACACGCCGTACGGGAGCAGCGTGAAGATGAGGACGGCCATGATGGCGACGAAGACCGCCACCCACTTGTACTCGGTGCGGAGGAAGGTCTGCGAGCCCTCGCGGATCGCCAGGGCGATCTCCTGCATGCGGTCGTTGCCGGGGTCGGCCTTGTTGACGACGCCGTAGAAGTAGAACGCCAGGCCGAGGCCTGAAAGCGCCGCTACAACAGCGATGTATGGGATGGCACTCACGGTGAAGTGGTCCTTGTGATCGTGGACATGGGCATCGATCGGTCGCCGGTCGGCAGGAGTCGATGTGGAGGTGTGCGGGAAGCAGCCCGGATCGGTGGACGCCGCACGGGTGAGCGCGCGACCTCCGTCGTGGTGCAGACGGGCATGCGTCAGGAGCCCGGAAGCCCCTCGATGGCCCGCGGCTCGCGATGCGTTGAACACGTCGGATCAGCCGGGTCACCGGCGCGGATACTACCCGCGGTGAAATGGCCCCCCAACGTCCGCCGGTCCAGCGTGGGGCGCAGGGCGCGCACCCGGGCTGGGTCGCGGGCGTTCAGAAGCTCCCGCCGCCCGAGAACGCCGCGATGAAGAAGAGGGACATGAGCGCGGCGAAGGCGATGCTGAGCCAGCCGACGATGACGCCGTATGTCGGCTTCGCCCAGTCACGTGTTGGCCGTTCGCGCGTCGATCGCTCGGCGTTGCCCCTCAATACGCTGAGTAGTCATGCCGTAGATAGGGTCAACGTCAGATGGGCCGACGCTGCGGGGCGCGAGCGTCCACCACGAGGGGAAAGACATGGGCACGGGTGCGGTCGTTCGACGACGAAGCTTGATCGCTGCGCTCGCGTTGCTGTCCCTGCTCGCCACCGTCGTCCGGGGCGAGCAAGCGTTCGCGCTCGACACGATCTCGGTCGACCCGCGGTTCATCGAGGCCCCGGTCGTGGACCCTCCCCTCGCCTCGACGCTCCCCACGGGCGTCACGCTGGCCGGAGGCGTGTCGACGCGGGTCGCGCTCGGGGACCGCGGGAACTTCGTCGTCGCGATCGGACGGTTGGTCGAAGGCATCGAGGAGCCGTGGGCGCGGCTGGCGCAGTACAGCTTCCGTGACGACGGCACCGTCGTCGACGACTCGTGGTACTGGCATGCCAGGGAGTCGCGCTCCAGCCGCACCGGCGCCGCCCCGACCGGGATCCGGACCGGGTCGACCTGTGGCCACTGCGAGGTCTGGACCGCCGACCGGTTCGAGGACGCCGAAGGGCAGCGACGCACGTACGGGCGCTACCTCGTCGTGGGCAACGCCCTCTCGATCATCTGGCCGGGTGATGCGCGCGAGACCTGGCTGGTCGACATCTCCTCGGACCCGCTGCTGACCAAGCTGACCTTCGTCGGCTCGTCCTACGGTGCCAACACCGGCTGGGCGTACGGCAGCCGGAGGGGCTTCTCGAAGTCCGTCTCCGCTGATCGCTTGGTCGCGGACACGCGGTACGACCGCACGTACCGCGGCGCGTACAGCGCCAACCAGAACGGCGCGCTCACCGGTGGGCTGACCAGCATCAACCTCGGCATGTTCCGGCCGTGCGCGACCGGCTGCAGCCGGTTCGACACCGTGACCACCCAGTACCTGCTCGCAGGGACCGGCGGACGCCGCAACTACCTCAACCACCAGCGCGCCTCCCTCCACGACGACTGCATCGGTGACCGCAGCGCGGAAGAGGAGGCGGGGCACCTGAAGCCGATGCTCCAGGTGATCGATGACGCCGGACGTTTCCGCGGCTGGGTCATGGCGGAGGTCGGGCTCTACGGGCACACCGGGGGCGACACCATCCTCTCGCTCTACGAGCTCACCGATGTCGGCACGATGCGGCTGCCCTGACCTCGGGCCCGGATGCGTCCAGCGCGACTGTCCGTTCGGGACGTATCTCCTGCGTCGGTCAGCGGGGCTCGCTGGCGTAGCCTCACGCCAACGTCCGACCTGTTGAGGTGGCTCACATCGAACCGGCACCTGCCGAGGCCGAAGGGCTGGTGTCGCCGATCGTCGACACCGGGCCCAGCGGTTGGCGACGCCTGCTCTCGAACGCCGGGTTCCGCAACCTGCTGCTTGCCACCGTCACGACCTCGCTCGGCGACTGGATCGGCCTGTTCGCGATCCTGTCGCTGACGGAGAAGATCGAGGGCAGCGGCTCCAAGGCCGCGTTCGCGCTCTCCGGGGTGATGATCGCACGCGTGCTTCCCACGCTGTTGTTCGGTCCCATCGCGGGGGTCTTCGCGGATCGCTGGGACCGCAAGCGGACGATGGTGGCGACCGACATCGGCCGTGGCCTCGTCATGTTCGCGATCGTCTTCGCCAACGACGTGTTCCAGCTGTTCGTGGCGACGCTGGTCGTCGAGATCCTGGCGATGCTGTTCATCCCGGCCAAGGACGCCACGCTCCCGAACCTCGTCGAGGACGAGGAGGACCTGGTCCTCGCGAACCAGATGAGCCTCTTCGTCATCTACGGCATGTTGCCGGTCGGAGCCGGGCTGTTCGCCGTGTTGACGGCGCTCTCGAGCGCGATCGCCACCTCCGGCTTCCTCGCCGAGACCCCGCAGGCGCTCGCGATCTGGGTGAACGCCGGGACCTTCATGATCTCGGCGACCTTCATCGGGGGCATCCCGCTCGAGGCGATGGGTCGGACGCGGGAGGCTCGTGAGGTCCGGGAGCGTGGCGACGGCCCCAACGCGTGGGAAGAGCTCAAGGAAGGGTTCGTCTTCATCGGGCGGCACCCGCTGATCGGGGCGCTCGTCTCCGGAGTGATGGCCGCGTTCTTCGCTGCCGGCGTCGTGATGGCGATCGGGCCGCTCTTCACGCGGGTCGTCAACGCCGGCGAGTCCGGCTTCGGCATCATCGGCGCCGTCGTCGGCTTCGGCCTGATGGCGGGCCTTGCATCGGCGGGGAGGCTCTCGGACCGGATCGGCAAGGAGCGCCTGTTCGCCCCGGGCATCGGCGTGGCCGGGATCGGCCTCTTCCTCTCGGCGATCTCGCCGCGTCTGGACGTGGCGCTCGTGCCGGCCTTCATCATGGGTGCCGGGGCCGGGGTCGCGTTCCTCGTCGGCTACACGATGCTTCAGCAGTACGTCGACGACGAGCTGCGCGGGCGAACCTTCGCGGTCTTCAACTCCGGGGCTCGGCTCGCGCTCTTCCTCTCGCTCGTGATCGGGCCGGCCTTCGTCGGCATCATCGGGCGCGCAGCTCCGGACGCTGCGACCGGCATCTACCCCTACAACCCGTTCGTCGGGGAGCGGCTCGTGCTCATGGGCAGCGGGGCGCTCGCGCTCGTCGGCGCCGTGCTCACCGGACGCTCGATCTTCCGCGTCCTGACCAGCGGGGCGCGCACCGGCGAGGCACCGCCGTCGCCGCACGGGCTGCCGGGGTTGTTCGTCGTGTTCGAGGGCGGGGAAGGCGCGGGCAAGTCCACCCAGCTCGACCTCGTCACCCAGTCGCTGGCTGCGCTCGATCTGGAGGTCATCGTCACCCGCGAACCGGGTGGCACCGAGCTCGGCGAGCAGCTCCGCGACGTGGTCCTCCGGCACGGGAGCGCTGCGGTCGGGAGCCGGGCCGAGGCGCTGATCTACGCAGCAGCCCGGGCCCAGCACGCCGACGAGGTGCTGCGTCCGGCGCTCGAGCGCGGGGCCGTGGTCCTGTGTGATCGCTACATCGACTCGTCGATCGTCTACCAGGGGACCGCTCGGGGTCTCGGCAACGATCCGGTCAAGCGCCTCAACGCGTGGGCCACCGACGAGCTGCTCCCGGACATGGTCGTGCTCCTCGACATCGACGCGGCGGTCGGTCTGCGTCGGGCGGCCGGCGTCGACGCCCCGGACCGGCTCGAGTCCGCGGGTCTGCCGTTCCATCGCACCGTCAACGAGGCGTTCCGCGAGCTCGCCTCCGAAGACGTCAGACGCTGGCTCGTCCTCGACGGCACCGCGGAACCGGCCACGCTGACCGACGACGTGCTGAACGCCATGGCGAAGCGACGGCCCACGTGGTTCCGCGTCGCCCCGGCCACGGTCGAGATGCGGGTCCCGCGTGCGGGGCCGCCCCGGCCACCACCCGAAGCGCTCGAGGGCGCGTGACGGTGTCGGGGGCACGGCCTACGGTGCGGGCATGAGCACCGCCACCGCCACAGGTCCCTCGTGGGACGCCGTCCGAGACCAGCCCGCTGTCCTCGGCGTGTTCCGCCAGGCCCTCGACCAGCACGAGGTCTCGCACGCGTGGCTGCTGTGCGGGCCGCCCGCGGTCGGGCAGCGTGAGGCGGTCCTTGCGCTGACCGCGGACCTCAACGATCCCGGCGGCGGCGACGCCTCCGTACGTGGCCGGATCCAGCGGGGCGTGCACCCGAACCTGCTCGAGTTCGTGCCGACCGGACCCGAGTACCTGGTGCGGACCGTTCGCGAGGAGTGGATCCCGGCGGCGTCGCGAACGTTGTCGGAGGGCCGCGTCCGGGTGGTTCGGATCGTCGCCGCGCACCGCATGAACGAGGCCGCGCAGAACGCGTTCCTGAAGGTGCTCGAGGAGCCGCCGGCCTCGACGATCTGGGTGCTCGAGGCCGACGACGAGGCCGGGCTGCTGGACACGATCGTCTCCCGCTGCCGTCGTGTCGACTTCACGTCGTGGAAGCCCGATGCGCTGGCCGACGTGGCGCGCGAGGCCGGCCTCGACGAGCACGAGGTCCTCGCGGTCACCCGGACCGCGGAAGGATCGCCCGACCGCGTGCGCGCCATCGCGGACCGGGCTGTCGTGTTCTCCGGCGTCCGGGAGAACGCCGCCGCAGCACGTGGCAAGGCGGAGGCGGCCCTTGAGAAGGCCAAGGGATCCTCCTCCAAGAAGGCCGCGGCCGCCGAGCGCAAGGCCCTGCGCGACATCGCCGCTGCGGACCGTCAGGCCGATCTCCCGCACCGGCTGGGTCGCGAGATCGTGGGACGGCTCGCCGATGTCGGCCCGGCTGGCGTGCTGGACCTCGCGGCGATGGTCGTGGAGACGGCCGGACACGAGTCGAAGGCGCAGGAGGCCCGCAACACGGCCGAGCTCGCGGACCTTCGCGCGGAGTACGAGCGTGACGGCGGGATGCCGAAAGGCGTCCGAGCGCTGGTCGACCAGCGTCACCGTCGGGCCGTCCGGGAAGCTCAGCGCCGTGCCTACGACGCCGTGCTGGACGACCTCGGCTCATGGCTGCGTGATCTGCTCTGTGTCCAGGTCGGCGGCGGAGCGGACGCCGTCGTGCACGTCGACCGGCTCGAGGTGTTGCGACGGGAGGCCGATCTCGTCCGGGCCGCGGACGTCCCGGAGATCATCGCCGCAATCACCACGGCTCGCGAGGCGCTCGACCGCAACGGCCAGCCGCTGCTGCAGTTCGAGTCCTTGCTGCTCACCGTCCTCGGAACGGTCCTCCGAGCCCGTCGCTGACGGCTCAGCCGGTCGCGACGGGGCGCATCGACGACGCCACGCGGGCAACGTCCGCGACGTCGAGCAGGCGGTACTCGATCGCCATGGTCAGGTCGCCGACCTCCCAGTAGAGGGCCGACCAGACCTCTCCCTGGAAGTGATGCGCGACTCCCTCAGCAAGCTGGACCTCGGGCAACGCCCGGGTCACCGCCGGCAGCCGCGTGTGGTCCATCTGCGCGATCATCAGCGGCGGCGGGCCGTCCAGTCGTGCCGGAGCGAACATGATCTCGGCGCGGTGGATGTCGGGCTCTCCTGCGAACGTCGTCCATGGTCCGTCGCCGTCGACGAGCGCGTAGCCGTCCGGCACCCATGTCGGCGCGTGGAGCGCGAACGGGACGGTCGCTGCGTAGTTGCCGAGCGTCCGCAGCTCGGTCTCAGCCCGAGGGCTGGCTGATGCGGCCACCCCGACCGCAAGGACCGATGCGGTCAGCAGGGCCATCCCGGCGACGGCGAATCGCCGACGCGGCGTCGTGGTGGGCGTGGTCACGTGCGGGTCCGGACGGTGGTGGATCGGTGGTGGTTCGTCACCGCCGACGTCTGAGGTTGGAGCCGCGCGTTCAGATGCCGCCGAGGCGGCTCGTCGGCCACACCCGCACGACCACCCGCCCACCGATGTGGTCGATCGGGACGGTCCCGAAGAACCGGCTGTCCTCGCTGTTGGCGCGGTTGTCGCCGAGGACGAACACCGCGTCGAGCGGCACGGTGAGCGGCCCGTGATCCTGCCGCGGCGGGTCATCGACGAGCCACGGCTCCTCGACGCGGGTGCCGTCGACGAGCAGCACGCCTCCGCGGAGCTCGATGCGCTCGCCGGGGAGCCCGATCACCCGCTTGACGAGGGTGGCGACGTCCGTCGCCGCGCCGTCGGGCGGCCGGAACGTCACGACGTGCCCTCGGGCCGGCGACCCGAACCGGTACGTGACGCTCTCCGAGAGGATCCGGTCCCCGGGCTCGAGGGCGGGTGCCATCGACGAGGTCGGGATCAGGTACGGGCGGGCAAGGAACGCCCCGATGAAGACCGTCACCGCGACGGTCACGCCGATGGTGACGACCGCCTCGATCGTGCGACGAACGCCGCTCAGACGTTCCGGTGTGGCGCGCACCTCAGTGTTGATCGGGCGGCTCCGCGCTGCCGCGGGCTGCGGGGGTGCGGTGGCGCGGTCGTGGACCGCTGAACCCGCTGCGAGCGCGTGAGCGGTGAGCGGCGCGCGGCCTGACGGAGCCGAGGCGAACGAGGGTCGAAGGCGCTGCTCGGCGACAGCTGCGCCCGCGGCGAGGACGCTGCCGGCGAGCAACGTCGTCATCGGACGGGCGAGGACCTCTTGGACGAGCGCTCCGTCGGCCACGCCACCCGAAGCTGCCCGGTCGAGGCCCACGACGAGCAGCGCCGAGCCGAGCCGCAGCATCAGCCATGACAGGAAGAGCCCGAACCCCGCCGAGATGAGCAGTCCTGCACCACGCGCGCGATCGAGCGCGACGGCCACGACGACGGCGGCGAGGAGCACGAGCACCGCCGCGCGGCGCCGCGCACCGGCGTTCTCGTGCTCGGGTGCGGTCAGTCGACCGAGGAACACCCGGGTGGGACCGGCACCATCGGGCAGCGGTGGGGTCCCGTCGACGTAGAGCTGGTCGGCCCGTTCCTTGGCCAGTCGCGATGCGGTCACGTCGATGCCCTCGGCGATGGCATCTCGGACGCGGAGGGAGCGGATCGCGACGAGGTCGTCGTCGATGCGGATCCCGACGCGCCCGTCGAGCACTTCGGCCTCGATCGCCGCCTCGTAGCGATCATCGAGGTGATCGGTCAGCAGGGCGCGTGAGGTCAGCGGCTCCGAGACGGTGAACAGGGCGGACGCAATCGTGAAGATCAGCGACGTCACGACGACGAGCAGGACGGCGCCGTCCCGGGCCCGCGTTCCCTGTGCCATCCAGCCGCGCACGGTCCCCACCCTCGTCGCGGACGATCTGCCGCGTTCGGGGCAGTCAACCGCACGCGCCCGTCATCCGTGGCGCGCAGGGTGATGCTCCGGCTTGTCGCCGCGAAGCGCCCGTGGCTACGTTGCGAGGGCGCGATGGGCCAATGATGTCCCGATCCGAACCGGCCGAGCTTCGTCGTT
Source organism: uncultured Nitriliruptoria bacterium (assembly GCA_965364735.1). Lineage (GTDB taxonomy): Bacteria > Actinomycetota > Nitriliruptoria > Nitriliruptorales > Nitriliruptoraceae > CBDTYW01. The sequence goes on from CBDTYW010000023.1 coordinate 15,890, forward strand.
CGTTGCCGTTCCGTTGATCCGAAGAAGGTCCAGCGAATGATCCGTCCTGCCCTGCCCATGCACTCCTCGACCGCCACGGTCGGTGGTTCGCTCCCCGAGGCCCAGGGCCTCTACGACCCTCGTCACGAGCACGATGCCTGCGGCGTCGCCTTCGTCGTGGACATGCACGGCCGACGGAGCCACGACATCGTCGCGAAGGGGCTGTCAGCCCTCTGTCAGCTCGATCATCGTGGAGCGACGGGTGCCGAGGAGAACGTCGGTGACGGCGCCGGCATCCTCACCCAGATCCCCGACGCCTTCTTCCGCGAGGTCTGCGACTTCGATCTGCCGTCCGCCGGGACGTACGCCGTCGGGGCCGCGTTCCTGCCCGGCGATGCCGCGCAGGCCGATGACGCGGTCGAGGCGATCGCGAAGATCGTCGCCAACGAGGGGCTGCGGGTCTGCGGCTGGCGCGACGTTCCGATCGACAACTCGACGATCGGCTCCATGGCGCGCGACGTCGAGCCGACGTTCCGACAGCTCTTCGTCGCAGGTCCCGAGGGTGGCTTCCCGCTGACGGGGCTCGACCTCGAGCGCCGGGCGTTCGTGCTCCGCAAGCGGATCGAGCACGAGGTCGCGGGGCTGTACTTCCCGTCGCTCTCCGGCCGGACCATCGTCTACAAGGGGATGCTGACCAGCGGCCAGGTCCAGGAGTTCTTCCTCGACCTCGCCGACGAGCGCTACACCTCGGCGCTCGCCCTCGTGCACTCCCGCTTCTCGACGAACACGTTCCCGTCGTGGCCGCTGGCTCACCCGTATCGCCTCGTCGCGCACAACGGTGAGATCAACACGGTCATGGGCAACCGCAACTGGATGCGGGCCCGCGAGGGGCGGTTCTGGACCGACACCTTCGGTGAGTCGCTGAAGCGCGCCTTCCCGATCATGACGCCGGACGCGTCGGACACCGCGTCGTTCGACGAGTGCCTCGAGCTCCTGCACCTGAGCGGTCGCACGCTGCCGCACTCGGTCCTGATGATGATCCCGGAGGCCTGGGAGAACCACGAGTCGATGCCGCAGTGGAAGCGCGACTTCTACGAGTTCCACTCCGCGCTCATGGAGCCCTGGGACGGCCCCGCCTCGATCGCGTTCACCGACGGCACGGTCATCGGCGCAGTCCTGGACCGCAACGGACTGCGTCCGTCGCGTTACTGGGTGACCGACGAGGGGCTCGTCGTCATGGCATCCGAGGTCGGGGTGCTGCCGATCGACCAGTCCACGGTCGTCAAGAAGGGACGCCTCCAGCCCGGCAAGATGTTCCTCGTCGACACCGCGCAGGGCCGCATCGTCGACGACGAAGAGATCAAGCACGACCTCGCGACCGCCGAGCCGTACGGCGACTGGCTCGTCGACGGCCTGGTCCGCCTCGACGACCTGCCTGCACGTGACGTCCTCACGCCGCAGCACGCCTCGATCATCACCCAGCAGCGGACGTTCGGCTACACGACCGAGGAGATGAAGATCCTCATCGCGCCGGAGGCCCGTACGGGCATGGAGCCGATCGGCTCCATGGGCACCGACACCCCGCTGGCGGTCCTGTCGAACCGGCCGCGGCTGCTCTTCGACTACTTCACCCAGCTCTTCGCGCAGGTCACGAACCCGCCGCTCGACGCGATCCGCGAGGAGCTCGTGACGTCCATGGCGGGCACGATCGGCCCGGAGGGCAACCTCTTGGAGCCCGGCCCGGACTCGTGCCGTCAGATCCTGCTGCCTCGCCCGATCCTCACCAACGAGGAGCTCGCGAAGATCCTCTACATCGACGAGGACACGCTCGACCGCAAGCCGAGCCCGTACGCGGACTTCCGCGCGTTCGCCGTCGACGGCCTGTACCCGGTCGCCGAGGGCGGCGCCGGACTGCGTGCTGCGCTCGAGGAGATCTTCGTGAAGGTCAGCGCTGCCATCGAGGACGGCGCCAAGATCATCGTGCTGTCGGATCGCCACTCGAACGCTGAGCTCGCACCGATTCCGTCGCTGCTGCTCACCTCCGCCGTGCACCACCACCTCATCCGCGAGCAGACCCGCACCAAGGTCGGCCTGGTCGTCGAGGCGGGCGACGCCCGCGAGGTGCACCACATGGCCGTGCTGATCGGGTACGGCGCGGCGGCGATCAACCCCTACCTCGCGTTCGAGTCGATCTACGACCTCATCGCCGACGGCATGGTGACCAACGTCGACGCGGTGAAGGCCGAGCGCAACTTCATCAAGGCCTGCACGAAGTCGATCCTGAAGATCATGTCGAAGATGGGGATCTCCACGGTCGCGTCCTACACCGGGGCGCAGATCTTCGAGGGCATCGGCCTGTCGAAGGAGCTCGTCGAGGACTACTTCACGGGGACGCCGACCAAGATCGGCGGCATCGGGCTCGACGAGATCGCGGAGGAGGTTGCTCGGCGCCACGCGTTCGCGCACCTCACCAACGAGGCCGAGTTCGCGCACCGCGAGCTCGAGGCCGGTGGCGAGTACCAGTGGCGTCGCGAAGGTGAGCACCACCTCTTCAACCCGGAGACCGTGTTCAAGCTCCAGCACGCCACGCGGACCGGTCGCTACGAGGTCTTCAAGGAGTACACGAAGCTCGTCGACGACCAGTCCGAGCGCATGGCGACGCTGCGGTCGCTGCTGAAGTTCAAGGACGGGGTCCGCACGCCGGTCCCGCTCGACGAGGTCGAGCCGGTCTCGGAGATCGTCAAGCGGTTCTCGACCGGCGCGATGTCGTATGGCTCCATCTCTGCGGAAGCGCACGAGAACCTCGCGATCGCCATGAACCGCATCGGCGCGAAGTCCAACACCGGTGAGGGCGGCGAGGACGCGGACCGCTTCACGCCGGACGAGAACGGCGACCTGCGACGGTCCTCGATCAAGCAGGTCGCGTCCGGGCGCTTCGGCGTCACGTCGCACTACCTGACCAACGCTGACGACATCCAGATCAAGATGGCGCAGGGTGCGAAGCCCGGCGAGGGCGGCCAGCTGCCCGGCAAGAAGGTGTGGCCGTGGATCGCGGACACCCGCTACTCGACGCCCGGCGTCGGTCTGATCTCGCCGCCGCCGCACCACGACATCTACTCGATCGAGGACATCAAGCAGCTCATCCACGACCTGAAGAACGCCAACCCGTCGGCGCGCGTGCACGTGAAGCTCGTCGCCGAGGTCGGCGTCGGGACGGTGGCTGCTGGGGTCAGCAAGGCCAAGGCCGACGTCGTGCTGATCTCCGGCCACGACGGCGGGACCGGCGCCTCACCGCTCAACTCGCTCAAGCACGCGGGAGGACCGTGGGAGCTCGGCCTCGCCGAGACCCAGCAGACGTTGCTCGTCAACGGGCTGCGTGACCGCATCGTCGTCCAGGTCGACGGCCAGCTCAAGACCGGGCGCGACGTGATGATCGCGGCGCTCCTCGGAGGCGAGGAGTTCGGCTTCGCGACCGCACCGCTGGTGGTGTCGGGCTGCATCATGATGCGGGTCTGCCACCTGGACACCTGCCCGGTGGGCGTCGCGACGCAGAACCCGGAGCTGCGCAAGCGCTTCGACGGCAAGCCCGAGTTCGTCGTGAACTTCTTCGAGTACATCGCGGAGGAGGTGCGTGAGCTGCTCGCGCAGCTCGGATTCCGGACGCTCGAGGAGGCGGTCGGCGCCGTGGACGCGCTCGACGCCGTCGGGGCGGTCGAGCACTTCAAGGCCGATGGTCTGGATCTCGCGCCGATCCTGCACGTGCCCACCTCGCCGTGGGAGCAGGACCGGTTCTGCTCGAAGGCCCAGGACCACGGGCTCGAGAAGGCGCTGGACCAGGAGCTCATCATCGCGGCCGAGGCCGCGCTCGACGACGCGATCGCGGTCCAGATCGAGACGGAGATCGGCAACAACAACCGCACCGTCGGAACGTTGCTCGGCCACGAGCTCACGAAGCGCTACGGCGCGGACGGGCTCCCGGACAACACGATCCAGATCCAGTTCGTCGGCTCCGCGGGTCAGTCGTTCGGAGCGTTCGTCCCGAAGGGGATCACGCTTCGGCTGCTCGGTGACGCCAACGACTTCGTCGGCAAGGGCCTCTCCGGTGGGCGCATCGTCGTCCGTCCGCCCGTCGACGCACACCCGGACTTCGTCGCCGAGGAGTCGGTCGTCGCCGGCAACGTCATCGGCTATGGCGCGACCAGCGGCGAGATCTACATCCGCGGGATCGTCGGCGAACGCTTCTGCGTCCGCAACTCCGGCGCGACCACGGTCGTCGAGGGCGTCGGCGACCACGCGTGCGAGTACATGACCGGTGGTCGGGTCGTCGTCCTGGGCGAGACCGGCCGCAACTTCGGCGCCGGGATGTCCGGCGGGATCGCGTACGTCTGGGACCCGGAGGACGAGTTCCACAAGCGTCTCAACCCGGAGATGGTCGACCTCGACGGACTCGACGAGGAGGACGAGGTCTTCCTGCGCCAGGCCGTTCGGATGCACCGTGACGAGACGGACTCGCCGGTCGCGAACAAGATCCTCGACCGCTGGCACGTCAACGTCCGGCACTTCAAGAAGGTCATGCCGAAGGACTACAAGCGTGTCCTGAACGCTGCCGCCGAGGCCCGCGAAGACGGCCGCGACGTCGACGAGGCGATCATGGCCTCGGCCAACGGCTGACCGCGCTTCAGGGCGCAAGAAACTTCTTCAAGGAGCAGGGCATGGGCGACGTCAGCGGATTCCTCAAGCACGACCGCGAGCTTCCCGCGTGGCGTGAACGCGACACGCGGCTGCACGACTGGAAGGAGGTCTACGAGCCCTTCCCGATCGTGAACCTCACGACCCAGGCCTCGCGCTGCATGGACTGTGGCATCCCGTTCTGCAACGACGGGTGCCCGCTCGGCAACATCATCCCGGACTGGAACGACCTCGTCTACCGCGATCACTGGCGCGCCGCGCTGGACCGCCTGCACGCGACGAACAACTTCCCGGAGTTCACCGGACGGCTCTGTCCGGCTCCGTGTGAGGCCGCCTGCGTGCTCGGCATCAACGCCGACCCGGTGACCATCAAGCAGGTCGAGGTCACCATCATCGACCGTGGGTTCCAGGAGGGCTGGGTCGTCCCGGTCATGGCCCAGGAGCAGACCGGGAAGAGGATCGCCGTCGTCGGATCGGGACCTGCAGGTCTCGCTGCTGCCCAGCAGCTGACCCGCGCTGGACACACCGTCGTCGTGCTCGAGCGCGCCGACCGCATCGGCGGGCTGCTGCGCTACGGCATCCCCGAGTTCAAGATGGAGAAGCGCCACGTCGACCGTCGTCTCGAGCAGATGGCTGCCGAGGGCACCGAGTTCCGCACGTCGGTCAACGTCGGTGTCGACGTCACGGTCGAGCAGCTGCGGTCTGACTACGACGCCGTCGTCATCGCCACCGGCTCGACGATCTCGCGTGACCTGCCGATCCCGGGGCGCGAGCTCGACGGCATCCATGCCGCCATGGAGTTCCTGCCGCTCGCCAACAAGGCGCAGCACGGCGACTACGGCGTCGACGACGTCGCCATCTCGGCCAAGGGCCGCAAGGTCGTCATCATCGGCGGCGGCGACACCGGCGCTGACTGCCTGGGCACTTCGCACCGTCAGGGCGCGGAGTCGGTCCACCAGTTCGAGATCATGCCGCGCCCGCCGGAGGAGCGTCCCGACCGCAACCCGTGGCCGACCTACCCGATGGTCTACAAGGTCACCTCCGCCCACGACGAGGGCGGCGAGCGCGTCTACAGCGTGAACACCGAGCAGTTCGTCGGTGACGACGCGGGGCGCGTCACCAAGCTGCTCGCCCACGAGGTCGAGATGATCGACGGGCGCTTCACGAAGGTCGAGGGTTCGGACTTCGAGCTCGAGACCGACCTGGTGCTGCTGGCGATGGGCTTCGTCGGCCCGGAGCGCGTCGACCTGCTCGACAAGCTGGGTGTGGAGTACGACGGCCGCGGCAACGTGGTCCGTGACGACGCGTACCTGTCGACCGCCGAGAACGTCTGGGTTGCTGGCGACGCGGGGCGCGGCCAGTCGCTCATCGTCTGGGCCATCGCCGAGGGCCGCGCCTGCGCCGCCGCCGTCGACGAGGCGCTCATGGGCGCCACCGCCCTGCC
>CBDTYW010000024.1:0-21998 GCA_965364735.1 uncultured Nitriliruptoria bacterium
CCGGGGCCAGCCCGGACCCGCGGATGCTGCGGACGGGGCCGCCGACGATCTGGAGGTCGGCGCGGCGTTGGCCATCGCGATGCCCCCCGTGCCGATCGCGGGCGATCCGTGCGCACGCGAGCGCGCGGATGTCGCAGCCGCGAAGCGGAACCTCGAGGCGGCCGAGGCCAACGCGGAGCAGGCCCGTGCCCGCGAGCTCGAGGTCCGGGGCCAGCAGCCGGTGAAGCCGGAGAACACGCGAACCACTGATCAGGGGCGCAAGCGACTGGCGGCATGGAAGGAGGAGTACCGGCACTGGAACGAGGTCGACCACCTGCGCGCGGTGAACCACCTCAGCGAGTGCGCCAAGACGCTCATCGAGGCACAAGACAGGCTGCGGGACGCCGAGGCCGCGTTGGCCCGCTGCGAGCAGGCGCCGCCGCCGGCCCCGGTCCCACCGGCGGAGGAAGACGTTGCTCCTGCACCACCCCCGACTCCGGCCGTGGCGTCAGGGCCGCCGCAGCACAACGAGTTCACGATACGGATGACCGGCGGCGGTGACGCTGGAGAGCTCCTCGGCGGCGGCGTGCTCACCTTCGACATCACCGACCCCGAGGGAAAGACCGCCCGCTACACCTTCATCGGTGCGGGGTTCACGTTCGGGCTCCCCGGAGGGGTGCATGGCCCGGCACCGTTCGACACGAAGTTCGAGACGGTGCAGAAGAAGACCGTCGAGGGCTTCGAGGGCTGGGGGTACATCCAGGGCGCCGAGGTGAAGGTCGGTGCCGGACCCGGCGGATCCGTCCTGTACTTCTGCTGCGGAGACCTCGTCGACGAGCAGGTCTCCGGAGTCGGACACGGGACGGGTCTCGCAGCGAGCATCAACACCTACTACGGGTGGTGGGAGCTGCACGACTGACCGACCACGCCACACGCGGGCTGCCGCCACCCCGACGGTCGCCCGACGGGCTCGCGAGGATGACGCGCGGTTGCCGCGCCATCGGGGCGCTGACATGACATGATGAGCGACAGCGCGCTGTTGTCCGCGCCGTCCGTCGCGACCGAAGCGCTCCAGATGTCGAACGACGCCATGCATGACGCAAGGCCGATGCTCGAGGCGGCGCTCGCCCTGGCTTCCGAGCACGAGCCAGAACGCGTCCTCACGCGGATCGTCGAGCTGGCGCGGGATCTCGTCGGGGCCCGTTGGGCGGCCCTCGGGGTCATGGCCGACAACGGGCGTGACCTGGCCAGGTTCATCCATGTGGGGCTGACTGACGAGCAGGTCGAAGCGATCGGCTCGATGCCGGTCGGACGCGGAGTCCTCGGCGCCCTGCTCGCGCGCACCGACCCCCTGCGGCTCGACCGGATCAGCGATCACGTGTCGTCGATCGGATTTCCGGCGAACCACCCGCCCATGGAGCGCTTCATCGGCGTGCCGCTCGTCCTGCGCGGCGCGACCGTCGGCAGCATCTACCTGACGAGGGAAGCACACGAGGAGCCCTTCACCGACGCGCACGTCGGGACCGTGGTCGCCCTCGCTGCCCAGGCCGTCGTCGCGATCGAGCGGGCCGCTCTCTACGAGCGGCAGCGGATGACTGCGGACCGGATGGAGGCGTTGTCCGACGCGATCCGCGCCGTGAACCAAGAGCAGGATCCTGAGCGAGTGCTCCGCGTGATCACGGACGCGGCCCGTCGCCTCGTCGGCGCTGAGTACGCGGCGCTCGGCGTCGTTGGCGACGACGGCCGCACCTTCACCCACTTCATCCACTCCGGGATGGACCCCGCGACCGTCGAACGTGTCGGCACCCTGCCCGAGGGGCGCGGCGTGCTCGGAGCCGTCGTCGTCGAGGGACGCCCGATGCGGCTGCCGAACCTCGGCGACCACCCGGCGTCGTTCGGGTTCCCGGAGCACCACCCGCCGATGCGCTCGTTCCTGGGCGTCCCCATCGTCACGTCCGAGGGCGACGTCGTCGGCAACCTCTACCTGACGAACCGGCTCGACGCGGACGAGTTCGGCGATGAGGAGGAGGCGCTCATCCTCGACCTTGCCGGTCAAGCAGCCATCGCGATCCAGACCGCTCGAAGCCTCGCGCGCGAGCGCGGGCTGGTCGACCGCATGCGGCAGCTCCTTGCTGCCAACCTGACGGTCTCCCAAGAGCTGCGTCCCGACGCGGTCCTGCAGACGTTCGTTGACGCGGCACGCACGATCGTCGGGGCGGAGTACGCAGCGCTGGGCGTCATCGACGAGACACGCAGCGGGCTGAACGCGTTCATCCACTCCGGCATGGCACCCGAGGTGGTCGAGCAGATCGGCGACCTGCCGCGTGGCCTCGGCCTGCTCCGGTCGGTCATCGTGTCCAAGCGCCCCATGCGCATCCCTGACCTTGGCGCGCACCCGGCCAGCGTCGGTTTCCCGCCGAACCATCCGCCGATGGCGTCGTTCCTCGGCGTGCCGCTGCGCTTCAAGGGCGCGGTCTTCGGCAACCTCTACCTCACCAACAAGATCGATGGCGGTGAGTTCACCGACGACGACGAGCTCGTCGCCTCGGCCATCGCGGCACAGGCCGCGGTCGCCATCGAGAACGCCAGGTCCTACCAACGCGAGCAGGACCTCGTCGGCGAGCTCCAGGCTGTCGACGAGATGCGGATGACGTTCGTCAACACCGTGACGCACGAGCTGAAGTCACCCCTGACCATCCTGACCGGCTACGCCGGGATGCTCGACCAGCTCGAGATCGAGCCAGGCGGCCCCGCGGCGGCTGTCCTGGAGTCGATCGGCCGCCAGGCGAACCGGCTGTATGAGATCGTCGAGAACCTGCTCGACCTGTCACGGATCGAGTCCGGCGCGCTGGACGTCAGGTTGTCGACGGTCGCGCTCGGCGAGCTGGTCCGTCGTGTCCTCGAGCTCACACCGGCACCCGACGGGACCGTGGTCGACGTCCATGTCGACGACGGTCTCCAGATGCAGGCTGACCCCGCGCACGTCTCGGTGGCGATCGCGAACTACGTCGTCAACGCGTTCCGGCACGGAGGGCCACACGTCGCCATCTCCGCCCAGGTCGTTGACGGGGCGGTCACCGTCGTCGTCGAGGATGACGGACCCGGCGTGCCGGAGGAGTCGCTCGAGACGCTCTTCCAGCCCTTCTCGCGCTCGACGCACGCCAGCGGCACCGGGCTGGGCCTCGCGCTGCTGCGCGGGCGTGTGCGAGCGATGGGCGGCGAGGCCTGGTACGAGCCCCGCACCGAAGGTGGGTCCCGGTTCAGCTTCCGGCTCCCGGCTGCCTGACGACTGTGGTCGACGTCAGGTTGCGAGCTCAGTGAGCGTTGGAGACGAGCGACGTCGTGCGGTTGTGCAGGAGCTCGGAGTGGCGGTTCAGGCCGATGACGACGGCCTCGATGTCGCGCTGGGCGAACTTCGCGACGACCGTGTCGATCGCGACGACGGCCGAGGTGTCCCAGAGGCGGGCCTCGGAGAAGTCGATCTCGACCCGGTCGACCTCGACGGCGTCGTAGTCGAACGCGTGGATGAGCTCGTTGGTCGATGCGAAGAACAGCTCTCCGGAGACGGCGTACAGGCGCTCGTAGCCATCCGGGTCGAGCACGCTCGTGACGCTCACGACGTGCACGACGCGGCGGACGAAGAAGATCGCGGAGAGCGCGACGCCTGCAGCGACGCCGTACGCGAGGTTGTGGGTGAGCACGACGATGAGGACCGTCGCGACCATGATCGAGGTCTCGGTCTTGGGCATGTACCGGATGGTCTTCGGCTTGATCGAGGACCAGTCGAAGGTCCCGATCGAGACCATGATCATCACGGCGACGAGCGCCGCCATCGGGATCTGCGCGACGAGGTCACCGAGCCCGAGGATGAGGACCAGCAGGAAGAGGCCCGACGCGAGGGTTGACAGTCGGGTGCGGCCGCCGGAACGGTGGTTGATCATCGACTGGCCGATCATCGCGCAGCCGGCCATCCCGCCGAAGAAGCCGGTGACGACGTTGGCGACGCCCTGGCCGCGGGACTCGCGGTCCTTGTCGGAGTCGCTGTCGGTCAGGTCGTCGAGCAGCTGCGCCGTGAGGAGCGACTCGAGCAGTCCGACGAGGGCGAGCGTGATCGAGAAGGGGAGGATGATCTGGAGCGTCGCGAAGGAGAACGGAACAGTCGGGAGCGCGAGGCCGGGCAGCGCATCCGGGAGCGCGCCCATGTCGCCGACGGTCGGCAGCCCGATGTCCATGGTCATGGTGATCGCGGAGAGGACGACGATGGCGACCAGCGGCGACGGGATGGCCTTGGTGATGCGCGGAAGTCCGTAGATGATGGCCAGCCCGGCAGCGATGAAGAGCAGGTTCATCGGCAGCATCGAGGAGTCGCCGGCCTCGGCGCCGTGGCCGCCGCTGAGCAGGATGTGCGGCACCTGGGCGAGGAAGATGAGGATCGCCAGCGCGTTGACGAAGCCGATCATCACGGTCCGGGGCACGAACTTCATGAGCCCACCGACCCCGAGCCAACCGAAGGCGACCTGCAGGATCCCGGCGAGGATCGTCGCGGCAAACAGGTACGCGACGCCGTGCTCGGCGACGAGCGGGACGATGACGAGCGCCATGGCGCCGGTCGCGGCGGAGATCATCCCGCGACGTCCACCGGTGAAGGCGATGATGATCGCGATCGAGAAGGAGGCGTAGAGCCCGACCTTCGGATCGACGCCTGCGATGATCGAGAACGAGATCGCCTCGGGGATGAGCGCGAGCGCCACCACGAGGCCGGACAGCAGGTTCGCGCGCGGATTGGTGCGCAGCGCGTGCTGGAGCTCTTCACGGGCGGTGTTGGCGAAGGACTGGCGTGCGGGCGCGACAGCGTCGGCAGACATCGAGGGAGACCTTGGGGCGTCAGGAGCAGCCGACGCGCCTGTCGAGGCGAAGCCGGTGCAGCGAGGAGGGGACGCCCCCAGTCGTTCGCGGGGCGCGCATGCGTGAGCAGCGTACGCGCTGCCAGCGCTTGCAGCCAGCAAGCGCGCGATCGTACACAGTTCGCATCGGCACTCCTTTCGCGATCCTTGAGCCGGCCGACCGTCACGCCCTTCCGGCGCGCGCTTCCGGGCTCGTTGCTGGCACACTGCGCGCATGAGCGCACCACTTGACCTGAACTTCATGATGTCGGCCGCGACCGTTGAGGACCTCCCGCCAAGTCGCGGGGAGGTCGCGATCATCGGTCGATCCAACGTGGGCAAGTCGACCTTGCTGAACGCTCTCGCGAACGAGAAGGGGCTCGCCAAGGTCTCCGCGACCCCGGGGCGGACACGGTTGCTGAACTGCTTCCGCGTGGGGACGGCCGAAGGACATGACCGGCGCACCCTGATCGACCTTCCCGGGTACGGCTACGCGAAGGCCTCCGCGAAGGAGCGAGCGATCTGGGACAAGCGGATGCGGCTGTACCTGCGAGAGCGTCAGCCGCTGAAGCAGGCGCTCCTGCTCGTCGACGGAGAGATCGGCCCGGCGAAGCTCGACGTCGACATGCTCAGGTGGATGCGCGACCAGGAAGTCCCCTTCCGGATCGTCGCGACCAAGCACGACAAGGTGAAGTCCTCGAAGCGCGACAAGCGCAAGCGCGACCTCACCGCAGGGTGCGGTGTCGAGGACGGCGAGATCGTCTGGACCTCGGCGGAGAAGAACGTCGGGATCGACCGGCTCCGCACGATCGTGCGTGACGCCATCGGATGACCGCGGGCCGCCCGCACGTCTCCGACGCGCAGCGGCGGGCGCTCCTCGTCCGCCGACATCACCTGGACCGTGGCGCTGGGTCGATCATCGAGGCGACGCGCTCCGTCTACGCGCTGCACTCCAGCGACCCGGTCACCCCGTTCCTGGCGCTGTGGGCGCGCGTCCCCGAGATCGGGATCGAGGACGTGGAGCGGTCGCTCTACGGAGCCCGTGACCTCTGGCGGATGCACGCGATGCGCCGGACGATCTTCGTCGTGGAGCACGGGGACGCCGGCGCGCTCCTGAGCGGAGCGGCGCGGGCCATCGCCCAGAAGGAACGTGATCGGCTCGTCGGGTGGATCGCTGCCGACGTGTTCTCGTCGGCGCACGATCCTCGCGCGGCGGCTGAGCGGCTGCTCACCGATCTGGGGGAGCGGGCGCTGTCCGCGGTCGCCTCCGCCGGCGTGGCGGTCACGACGCGCGAGCTCGGGGTCCTGGTCCCCGAGCTGATGACGCGGGTGACGCTCGGCTCGGGGAAGTGGTCGCAGACCGCGGCGATCTCGTCACGGCTGCTGATGCTGCTCGCCATGGAGGGGAAGATCGTCCGTGGGGCGCCGCTCGGAAGCTGGCTCGCGAGCCAGTACCGGTGGTCGAGCATCGCCGCCTGGTTCGGCGCGGCCCCGGACCTCCCGGACGTCGAGGCGGCTCGGACGGAGATCGTCCGCCGGTACCTCGAGACGCACGCACCGGTGACCGAGGTCGACCTCCGATGGTGGACGGGCTGGTCGAAGCGCGACGTCCTGAACGCGATCGCGCCGCTCCTCGTGGTCGAGGTCGATCTCGACGACGGGCTCACGGGACTCGTACTCCCGTCCCAGACGGAGGGCGTCGCCGAGGTCGCTCCGCTCGATGGGGCGCCCGTCGTGACGCTGCTGCCCCCGCTGGACTCCTCGCCCATGGGCTGGAAGCATCGCGGTTGGTTCCTCGACGGCCACCACATCCCGATGCTCTACGACCGCAACGGCAACGTCGGTCCGACGATCTGGGTGGACGGACGCATCGTCGGCGGGTGGGGTCAGCGCACGGAGGACGGGCTGGTCCGCACACGGCTGCTCAACGAGGTCGGCAGCGACGTTGCGGCACGGGTCGAGGCTGAATCACACGCCTTGTCGAGCTGGTGCGGCGGCGTCGGGACCAGCCCGCGGTTCCCGACACCGTTGCAGCGTGAGCTGGCCGACTAGCGTCGTCGGGGCGAGAAGCCCGCGAGGGGCAACGGCATCCGCGCCGCTGGAGAGAACACCGTGAACACGCATGACTTCACCCCCTACATCGACGTCACCCAGGAAGCGGGTGCGATGTTCTTCCAGGCGGAGATCGAGGGCCCGGTCGTGATGCTGAACCTGCTGCGTTTCCGCGAGGTCGCCGACTACTCGGCGAACCCTGAGCTCGCGCCGGCCGAGCCGATCTCCGGAGCCGAGGCCTACCAGGCCTACGCCGAGAACACGCTCCCTCTGCTCATCGCGGAGGGCGGTGAGCTCATCTTCCTCGGCCGGTCGTCGGCCAACCTGATCGGTCCCGTGAACGAGCGCTGGGATCAGGTGATGATGATCCGGCACGCCAGCGTCGACGCCTTCATGAGCTTCACGTCCAACGAGGCCTACCTGGCAGGCCACGGCCATCGGACGGCTGCGCTCGAGGACTCGCGCCTCTTGCCGATCATCGAGGGCTGACGTGGACCGCAAGACGATCGGCGTGGTCGGCTCGACCGGCAAGGCGAACGAACGACGTCGGCCGCTGCACCCGCTGCACTTCGACCGCGTCGATGAGGGGTTGCGGGGTCAGCTGCTCGTCGAAGCCGGGTACGGCGTCGACTTCGGCGTGGACGACACCGCGATCGCTCCGTACGTCGCCGGACTCGTCAGCCGCGACGAGCTCTTCGCGTCAGCAGACGTGATTCTGCTCCCGAAGCCACTGCTCCAGGACGTCGAGCAGATGCGTGACGGGCAGACCCTCTGGGGCTGGCCTCACCTGGTTCAGGATCCGGTGCTCACGCAGGCAGCGATCGACCGTCGGTTGTCGGTCATCGCCTGGGAGACGATGAACCACTGGAACGCCGACGGTTCCTTCGGCGTCCACGTCTTTCATCAGAACAACGAGATCGCGGGCTACTCCGCGGTCATGCATGCGCTGCAGCTGCGCGGCCTGACCGGTCACTACGGGCGGCGACTCCGTGCCGCGGTCATCTCGTTCGGCGCCACCGCCCGTGGGGCGGTGCGAGCCCTCAACGCCATCGGGATCACCGACGTCGACGTCGTCACCCAGCGCGACACCCCGGCGGTCGCCGCCCCGTTCGCATCCGTCGTGATGGGCCAGTTCGAGCGCCTCGACGATGACCCGATGCGCACGCAGGTGCTGAGGATGGACGGGCCGCAGCCGATGGACGCGTTCCTCGCCGAGCACGACGTGATCGTCAACTGCGTGCTGCAGGACACCGACGCCCCGCTGATGTTCGTCGATGATCCGGCCGTCTTCGCTCCGGGCACGATCGTGATCGACGTCTCCGCCGATGCCGGGATGGGCTTCTCCTGGACACGCCCGACCTCGTTCGCCGACCCGATGTTCGAGGTGGGGGACCGGGTTCACCACTACGCCGTGGACCACACGCCGTCGCTGCTGTTCGACTCGGCGACGTGGACGATCAGCGAGGCGATCTTGTCGCACCTCGACACCGTGTCGCGCGGGCCCGCTGCCTGGGAGACGGACGAGACCATCCGACGCGCGATCGAGATCCAGGACGGCGTCATCCGCAACCCACGGATCCTCAGCTTCCAGGGTCGATCAGCGACGTTCCCACACGGCCTCGTCTGAGCCGCGCGGCAGGTGCTGCATCTCGTACGGGACGGACTCGGTGAGACGGACAGGGTCCGGGCGGATCAGCCGCCCGGGGAGGTGTCGTCGGCGACGCCGGCGAGCCTGCGCGCCATGGCGCGCTTCGACGGGGCGTCCATCGCTCGGCCGATCTCGATGCGCTGCGCTTGCGGTGAGCCCGCGCCGTGCAGGGACTCGGTGAGGTAGCCGACCGCGTTGCGGCCGATCGTCAGGTTCTCGATGAGCCGCATCACGCGGAGCCGGTCCTCGGTCGGGACGTCCGCACGGCCGGCGAGGAGCCGCTCGAGCAGTGGACCGATCTCCTCGTGGCGGAGGTCCGCCTCCGACGGCATCGTCACCATCAGCCCGCCGGCGAGGTCCTGGGCGAGCCGGGCGATCTCGTACGGGAAGCGTGTGACGTTGTGCTTGGCGACGTTGGAGAGCATCGCGTCGTTGATCGCAGCCCCGGACGGCAGGATCTCGGCCTCGTTCGCCCCGGCGATTCCCGATGACCAGATCGTCTCGTTCAGGTGGGTCATCTCGACAAGCTTGTCGACGATGTGCGAGGCATTCGGGACCCCGTTCATGTCCGCGACCTCGGCGGCCGCACCGATCAGGACGTCGCCGAGGCCGGTCTTGCACATGTATGAAGAACGGTGATAGGTGGTGAAGCGCTGGACGAGCGTGCGGGCGAACTCGACCTCGCCGTCCATGAAGACGTGCGCGTCCGGGATGAACACGTCGTCGAAGTGGACGAGCACCTCCTGCCCGCCGAAGCGGGCGTTGCCCTGGTCCATGGTCCCGGGCTCGAGCGAGCGGCCGTCCGAGGCCTGGCGTCCGTAGACGAACGTGATGCCCTCGGCGTCGACGGGCACCGCGACGACGATCGCGTGGTCACGGTCCGCGTCCGTCAGGTGCATCGTCGGGAGCAGCATGATCCAGTGCGAGTTCCACCCGCCGGTCATGTGGGCCTTCGCCCCACGCACCACGACGCCGCCGTCGCGACGCCCGACGACCTTGAGGAACACCTCCGGATCGGCCTGTTCGTGCGGTCGCTTCGAGCGGTCGCCCTTGGGGTCCGTCATCCCGCCTGCAAGGACGAGGTTGCGCTCCTGCAGCCGGGTGAGGAACGTCAGGAAGCGCTGGTGGTAGTCGGTGTCGTGGGCGGCGTCGATGTCGAAGGTGACCGAGTGCAACGAGTTGACGGCGTCCTGGCCGACGCAACGCTGAAAGCACGTGCCGGTCTGCTGGCCAAGGGTGCGCTGCATCCGGTGCTTGGCCACGAGGTCCGCCGGCGACGTCGTCACATGAAGGAACCGGTTGACCTTGCCGCCCGTCAGCGGCGAGTCCGCGAGCGCCAGCTCGGGATGGGTCTCGGCGAGGTCGTAGGTGGCCCGCATCGCGTTGATCGAGCCGGCGATCATGGGGTGGTCGGCCGGCTCCTTCACCTGTTCGCCCATGAGGAACAGGCGCGTGCCGCGGTCGCGAAGGCTCTGGACGTAGTCGCCGCCGTCCCGGACGGTGGGCATGGCCGCCCAGAGGTCGTCGGCGTGGGTGTCGGCGGGCATCGTCGTCTCCGGGGCGGGGACCGGATCCTACGACCGTGGCGTCGGGGGCGCGGCGGCAGCCACGCAGAGGTGACCTGTCCGTGCCGCGATCTGGACCACCTGAGCCGGTCCACCCCCCTGTCACGTGCGCCCTCCGCGCTGAGGTCATGCATTCCGGGCGCGAAGCGCACCGATCCGCGAGGATTGCCGTCAAGAGACCATCGACCGACAGGGAGCGCGATGGCCGCAGTTGAGCAGGGTGCGCTGGAGTACCTCAGCGGATTCGGGAACGAGCACGCTTCCGAGGCGGAGCGTGGGGCGCTGCCCGTGGGGCAGAACAGCCCGCAACACCCTCCTCTCGGCCTCTACGCGGAGCAGCTGTCCGGGACGGCGTTCACCGTCCCGAACTGCAGGAACCGTCGGACCTGGATGTACCGGATCCGTCCATCCGTGCGTCATGCCTCGCGCTTCACCCGGGTCACCACGGAGCTGCCGGACGACCGCTCGCGACGTGGGCACGTCGCACCGATCGGCCAGATCCGGTGGGACCCGCCGCCCTTCGACGACGAGCCTCGGACCTGGATGACCGGGCTGCGCACCGT
This sequence comes from uncultured Nitriliruptoria bacterium, assembly GCA_965364735.1. Taxonomy (GTDB): domain Bacteria; phylum Actinomycetota; class Nitriliruptoria; order Nitriliruptorales; family Nitriliruptoraceae; genus CBDTYW01. Next base: position 10,691 of record CBDTYW010000024.1, read on the forward strand.
CTGCACCAACGGTGACGTCAACACCCAGGAGGGCATGGCGGCGCTCGTCTACATGGCCAACGAGTCCATGTCCGAGCACAACGCCTACGCCTGCAACAACGACGGTGAGCTGCTGATCGTGCCGCAGGACGGTCGGCTCCGGGTGCGCACCGAATGCGGGCAACTCGACGTCGGCCCGGGCGAGATCTGCGTGATCCCACGTGGGATGGTCTTCGCGATCGACCTGCATGACAAGACCGCCCGCGGGTACGTCTGTGAGAACTACGGCGAGTACCTCGAGCTGCCCGAGCGCGGCCCGATCGGAGCCAACGGTCTCGCGAACTCCCGCGACTTCCAGTTCCCGGTCGCGGCCTACGAGGACGTCGACCTCGATGGGACGATGACGGTCAAGTTCGGCGGCCATCTGCACCGCGTCACCCTGCGCCGGTCGCCGCTCGACGTGGTCGCCTGGCACGGCAACCACGCGCCCTACGTCTACGACCTGCGTCGGTTCAACACGATGGGGACCGTGAGCTTCGACCACCCGGACCCGTCCATCTACACGGTGCTGACGGCGCCCTCGGGGCGCGAGGGCGTCGCCAACGTTGACTTCGTGATCTTCCCGGACCGCTGGCTCGTGGCGGAGAACACGTTCCGTCCGCCCTGGTACCACCGGAACTTCATGAGCGAGTTCATGGGGTTGATCTACGGCGAGTACGACGCCAAGGCCACCGGGTTCCTCCCGGGGGGGATGAGCCTGCACAACAGCTGGTTCGCACACGGTCCGGACAACGACGCCTGGGTCCAGGCCACGGGCAAGGACCTCCAGCCCGAGAAGCTCACCGGGACCCTGGCCTTCATGTTCGAGACGCGCTACCCGCTGGTCCCGTCCACCTACGCGAACGAGCTGCCGGAGCTCCAGGACGACTACCCGAACGCGTGGGAGCCCCTCGAGCGTCGATTCCGGGCCCCCGACAGCCTGTGACGTGGCTTCGGCGCGGCCGAGACACCATCCCCGTCGGCTCGCTCAGCTGACCCGCCTGCGTCGTGCTGGCACGGCCGCGGCCACCGAGGTCGCGACGATCACGCCGGCTCCGAGCATGGCCAGCGGACGCAGCGTCTCGTTGCCGAACGCCACGGCGACGCTGAGCGCAGCGACGGGCTCGATGGTGGCGAGCACCGCCGCGCGGGTCACGGGGATGCGCGCGACACCGTGGTAGTAGGCGAGGACGGGGAGCCACGTCGACGCGAGGCCCAGCGCAGCGAGCAGCAGCCATGCCTCGACGTCGCTGCCCGGCCAGCGCGCGAACGGGGCGAGCCCCAACGCCCCCACGGGCAGGGCGAGCGCGGCGGTTGCGACCGGCGTCGTGCCGCTGCGACGGGTGACGAGGTACCACGAGGCGTAGGTCAGGCCCGCCGTCACACCCCATCCGATCGATGCGGGCGTGACCGTGATCCCGTCGCCACCTCCGGCCGCGACGAGCACCACGCCGAGCACGGTCGTCGCGACGAGCAGCGTCGTGCGTCGATCTCGGGGTTCCCCGACGATCCGTGGCGCGAGCAGCGCGACCCACGCGGGCGCCGTGTAGAGCAGGAGCCACGCGAGGCTGAGCCCTCCGGAGTCGATCGCCGCCGGGAGCGCGACGTAGAAGAGCGACACGCCGATGAGCCCGAAGCCGGCCAACAGCCCACGGCTCTGGTGCGCCCAGTCACGGGTCAGCGCCGCATGGACGAGGAAGGCGGCGCCGCCGATGGCGGCCCTCCAGAACGCGATCTGGGCCGGCTCCCATCCGCGGTCGAGCAGCGGTGTGGCGATCGGTCCGATGCCGGCCCACAGCAGTGCTGCGGCGATGACGAGCCAGGCCCCGGTCAGCGCATGACGACGTGCGCCCGCGTCGGTGGCATCCTGTCCACCGTGCGGCGCCGCGATGCTGCGTCGCGCCACGTCCTCGGCTCCCTCGTGATCAGCAGGCAATGAACCAGACGACGCCCGACCCCACGCTCCAGCGGCTGCGCGCAAGCATCGACAACATCGATGCGGCGCTCGTCCATCTGCTCGCTGAGCGCTTCAAGGTCACCCAGGCCGTCGGGCTCCACAAGCGCGACGTCGGCCTGCCGCCGGCGGACCCTGCGCGTGAGCAGCTCCAGACCGCGCGCCTGCGACGCCTCGCGGAGGAGTCCGGGCTCGACCCGACCTTCAGCGAGAAGATGCTGCGGTTCATCGTGGACGAGGTGATCCGCGAGTACTCGCGGCTCCCCGACGGTGACGGCTCGGGGAGCGACGAGGAGGAGTGACCCTCAGTCTGCGAGCTCCTCGAAGAGCTCTTCTGGCTCGATGATCCCGCCGGCGGCGGCCAGCGCCCCGGCCGTGGTCACGGCCCGGTCGTAGATCGCAGCGAAGTAGTGCTCCGCGATCGCATCATGGCCTGCCAGCGGCGGGGGTCCGAGCGAGCGGGGGACAGCGGCAGGATCGGCGGTGATCCGGACGTCCGGGCGGGCCTCCGGCAGCGTCTCGGGGTCACCCCAGAAGACCTTGTGGTCCTTGCGCTTGTTGCGACGCCGCTTGCGCTGTGACGAGCCCTTGGGCTGGCCGCCCTTCTTGCGCGACTGGCTGTTGCCGCCCGCGTTGCCCGAGGACGCGTTCGCGCTCTGGTTCTGGTTGCGCCCGCGGCGCCGTCGGCGACTCATGGTCAGTCCTCGTCGTCGGTGAGCAGGGCGGACGTGTCGAGTCCGAGGGCCTGCTGGAGCTGGCTGGCGCTGAGGTCGTTGACGGTGCTGGACTTCGGCAGCGCGAGGTTCGCGATCCGACGCTTGCCCTGGACGACCTCCTCGACCCGTTCGTCGACGGTGCCGGGGCAGACGAGCCGGTGGGCCACGACGGTCCGCGTCTGGCCGATGCGCCAGGCGCGGTCGCGCGCCTGGTCCTCCACGGCGGGGTTCCACCACCGGTCGTAGAGCACGACATGGCTCGCCGCGGTCAGGTTCAGCCCGGTGCCGCCTGCCTTCAGCGACAGCACGAGCGCGCCCGGCCCGGTGCCGTTCTGGAAGTGCTTGATCATCTCGTCGCGGGCGCCGCGGGACAGGCCACCGTGATAGCAGCCAACCGGGATGCCCTTGCGCTCGGTGAGGTGCGTCGCGAGCTTGTCTCCCCACCTGGCGAAGTGCGTGAAGATCAGCATCCGCTCGCCCGAAGCGAAGACCTGGTCGACGATCTCGTCGAGCCGGGCAAGCTTGCCGGACCTGCCCTCGAGCGGACCGTCGTCGCCGGTGTAGGCGGCCGGGTGGTTGCAGACCTGCTTCAGCGCGGTGATCGCGGCGAGGACCGCCCCCTTCTTCTTCGGGGCACCGTCCTCAGCCTGGTCGCGGACCAGCTCATCGAGGATGGCCTGGTAGAGACCGATCTGCTCGTCGGTCATGGGACAGTGGTCGAGCTCGTCGATGCGGTCCGGAAGCTCCGCGGCGATCGACGGTTCGGCCTTGGTCCGACGGAAGACGAGCACGCCGTTGAGCGTGCGGAGCGCCTGCTCGGAGACGGAGCTGCCGATCGTGGACTTGGAGAGCTGCGCCACGAACGGCGCGCGCTCACCGACGAGACCGGGGTTCACGAAGTCCATCAACGACCAAAGATCTCCGAGACCGTTCTCGATGGGCGTTCCCGTGAGGACGAGCCGGGTGTCCTGCCTCAGGCGACGGAGCTGCTGCGCCGTCTCGCTGGTGTGGTTCTTGATGATCTGTGCCTCGTCGAGCACGACCTTCCCGAAGGTGATCTCCGACAGCGCCTCGATGTCGCGCAGCGCTGTCCCGTAGGTCGTGATCACGAGGTCGACCGACTCGACGGCGTTCGTGATGTCCGTGCGGCCCTGGGCGCGGCTGGCGCCGTGATGGACGAGCATGCGCATGCCGGGTACGAAGCGCCGCGCCTCGGAGGCCCAGTTGCCCACCACCGCCGGGGGCGCGATGACGAGGGCCGGTCCCTTGTCCCGGACCGAGTTGAGGTGGGCGAGCATCGTCGGGGTCTTGCCGAGACCCATGTCGAGTGCGAGGCAGCCGCCGAGGCGGGCACCGTCGAGGAACTCGAGCCAGGCGAGCGCGTCCGCCTGATACGCGCGCAGCTCGCCGTCGAAGCCCTCGGGGCTCGTCGGTGGGTGCTCCGGGATGTCGTTGGCGGACGCGAGCAGCGCCGACGCCCAGCTGTCACCGTCGAGCGCCACCTGCCCGAGATCCGAGGACTCCAGGCCCATCGCGTAGCGCAGCATCTCCGCGCCGGTGAGCTCCTGTGCACCGCGGGCTCGTTCGGCCAGCGCCTGCGCAGCTGCTTCGAGGTCGGCGTGGTCGACCTCGACCCACCGCCCGTGGGCCCGGACGAGTGGTCGTGACTCTTGGGCGAGCCGCCGGATGTCGCGCGCATCGAGCTCGACGTCGCCGATGACGGCAGACCATCGGACCGCCGTCAGCTGCTGAGCTCCGACGACGGACTCGCCCTGCGTACCGAAGGACGTGAGCTTGAGCCCGGGCTTCGCCTTGCGTCGGGACAGCGGTGGCACGCGAACGTCGAACCCGGCCGCGGTGAGGGTCGGGCCGTGCTCGGCCATGAGCTCCCACGCTTCGTTCTGGCTGAGGATGACCTCGCCCCGACGACGGGATCGCCCACGCTGCAACGGCGGGTACAGGATCTCGAGGCGGTCCATGTGACGCTTGAGCAGCTCACGTCGGGCGCTCGAGGAGTTCGACATCGCCGCGTCGATGTGCTCGTGCTTGCGGTTGCCGTCAGCGACGTGGGTACGCAGGTGCCACGCGTTGAGTTCGTCCGGCGGATCGAGCTGCAGCACCAGACGCACGCGGTTGGTCCCGGTGACCGGGCGAGCCCAGCGCTGCATGGCACGGCCGAGCTCCGTGGCGTTCTGGACGGGAGCCTCGAAGACCTCGCCGTCGAGTCGGGCGAGCACTGCCTCGGCAACCTCGGAGGTCGAGCGCGGCCGCGGTGGTGGCGCGGGGACGTCGATCCGCGACGCCGCATCCGCGCAGATCGCGTCGGTCAGGTCGCCGAGGATCGTCTGGGTGACGGCCTTCGCGTCTCCCTGGAGGCCGAGCGCCGTGACGGCGCCGGGCATGGAGCGTGTCAGGGCAGCCAGCCGGTCAGGGTCGACGAGCGCGGGCTCCCACGTGACCACGAAGTCCCCGCGCCCGCCGCGTGCCTGACCGGAGTCGACCCGACCGACCGACGACGCCTTGGTCAGGCGCGGGACCATGCGTCCGAGAGCGACCTGTCGCACGGCCATCGCCGCGACGCGGCCGATCCACGTGACGCTGGTGCCCACCGACGGATCGTGCGCTTCCGCTCCGAGCGAGACGAGCCAGCCGAGGGTGGCGCTCAACGGGGCCGTGGCCGCCGCGGCGCGAGCACCGTCCGGCAGCCGGACGCCGTCATGGTCGGACCACGCGCTGGTCCCGACGCCCGCGGCCGCCAGCAGCTCCAGCACACCGTCGAGATCTGCGGTCTCGGCGTTGTGTCCACCGGCCCACGCGACGATCGTGCGGTCCGACCAGGACAGCTGGAGCTGGACGGTGCCAGGCTCCTCGTCCTGCTGTTCCTCCTCGGCCGGTGGGGGTGGCGCGGCTGGTTGGGCCGGTGTGCGAGCCCCGTCCGGGTGGACGCCCGTCAGCTCCTCGAGCAGCCCGGCGATCCGGGTGCGTTCGTCGGAGAAGTCATCGAGGACCGCGGTGCGCCCCCACCCCTTGGGCAGGCCACGGGTCTTCTGGATCACGGCGTCGGTGTCGTGCAGGAACTGCTCGAGCACATGGACCCAGTCGTCAAGATGACGCTCGAGCTCCTCGCGGTCGCGTGGGGTCGCGTCGCCGTCAAGGTGTCGATGGGCGAGACGTTCGATCTCGTCCATCGGCAGCAGGTGTGTCGTGCTGATCGGTCATGTCCTCGGCGAGTGGGGCCGGTACGGACGGCAGGAGGGCGGTGGCGGCCTGCCGACGGTGCAATCACCGCCAGACGCGGTGCCACCAGCGTCAAGCGGGTCCGGAGCGACGCGACGTGGGCGTACCTGTTGGCACGGCACCCGCGGCGGTCCGGTGTGGCGCCTCCCGACACGTGCAGTCGACGGAGGAGCGACACCACTGATCGTAGCGGTGCGAGAAGGTCGACACCATCATCCCGGCATGGTTCCTTCGGCGGGGAGATGCGGCTTCGGACCCCTGCCCCGTCGTCAGCGACGTTGACGCGCCGGTGCACACTGGGCCGCGTCGGTCCGGAGGTCATCCGAGAGAGGACGAGTGCGTGGAGGATCCGCTGGAGGCGCTCCCCATCGTGTTCGACCACCCGCTGCGACCCGGCTCCGTCACGATCCCCGCTCCCACGGAGGCCTTCGACCGCGCCACCCGACTCGCGAGCCGGCTGTTCCGGGCTCCCGTGTCCTTGGTCTCGCTGGTCACCGAGGACCGGCAGATCTTCGCCGCGGCCACGGGGCTCAACGAGCCGTGGGCGACACAACGACAGACACCGCTCAGCCACAGCTTCTGTCAGTACGTCGTGGCGACCGAGGCGCCGTTCGTCGTACGTGACTCGCACGCGGACGTGCGGGTCCGTGGGAACGGCGCGATCACTGACCTGGACGTCCGCGCGTACTGCGGGGTCCCGATCGCCGACGGCGACGGCAAGGTGATCGGAGCCTTCTGCGTCATCGACCGCGAGGAACGCGCATGGACGACCCAGGATCTCGATGACCTCGAGGACCTCGCAGAGCTCGTTCGCGCCGAGATCCGGTCACTGCGCAACCTCGAAGCGCTGCACGCCGCGCTGACCGATCGCGACAACCTGCTCTCCTCGATCTCGCACGATCTGCGTTCTCCCCTGGTCACCGCGGCGTCCATCACCGCGTCGCTGCTCGAGAACGATGCGCTTGACGCCGAAGCGAGGCAGGCTCTGCTGGAGGCGCTCAACCGTCAGCTCCGGCGCTCCTCCGACCTGGCCGCTGGCCTCCTCACGGCCGAGGGGCCGAGCAGCGCGGAGACGTTCGATGCCGGCGCAACGGCGCACCGCGTCGTCGCGGACCTGTCGCGGATCGCGACACGTGGTCGGCTCCGCCTCCACGCGCCTGAGCATCACGACTTCGTGGGCTCGGAGCAGACCTTGGAGCGCATCCTGCACAACCTCATCGGCAACGCGCTCACCCACGCCGGCAACGACATCGTCGTCGAGGTGCGGATGGAGCCGACCGACCACGGCCTCGTGATCCGGGTGATCGACGACGGGGTGGGGCTCCACGACGACGACGCCGCGCGGGTGTTCGACGCCCGGGTCAGAGGCTCTGGCGCTCGCCCGGGCAGCGGGAACGGTCTGGGCCTGCACATCGTGAGGACGTTGGCACGGGCCCACGGTGGGGACATCGTGCTCCGGACGGCAGTGGGGGAGGGTGCGCACTTCGCGGTCACGCTCGCGCACCAAGGGCTGCCGTGGGTGCCTGCCTGACCGGTCCGTCGGCGAGCGGCCGGTAGCGTCCGCCCATGCTCACCGTTGTCCTCCTCCTGCTCATCGGCATGGGCGTCGCACGGTGGCGCCTGCTGCCTGACGGCGCCGTGTCGGTGATCGATGCGCTCATCATCCGGGTCGCGCTTCCGGGCGTGATCGTCGCCCGTATCCCGTCGCTGGTGCTCGACGTCGAGACCGTGGGGCCGGTGGCGGTGGCGTGGGGCCAGCTCCTCGTGGTCGCCGCGATCGTCCTCGCGATCGGTCGTGCGGCGGGTTGGGACCGACGGGTGCTCGGAACGCTCCTGCTCGTCGTGCCGCTCGGCAACACGAGCTTCCTGGGCATCCCGGCGACCGAGGCGCTGCTCGGTGCGGATCACGTCCCCTACGCCGTCGTCTACGACCAGCTGGGCTCGTTCCTTGCCCTTGCGACGTACGGGACCGTGATCGCCGCGACCTACGGGGACGGGGGAGCGTTCGACGCACGCGCGACCGTTCGCCGGGTCCTGACCTTCCCTCCCTTCGTCGCGCTGGTCGCCGCCTTCTTCCTCCGGCTCGTCCCGATCCCCATGGTGGTCGAGGACGTCGCGACCTCGGCCGGCGCCATGCTGACGCCGCTCGCGATGCTGTCCGTCGGCATGCGGCTGCGGATCAGGGCGTCCGATGTGAGCGTCCCGCTCGCGTTCGGGCTCGGGCTCCGGTTGGTGGTCGCGCCCGCGCTCGTGCTTCTCGCGCTTCGCGTTGGCGGGTTGGACACCTCGGCGCCTGTCTGGGCCACCTCGACGCTCGAGTCGGCGATGCCGCCGATGGTCACGGCCGGGGTCGTCGCGTCAGCCAGCGGTCTCGACGAGCGGCTCGCCGCCGGCCTGGTCGGGCTCGGCGTGCTGATCGCGGCGGTCAGCCTCCCCATCTGGGCTGCCGTGCTCGTGTGACGACCCGGCCGCGCGGGTGACCGTACGATCGGTGTGGGCCGCGCTGGGCGGCGAACTGACCAAGGGCATCGCGTGCGTCTGCCATCCCTGAACGATTTCGCAAGCATGGCCGACCCGCGCAGGATCGGCTTGCCTGACCCGCTGCGGAGGGCGCGCATCGGTGCCGACCTGCCGGCGGTGACCTCGATCAACACCGACGCCGAGGTTGACCCCGAGCGGGTGGGGATGACGTCGGCAGGGCTGGAGCGGGTCTGGGCGAGCGTCGAGGACGTCTACCGCACGGGGATCCATCCGGCGATCGCGCTGTGCGTGCGCCGGGACGGCGAGGTGGTGATGGACCGCGCCATCGGCCATGTCCGCGGCAATGCACCCAACGATCCGGTGGACGGACCGAAGGAGCTCATCAGCCATGAGTCGCCGTTCGTCATCGCGTCCGCCTCGAAGGCGATCACCGCGATGCTGGTGCATCTGCTGGACCAGCGTGGGCTGATCCACGTTGACGATCGGGTGGGCGACTACCTGCCGGAGTTCAAGACCGGTCGCCTCGCCGACATCACGATCAGCCATGTCCTGTCGCACCGGGCCGGGATCCCGAACATCTCCGGCGACGTCTTCGACATGGGCCGCATCGATGATCATGAGTTCATCATCAAGACGCTCAGCAGCAAGGACCCGATGTGGCGGCCGGGCAGGTTCGTCGCCTACCACGCGGTCAGCGGCGGGTTCATCCTCGCGGAGATCATCCGGCGCGTGACGGGGAAGCGGCTCCGGGACTTCCTCGCCGAGGAGATCCTCGACCCTCTTGGCTTCCGTTGGGGCAACTACGGCGTCGCACCGGAGGATGTCGGGAAGGTCGTGCAGAACGCCGCGACGGGGCCGATCCTGCTCCCTCCCCTGACCAACCTGTTCGAGCGGGCCCTCGGTCTGCCGCTCGACGAGGTGACCGCCGTGATGAACGACCCGCGCTTCCTGACGGGGACCGTCCCGGCGGCGAACATCGTCACGACGGCAAACGAGCTCTCTCGGTTCTTCGAGCTGCTGCTGCGCGGCGGGACGCTCGACGGGGTCGAGATCTTCGAGGCTCGGACGATCCGTCGCGCGATCTCCGAGCAGTCCTACCTCGAGGTCGACATGACCCTGGGCCTGCCGTTCCGGTACGGGATGGGCTTCATGCTCGGTGCCAAGGCGTTCAGCCTCTACGGCCCGAAGACGATCCACGCCTTCGGCCACCTCGGGTTCACGAACATCATTGGCTGGGCCGACCCGGAGCGCGGGATTTCCGGCGCGCTGCTCACCTCGGGGAAGCCGGTGGTCGCTCACCACCTCTACCCGTTGTGGGCGGCCCTGCACCGCGTCGGTGTTGAGGCGTCTGCGGACCGTCTCGCGACGAGCCCGATCTTCACCACCTGACCGATCAGAAGCGATCGGCGGTGGCCGCTCGCCAGTCCCGTTCCCATGCGGTCGGTGGCTCCGCGAGCAGCTCACCCGCGCCGAGCCCGGGGTGGAGCTCGGCGTGGCTGAGCAGCGTCCCTGCATCGGTGCGCGTCAGCACCATGTCCGGAGTCAGCTCCGATGGTGAGCGCAGCCCCATCGAGCCCATGATCTCCAGAGCGCTCCGCACCGTGGCCTCGTGGTATCGGCGCACACGCTCGGCCTTGTCGGTCGGGTCGAGCGCCCGGGTGCGGTACGGGTCCTGGGTGGCGACGCCGACCGGGCAGTGGTTCGTGTGGCACTCCTGAGCTTGGATGCAGCCGAGCGCGAGCATCATCGGCCGCGCTGCGAAGGCGACGTCCGCGCCTTGCGCGATGCGGCGGATGATGTCGATCCCGCTGACGATCCGTCCTGCGACGGCCACGACGATGTCGTCGCGGAGGTTCGTGCCGACGAGCGCATCGTGCACGATGCCGAGCCCGTCGGTGAGCGGGCGGCCCACATGGTTGGAGTACTCCAGCGGTGCTGCCCCGGTCCCGCCCTCGCCGCCGTCGACCTGGATGAAGTCCGGCTGGATCCCGGTCGTGATCATCGCCTTGCAGATCGCCAGGACGTCGGTGCGATGCCCGACGCAGAACTTGATGCCGACCGGCTTGCCGCCGGACCGCTCCCGGATGTCCGCGATGAACTCCAGCATCTCGACAGGCGTGGAGAAGGCGCTGTGAGCCGCGGGGGAGTTCACGGTCTGGCCGACCGGGACGCCGCGCGTCGCGGCGATCTCCGGCGTCACCTTCGCTCCCGGGAGCACACCACCGTGGCCGGGCTTGGCCCCCTGCGACAGCTTCAGCGAGATCGCCTTGACGGCCGGGTCCGCCGCGGTGTCCGTGAAGCGGGCGACGTCGAACGTCCCGTCGGCGGCGCGACACCCGAAGTAGCCCGTGCCGATCTGCCAGAGCAGGTCGCCGCCCTGTCGGTGGTACGGCGAGACGCCGCCCTCGCCGGTGTCGTGGGTGAAGTTGCCGTCGCGTGCCCCGCGGTTGAGCGCGGTGATCGCGTTCGAGGACAGCGATCCGAAGCTCATCGCCGAGATGTTCAGCAGCGAGAAGTCGTGCGGCTGCGTGCAGTCGCGTCCGCCGACCCGGACCATCGGCGCGACCTCGGCCGCTGGGATCGGGGCCATCGAGTGCGCGACCAGGTCGTAGCCGGGGGCGTAGACGTCGAGCTCCGTGCCGAACGGCTCCTTGTCGTTCTCGCCCTTGGCCCGCTGGTAGACGAGGCTGCGCTCGTCGCGGTTGAACGGCCGCCCGTCGGTGTCGGACTCGATGAAGTACTGCCGGATCTCCGGCCGGATCGACTCGAGCGCGTACCGGGCGTGGCCGACGAGCGGGTAGGCGCGGAGGATCGCGTGGCTCTTCTGGACCAGGTCACGCACTCCGACCGCGGTTGCCGCGGCTGCCGCGATCGCGACCCCGCGGCGTCCTCGCCAGGCGGC
>CBDTYW010000025.1:0-21599 GCA_965364735.1 uncultured Nitriliruptoria bacterium
ACGGCGCCCTTGGCGCCCATGACGGCGATCTCGGCGGTCGGCCAGGCGAGGTTGATGTCGGCGCCCAGGTGCTTGGAGCCCATGACGTCGTAGGCACCGCCGTAGGCCTTGCGGGTGATCAGCGTCAGCTTGGGGACCGTGGCCTCGGCGTAGGCGTAGAGCAGCTTCGCGCCGTGACGGATGATGCCGCCGTACTCCTGCTCCGTTCCGGGGAGGAACCCGGGCACGTCGACGAGCGTGACGATCGGGATGTTGAAGGAGTCGCAGGTCCGCACGAACCGTGCGGCCTTCTCGGAGGAGTCGATGTCCAGCACGCCGGCGTAGTAGGCCGGCTGGTTGCCCACGACGCCGACCGACTGGCCGTCGAGGCGGGCGAACCCGCAGACGATGTTCTGCGCGTACTGGGCGTGGATCTCGAAGAAGTCGCCGTCGTCGACGATGTGGGCGATGATCTCACGCATGTCGTACGGGACGTTGGGGGAGTCCGGCATGAACGTGTCGAGCTCCGGGATGAGCCGCTCGGGGTCATCGCCGTAGTCGATGACGGGCGGGGTCTCGAGGTTGTTCGACGGCAGGAAGCTCAGCAGCGTCTTGATGTCCTCGATGCACGCCTCCTCGGACTCCGTGGCGATGTGGCAGACGCCGGACTTCGATGCGTGCGCGGACGCCCCGCCGAGCTCCTCCATCGTCACCTCTTCGCCGGTGACCGTCTTGATGACGTCCGGGCCCGTGATGAACATGTGTGAGGTCTGGTCGACCATCAGCACGAAGTCGGTGATGGCCGGCGAGTACACGGCGCCGCCGGCGCACGGCCCCATGATCGCGGAGATCTGCGGGATGACGCCCGACGAGCGCACGTTGCGCAGGAAGATGTCGCCGTAGCCACCGAGCGAGACGACGCCCTCCTGGATGCGCGCCCCACCGGAGTCGTTGAGCCCGACCACCGGGACGCCCATCTTGGCGGCGAGGTCCATGATCTTGACGACCTTCTCGGCGAAGACCTCGCCGAGCGATCCGCCGAACGCGGTGAAGTCCTGGCTGAACACCGCGACGCGTCGACCGTCGACCGTGCCGTGGCCGGTGACCACGCCATCGCCGAGGATCTTCTTGTTCTCGATGCCGAAGCCGGTGGCGCGATGCACCGACAGCTGGTCCATCTCGACGAAGGATCCCTCGTCGACGAGCAGATCGATGCGCTCGCGAGCGGTCAGCTTGCCGCGGTCGTGCTGGCGCGCGATCTGAGCCTCGCCGCCGCCGGCCAGCGCTTGGGCGCGACGCTCCCGGAGCGCGTCGAGCTTGTCGGCCGTTGTCTTGGACACGAATGCCTCCTGAGGCGAGCGCAGGTGCTGCCGGCGACGCACCCCGCGTGGCCTCGCAGCGGGCGGCAGCCTACCGTCGGGGCGATCCGCGACCCGCCTCGTCCGGGTGGCGACAACGACCAGGAGCAGCCAGTGAGCGGCCCGCACCCCCGAATCGACCGCATCCTGCACGGCCCATCGCGCTGGCACGCGCTCGTGCATCTGCCGGAGGTCGGCTCGACGAACGAGGAGCTGGCCTCGCGACCGGAGCTCCCGTACGACGTCGTCTGCGTGGCTGATCGACAGACCGCCGGCCGCGGTCGCGCCGGTCGCGCGTGGCAGGAGCACCCGACGGATCCGGCCGGATCGTTGTCGGTCAGCGTGCTGATCGAGCCACCGACCGCGCTGTCGCTCACGCCGCTCGCCGCTGGCCTCGCGGTCAGCGACGCGCTCGCGAAGCAGGGGCTGAAGCCGTTGCTGAAGTGGCCCAACGACCTGCTCGTCGCGCACGAGGGTGAGGATCGCAAGCTCGCGGGCCTGCTCGCCGAGCACCACCCGCGGACACCCGACACGCCGGCACGCGTCATCGTCGGCATCGGCATCGACGTCGACTGGACCGCGGTGCACCGCGATGACGAGCAGCAGGCCTGGACCTCCATCGCGGAGGCCACGGGGCGCGAGATCGACCGGTGGGACGTCCTCGCTGACCTGCTGATCGCGCTCGAGTCGTGGCTCGGCGAGCTGGAGCGCTCCACCAACCACGTGCTGGACATCTATGCGGCGCGCTGCCAGACGATGGGACGCCGCGTCAGCGTCGAGACCGGTCAGGGCACGATCGTCGGGATGGCCTCGAGCCTCAGCCGCGACGGGGGCTTGATCGTCGATCTCGACAACGGGGCGTCGCACACCGTCCGCGCGGGCGACGTCAGCCACGTCCGCCCGGTCTGACGTCGCGCCTCGCTAGCCTCGCGGCCACCAACGTCGAGGATCCTCACATGCTCTCGTTCGCGCTCTCCGAGGAGCAGGAAGAGTTCCGCAAGGTCGTCAAGCACTTCGCGGACACCGTCGTTGATCCGGCGGCGGACGAGATGAACGCGACGGGCGAGTTCCCCACCGCGATCGTCAAGCAGATGGGCGAGATCGGCCTCTTCGGCATCCCGTTCGCCGAGGAGTGGGGCGGCATGGGTGGCGACTACCTCACCCTCTGCCTGGCGATCGAGGAGCTCGGCCGCGTCGACCAGTCGATCGGCATCACGCTGGAGGCCGGCGTCGGCCTCGGGGCCGCGCCGCTCGACGAGTTCGGGACCGACGAGCAGAAGCAGCGCTGGCTCCCGGAGCTCTGTCGTGGTGAGAAGCTCGGGGGCTTCGGCCTGACCGAGCCCGGTGGCGGCTCGGACGTCTACGGGGCGACCGCGACCAAGGCCGTGCAGGACGGCGATGACTGGGTCATCAACGGTTCGAAGGTGTTCATCACCAACGCCGGCACCGACATGACCTCGATCGTGACGATCACGGCCTTCACCGCGCCGGGCGAGATGACCTCGATCATCGTCCCGGTGGACACGCCGGGCTTCCACGTCGCACCGAAGTACCGCAAGGTCGGCTGGCATGCGTCGGACACCCGCGAGCTCGTCTTCACCGACTGTCGGGTCCCGGTCGCGAACACGCTGGGCGAGCGAGGGGCGGGGTTCAGGCAGTTCCTGAAGACCCTGGACGACGGCCGCATCGCCATCAGCGCGCTCGCGGTCGGGATGATCCAGGGCTGCGTCGACGAGTGCGTTCGCTACGCCAACGAGCGGACGGCGTTCGGCAAGCCGATCGGGCAGAACCAGGCGGTGGCCTTCAAGATCGCCGACCTCGAGGTCGCGGCCCAGACCGCCCGGACGATGTACTACCGCGCCGCGTGGCTGAAGCAGGAGGGCAAGCCGTACAAGCGTGAGGCCTGCATCTCGAAGCTGTACTCCTCCGAGCAGGCGGTCACCGCTGCCCGTCAGGCGACGCAGATCTTCGGCGGCTACGGCTTCATGACCGAGTACCGGGTCGGCCGCTTCTATCAGGACTGCAAGATCCTGGAGATCGGTGAAGGCACCAGCGAGGTCCAGCGCATGCTCATTGCGCGCGACCTTGGTGTGTGAGCGCGCGTTGTCACCGGGTTGGGGTGGTTGAACGGACCACGTCTGGTCTCTGGGCGTAATGCAGCGGCCACTTCATGCGACAGTAGAGCTGTAGAGACGTCGCCGTCCTCGTCGCGTCCGACCCACTTGGAACCGCAGTGCCTGCCCCGCCCGTCCGCCCCGACGGCGGTCATCCGACCGCTGCCGCGGCAGCGCCACGCGTGCTGCTGGTGGACGCGAGCGCAGCACATCGCGACCTTGTCGCGGATGCGCTCGGTCGGGCCGGGATCGAGGTCGTGGCGGCAACCGACACGATCGCGCGAGCGGTGGGTCTGATCGGCACGCTCGAGCCCGACGTCGTGATCAGCGAGCACGTGCTGCCCGACGGGACGCCGGAGCGGCTGCTCGATCTCATGCGTGAGGCCGGAGCGACCGGAGCGCTGGTGGTGCATGCCAGCTTCGTCCGCGCGTCGGACCGCACGGACCTCGAGCACGCCGGTGCGTTCGATGTCGTGCTCAAGACGCCAGACATGCAGCAGCTCGCCCTGACGGTCCGGGCTGCGGTCGGCCACGGGGTCGGGCAGGCTCTGCAGCCGGTCGCCTCGATCGACGGCGACAGCGGTTCGCCGGGCGAGCGGATGCGGCCGGTGCTGGCGATCGCGGTGCCGATCCTCGCCCTGCTCCTGGCGGTCTTCCTCCCGGAGCTCATCGAGAACGTCGCGGGGGCGGGCAGCGCGGGAGCAGCAGCAGCCCTGATCGGAGGCATGAGCGCCTTGGCGCTGCTCGCCCTCGGGCTCCCGCTGCTCCGACAGACGCGCGCGACCGGCCGAGCCCGCAACGAAGCTGCGACGCTGCGGGCCGAGGCGGACCAGTACCGCCAGTTCCTCGCGGCGGCAGCCCACGATCTCCGCACGCCGGCGACGGTCGTCTCGGGGTTCTCGGAGGCGCTCCTCAACAACTACGACGCGTTCGACGACACCCAGCGGCTGGACATGCTCGAGCGCATCCACCGGTCCGGACGGCGACTG
Organism: uncultured Nitriliruptoria bacterium; assembly: GCA_965364735.1. GTDB lineage: Bacteria > Actinomycetota > Nitriliruptoria > Nitriliruptorales > Nitriliruptoraceae > CBDTYW01. The sequence continues at coordinate 4,441 of CBDTYW010000025.1, forward strand.
GCCGGCTTGCTCGATGACCTGCTGACGAGCGCCATGTCCGACATGGGTCAGCTCCGTCTGGTCGCGCAGGACGAGGACCTCGCGAAGATCGTCACGGCCGCGGTGGCCCAGTCCCGGCTCGCCGGTTCGGACGAGGTCGATCTCGTGGACCTCGGCCAGCGCGTCCGCACCGACGCACGCGCCCTGACCCGCGTGCTGGCGAACCTGCTCGACAACGCCGCGAAGTACGGCCGACCGCCGGTGCGCGTCGAGGCGGAGCGGATCCCCGGACGTGTGCGCGTCCGCGTGATCGACCAAGGCGACGGCGTGGACCGTGACTTCCGGACGATCCTCTTCTCGGCGTTCTCCCAGGACTGCGACGACGCCCTCCAGCGCGAAGGCGGAGTCGGCCTCGGCCTGTCCGTCGTGAGCGTCCTCAGCGCCCAGATGGGCATCGCGGTCCGCTACGTCGTCAAGGAGGGCGGGGCCGTGTTCGAGCTCGACATCCCGGCCGGCTCCGACGACCCGCAAGCGCGCCATCACGGTGAGGCGGTTCGTGCAGCCGTGCAGAACAGCGAAGAGGTGAGCGGATGATGGCCTGGCAGGTGGGCACGGTCGCGAGCGGCGTCATCGGCATCGCGTACCTGGCGATCTCGGTGACGATCCTCGCAGGGTTGTCTCGTGCGAAGCAGCTCCGCACGAACCCTCTCGGCGTGGCCACGGGGCTGATCTTCCTGTCCTGCGGCGTCGGTCACGCCACGCACCTCGAGCACATGCTGTTCGGCTCGGAGGTCGAGGCTGCGCGGGTCGCGATGGACGCGCACATGGCGTGGGTCGACACGATCACCGCGATCATCGGCGTCACCTACTGGTCGCTGCGCACGAAGTTCGGGGCGCTCCTCGCCCCGACGTTGTTCGGGGACGAGGCCTCCCGTGCACGGCAGGCCGTGGTGCTGCACGGAACGGTTCTGCAGCACCTCATCACCGCCCAAGCCGCGATTGCGGCAGGCAAGCCGGAGGTCGCGAGCAGCGCCGTCGACCAAGGGGTCGTCGCCGCGCGTGGGATCCTCGAGGACCTCGACGTCGACGTCGTGCGGGTCGCCTGAGCCACCTCGCGTGCGCAGGGTCGGGTGTGGTTGGCTGACGCCGTCCACGCGCCCCGACGGGACCTGAGATGGCCGACAAGTACACCTCGCAGATCGCCCTGCTCCTCGACGCGCCTGTCGAGGACGTCGAGCTGATCGTCAAGGCCGCCGGTCAGGCCGGCGACATCGACCGCGGCGCTTGGGTGCGCGGCGGCACCGGTGAGGCCATGGAGGTCCACTGGGGCGGCTCCATGCAGAAGGGCGTCGTCCGGCGGCTTGTCGCCGAGGACGGCACGCCGATGCTCCGCACCGAGGCGTTCGTCAACGGCGACGGACTCGAGCACGGGATGCAGCGTCAGGCGAAGCTCCTCCAGGCGCTCGCCCGCCAGCTCCATTCATCGGTCACCGGCATCCGCGACCTCGCGTCCATGACCGACCAGGACGTTGCATGGATGCATCGCGTCGCGATCGGCCACGTGGAGCTCGTCGACGCGATCGTGACGAAGGCCGAAGGCGAAGGCACCTGGTGGGTGCGAACGCATGGCGCCGCGCGCTTCGACGTCCCGGACCTCGAGCTCTACGGGCTGCGCGCGTCGCAGGTCGACGCTGCGACCGAGGCGCTGAAGCACGTCCACGGCCAGCTGTTGGAACGCGGCCTCAAGCACGCCATCGCTCTGCCCGGCGGTGAGCCGGTCTACCTCGTCCCCGTGCTCGATGCGTGGCCGCACCTCAACCTCGACTTCACCGGAGTCGGCCGTGGCGGCCGTGAGCGTGGTCCGGGCCTCGACGGCCCGCGCGCGACGCTGTCGATCCTGCACCGCCCCCGCCTCGGTCGGTACCGCAAGGACTTCGACGGGGTTCTCGAGACGCTCTGACGCGCCTGCCAGCGCGACCGGCTCACTCGTCCTCGTCGCGCTCGACCCAGCCGGCCTCGGCGGGTCGGTCATCGCCCGCCAGGTCGCGGAGGCGCGATGCGCTCTCCTCAGGGCCGATCGCGAGGATGCGGTCGTCGACCTTGAGCACCCAGCCGCGTCGCGGGCGGTACGTCCACCGCCCGTTGCGGTCAATCGCGAGGATCTCCATGCCGGTCTCGGAGTGCAGGCGCAGCTCCGCGAGCGTCCGACCGAGGGCGGGCGCGGTTGCCGAGACGCGCGCCTCGCAGATGATCTCGTCGGCCTCGGCGAGCGCTGCGGCGATGATCGGGTGTGGCATCCCGTCCGCCTCGATCACCCGGGTCATCGACTGCGCAGAGTCGACGATGCGCTCGGAGGCTGCCGCCAGGTGCAGCAGGCCGCGGAGCTCGTCGGGGTCCTCGGACTCCTTCGCGGCGCGCAGCACCCACGTCTCGAGCCCGTGGTGGAGGTCGTCGGACCGGTCCTCGATCTTGCTGACCTCGGCCGCAAGCTTCGGGTCACGCAGCAGGATGGCTGAGTACGCCAACCCCACCGCGACCTCGCTCGCGTTCTTCAGCTCGATCACGAGGTCGACGGCGCGGTCCAGGTTGGACAGGACCTTGTGCTCCACGGGCGGCGGCAGGTGGAACGGTGCGGCTCCAGCCATCCCGCGGACACGGTCGATCCCGTCGACGGGTCCCTGGACGATGAGGACGTCTCCTTCGCGGAGGACCTCGTCGGCCTCGGGGCCGTAGATCCACTCGACGTCGCGGCGGATCGCGATGACCCACATCCCGGTGTTCGCCGGGAGCTCGAGGTCGCGCAGCGTGTGACCATCGAGGATGTTCTCGGGTCGGATGCGGACGCGCGAGGTGACCTCTGAGGCGTGGCGGAGGTCGTCGCGGAGCTCCGCGGGGACCCCGAGGTTCTTCAGCACCACGCGGGCGATGTCCTCCGCGGCGTCCGCGATGCCCTCGATGGCGACGGCCATCGAGAGGACCCGGGCCAACGAGCGTGCGTCCTCGGGGGTCCGCGCCGCCAGCATGCAGACCGTGCGCAGCTCGACGAGGGCTTCGTCGACCTCGTCCTCGAGCCGGAGCACCTCGCCGGCGAGGCCCTCGTCGGTGAGGAAGACGGCCGCGTACGCGAGGTCGACCATCAGCTCGGCGGCGTTCTTCGCGCCGACGAGCAGCTCTTTGACGGTTCTTCGTTGGGTGCGCATGGGTTCACCGGACTCTAGGACAGGGCGGCGTCATCCGACGCCCACGATGGTCATGGCGACGACGAGGCAGAGCACCCCGAGGAAGTCCATCGCGGCGGTGACGGTCGGGATCCCGTGGGTGTCAGGGTCCAGGCCGAACCGGAACGACAGGGTCGCGGCCGCGTACGCGACGACGGACAGCAGGAGCAGGGCCATCCCGCCGGCAAGCACCGTGCCGGCGATGAGGATGAGCACCGAGGGCGGCTCGAGGCCGACGAGCACGGCCGCGAGCCAACCCACGACCGCCACGCCGACGAACGCGAACATCCCGAGCAACGAGATGAGCGAGACGTCGAGCACGGCCAGCCGGCTGGGCCTGGCCCGCGGCTCGAGCTGGCCCGTGTGCAGCTTCGACGCGAACCGGCTCGCGAGCATCCCGCCCAGAGAGCCGCAGTTCGCGATGAACGGGGGGATCAGGACGAGCAGGACCGGGATGCCGAGGAGGCGCTCGGCGCGGCTCTCCATCACGAGGCCGGCCAGCACGTCGACCGTGACCGCGATGGTCAGGACTCCCAGGGACTCGACCACGATCCGGCGGACCAGCTCGTCCTTGGAACGCACACCGACGATGACCGCGACGATGCCGAGGACGAGGCCGATCGCGCCGAGCGTCAGCGCCAAGGGCTCGCTCCGTAGGACCTGCGTGGCTGCGAGCAGCGCGGGAAGGGTGACGAGGTCCCCGGTGGCGGTGATCGTCGGAGCTCCGACGTCGTCCATCGCCCAGCCGCGACGCTGGGCCTCCTTCGCGAGCCGCATCGTCACCCCGACGAGGACCACGGACGAGGCGAGCCCCGCGAGCATCGACACGGCGACGAGCTCGAGGACGGGGATCGTGGCGAGGCCGAGCAGCCTGCCGATCGTCCAGGCGAGGACCCCGGCCTCGGCGCCGGTGGTCGCCGTGAGCAGCGCCACCGCGCTGATCTGGCGTCCGAGGAAGCTGTCGCGCGTCAGCACAGGCTCGTACTGGCCGATGAGGATGGCGGTCCCGAGACGCGCCGCCAGCGCACCGAAGATGCTGCCGCGCATGCCGATCGCGGCCGGGATCAGGACGAGCAGCCCGGGGTGCGAGGTGATGGTCTCGCGCCCAGCGCCCAGCACCAGACCGGCGACCAGCGTCGCGCCGAGGGCGATGACCAACGCCACCGCGCCTCGCTTGATCGCCGACTGCTCGCTCGACCAGTAGCTGCGGACCTCGGCTGCGGGCACGCCGACGATGCGCAGCACGCGGAGCAGCGGCTGCGGCACGAGGGCGCGGTGCTCCGGCAGTCGAGCGTTCCTTCATGACGACGTCGCGGAGGATAGGGGCGGGTGTCAGGAGGCGGCCTCGGGGCATCATCGGGGCACGGATAGAATCGGCCCCGCCTCCCGACGACGCAAGGTGCTCCCCGCATGACCGTGTACGACGCCCCGCTCCGTGACATCTTCTTCGTCCTCGACCACCTGGTCGACCTCGACGGCCTGACGAAGCTCGACAACTTCAGCCACGCCGACCGCGACGTCATCGACGGACTCCTGACGGAGACGGGCCGGTTCGCGTCGGAGGCGATCGCCCCGACGAACCCGGTCGGTGACAAGGAGGGCCTCTCGTTCGACGCCGAGACGGGCGACGTGAAGCTCCCGGAGGTCTTCGAGCGCGTCTACGACCAGTACGTCCAGACCGGGGTCTCAGCGGTCTCCTTCGACCCGACCTACGGCGGCGGCGGCTTCCCCTGGACCGTCTCGCTCGCCATCACCGAGCTGCTGACGAGCGCCAACATGGCCTTCTCGCTCTGCCCGCTGCTCACGCAGGGCGCAATCGAGATGCTCGAGGCGCACGCCGGCGACGAGATGAAGCAGACGTACCTGCCCAAGATGATCTCCGGTGAGTGGACCGGGACCATGAACCTCACCGAGCCGCACGCCGGCTCGGACGTCGGGGCTCTCACCTCGAAGGCCACGCCCAACGACGACGGCACGTGGGCAATCCAGGGGCAGAAGATCTTCATCACGTTCGGCGACCACCAGCTGACCGAGAACATCATCCACCTGGTCCTGGCGCGCGTCCCGGACGCCCCGGTCGGCACCAAGGGCATCAGCTGCTTCATCGTCCCGAAGTTCCTCGTCAACGACGACGGCTCGCTGGGGGAGCGCAACGACGTCACGTGCGTCTCGATCGAGCACAAGGTCGGCATCCACGTCTCGCCGACCTGCACGATGGCGTTCGGTGAGAAGACCGGCGGCGCCACGGGCTACCTGATCGGTGAGGCCAACCGCGGCATGGCGTACATGTTCACGATGATGAACAACGCCCGGCTCTCGGTCGGCGTCGAGGGGCTGTCGCTGTCGGAGCGCGCCTACCAGCAGGCTCGCGAGTTCGCGCAGGAGCGTCGTCAGGGCCGCGCCGTCGGCGCGCCGAAGGGCGAGTCCAGCCCCATCATCGAGCACGCAGACATCCGGCGGACACTGCTGAAGATGAAGTCCACGATCGAGGGCATGCGCGCGCTGACCTACCTCAACGCCGCAGCCACGGACCTCTCGCGCCACCACCCGGACGCAGACGTCCGCGCGGAGCAGGAGCGGTGGTCGCAGTTCCTCACGCCGCTCAGCAAGGGCTTCTCCACCGACATGTCGGTCGAGCTCGCCTCGGACAACATCCAGATCCACGGCGGGATGGGCTTCGTCGAGGAGACCGGCGCCGCGCAGCACTGGCGCGACGCCCGCATCACCCCGATCTACGAGGGCACCAACGGCATCCAGGCGCTCGACCTCGTCGCCCGCAAGCTGCCGCTGGACGGCGGGGCATTCGTCGGCCGCGTCCTCGACGCGATGCAGGAGACGGCGGACGCGGCCATGAAGGGCCCGGACGCGATCCAGTCCACCGGCAGCCGCCTCAACGACGCCGTGGCCGCGCTGCGCTCCTCGGTCGAGTGGGTCTTCGCCCACAAGGAGGACCCGAACGCGATGTTCGCCGGGGCGACCGCGCTCGCGCGCATGTTCGGCCTCGGAGCCTCGGGCTGGCTCCTGACCAAGCAGGCGATCGTCGCGAGCGACCTGCTGGCTGCCGGAGACGGAGACGCGGAGTTCCTCGAGGCGAAGGTGGTCACCGCCCGGTTCTTCGCAGAGCGGGTGCTCCCTCAGGTCCACGGGCTCTCTTCGGAGGTGACGGCGGGCGCTGCCGACCTGTTCGCGCTGACCCCGTCGCAGTTCTGACCGCATGGCCCACATGAGTGGTTGACAGGCGCACGCGCGGGGACGATTTCTATATATGTCTCGCTAATACTCACTATGTGCGCGCAGAGTGCCACACTCAGCGAGCGATCGCGGCCGATCGGCGTACCCTCGGGTCATCACGTTCGTTGAACTGAGCGTGTTCCCGTGGGGCAATGACACCGTGGGTGGGTCTGGTCGCAGTCCCACGGTCGAGCCAGTTGCGAATCCGACACGGGTGCGTCACCTCCGACTCACCATTCCCGGATCTCGCATGCGTCTCTCACACCTCTCACGCTCCGCAGCCGTCGCCCTCGTCGTGGCCGCCACGTCGCTCGTCGGTGTCACCGCCGGCTCCGCCACGCCCGGCGACGCCGGGGTTCCGGACCTCCCACGCCTCGACACCCCGTATGTCGTGAACGGGGCGGTCTGGGACGCTGACCTCGCCGGCGGCATCGGCGTCGTGGTCGGCGACTTCACCCGCGTCCGCGAGGACGGCCCGGCCGGCGCGCTCCACGAGCAGTCCTACTTCATGGCCTTCGACTACGACACCGGCATGCTGCGCACGGACCTGATGCCGCAGTTCAACGGCCCGATCTACGAGGTCGAGGCCTCCGAGGACGGCACGGCGGTCTACGTCGGTGGCACGTTCACCGACGTCGACGGCACGACCCGCAACCGCCTCGCCCGCATCAACCTCGCGGACGGCTCCGTCGACGCGACGTTCGCCCCGTCCGTCTCCGCCAAGGTCGATGGCCTGGCCGTCGGCAACGGCAAGGTCTACCTCGGCGGCGACTTCCAGATGATCAACGGCGCCAGCCGCAGCCTGCTCGGCGCGGTCGACGCCGTCACCGGCTGGACCGACTCGTCGTTCGACCTGCCCGTCACTGGGCCGATCGCCAAGGGCGGCGCAGGCACCGTCCGCGCCGTCGACCTCAGCCCCGACGGCTCGACGCTCCTCAGCGTGCACAACTCGCGCTTCGTCGACGGCCAGGATCGAGCCGGGGTCGCGCTCATCGACCTGACCGGGCCGACCGCTGAGGTCTCGCCGTGGTTCACGAGCCTGTACCGCGACAACTACTCGCGCTGCTCGGGTGGCGCCCTGGCGCTGCGCGACGGCGAGTTCTCGCCGGACGGCTCCTACTTCGCGACCGTCGGTCGGGGCAACGACCGTCCGCCGGTCTGCGACTCCACGATCGCGCTGCCGACCACGGCGGACGCGGACGGCGACACCGACCCGAACTGGATCACCCGTCACCACGACTCGGTCTACTCGATCGCGATCAGCCCGGACGCCGTCTTCGTCGGCGGCCACTTCTTCGACGTCGAGGAGCCGGGCTACGGCGACCCCGAGCCGTGGGTCCCCGGCAACCCGAACACGATCTATGACTGCGCCAACCAGTGCGCCTACGAGACCCTCGCACCCGAGGTCGGGCGTCGTGACCAGCTCGCGGCCCTCAACCCGGTCGACGGCAAGGCGTTCTCGTGGGACCCGATCTCCAACGCGTTCAAGGCCGTGAGCGCGCTCACGTGGACGTCCGAGGGGCTCTTCGTCGGCCAGGACCGTGACCGTCTCGGCGGCTTCGAGGTCGGCCGGTTCGGCGTCTACGCCGTCGACGACCTGCCGGTCGAGGACAACGAGATCCCGGTCGCGACGATCGATGTTCCCGCCGCCGGCGGGATCCTCGCAGCCGGTCCGCTGACCTTCAGCGGGGACGCGACCGACGACGTCGGTGTGGACGAGGTCCGCGTCGGCATCCGCGACAACGCCAGCAACCAGTGGCTCGACGCGGCGACCGGCCAGTTCGGTCCGTGGACGACCAACCTCGCCACCCTCGATGTTCCTGGAGGTCCGGCGGTCGGCTGGACGCTCGACGTCACCCTGCCCGACGGGGACTTCCTGATGACCACGTTCGCGGTCGACCAGGCCAACAAGGTCTCCGCCACCGTGTACTCGGGCTTCACCACGACGAGCGGCCCGATCGACCAGGCGCCGCCGTCCGTCACCACGTCCGTCCCGGCACCCGCCGAGGCGTTCCCGGCTGGGGCGCTCGCGATCAGCGGGACCGCCACCGACGACGTCGAGGTCGTGACCGTGACGCTCGCGCTCAAGGACAAGGCGAACAACTTCTGGTTCGACGTCGCGTCGCAGACCTTCGTCGCGGGCTACCGCACCTTCCCGGCAACGCTCGACGCGGCCGGCACGCCGTCCACCGGATGGTCTGCCAACGTCGCGGTCCCCGCGGGGTCGTTCACCCTGACCAGCTTCGCGATCGACGGCGTCGGCAACGAGAGCGCGCGGGTCTACCGCTCCTTCACCGCCTTCTCCGGGCAGCAGGACACCACCGCGCCGACGGTGGCCCTCACCAACCCGGTCCCGCAGTCCACGATCGCCGGTCCCACGATCACGGTCGACGGCAGCGCCGACGACAACATCGGCGTCGCGTCGGTCCAGGTCGCCATCCGCCGCAACGCGGACAACCTCTGGTGGAACGCGTCGACGCAGACGTGGGGAGGGTTCACCACCTTCAACGCCACGCTCGCCACCCCCGGCGGCACGTCGACGACCTTCGCCACGACGGGGCAGGCCGCTCCGGCCGGCACCTACCTCGTGCAGGTCCGCTCGGTCGACGCCTCGGCCAACCAGTCCGCCTGGAAGTACTCGAGCGTCACGGTCAGCTGACCGAGCCTCCGCCCAACCACGCGCCGACCCCCTCGCCCGACGCGGCGAGGCGGTCGGCGCGGTCGAGCAGCAGGGTCGAGCGGAGGGTGACCAGCGGCCGCACGACCAGCGCAGGGATCCAGCTCGCCGGGCGGGTGACGCCGTCCAGGCCCAGCACGCCGTCCTGGGGAAGCGCGACCGCTCGCGCGATCAGCTCGGCCTGGGTGAAGGCGTGCCCATCGGCGACGAGCGCCGGGAGGTCCGCTGACGCGCGTGAAGGCGGCGGGGCGTCCGGGAAGGCCTGCACCGCGATCGCCCACGGCTCCGCGCCATCGCCGGCGTCAGCATCGGCCGGGCTGCCGTCCGCGGCGTCGCCCCACACCCAGACGTCGTCGTGTTCGGGCGTCGGCCGCGAGTCGTGGAAGACCGCGACGGTGCAGCTGGCTGCGAGCGGGTGATCGCGGTCGGTCACGACGCCGATCCCGCTCGCCCACGCCGCGAGGCAGACCGCGGCGGCCATCCACCCGGGTGGACCGTCGAGCAGCAGGTGGTCACCGGGCTCGAGCATGGCGTCGATCTCGAGCAGGTGAGCGCCCTTGGCCGCCCACTGGGCGAGGGTCGCGAACCCCTGCTCCTCGCGGCCGTCCGGCCGGATCACCGTGATGGCCGGACGATGCCCACCGTGCTGGCGCACGTGAGCCAGCGCGGCGCCGAGGTCGGCGGGGACATGGGCGCTCGGACGTCGTTGCAGCTGCACGGGGACGGGGCTCCTCGGACGGGGGCACCGGCGGGGAGGCCGGGTCCTCGATGCTAGGTTGCTCACCTCCCCGTCCTCTCCTCGTGCCCCCGACAAGGCAGCCCTCCTCCGTGACCGGACTGCGCCCCTCGGTCTTCACGAGTCCGCGTCAGCGGCGTCGGAAGAAGGCCTCCCGGATCGCCCGCATCAGCGGTGCGGTCCTTGGCGTGATCGCCGTGGTCATCGTCATCGTCACGCTGCTGCTCCAGCGTCACGCGGCGACGCGGATCGAGGCGTTGCCCGTGGCAGCCCTCGGCACGCCGGCCGCAGACGCTCCGGGCCCGACGTCGACGGATCTGCGCACGACGCTGGTCGTCACCACCGACGGGGTCGTCGACGACGCCACGCTCCTCGACGGCATCCTCCTCGTGCAGGCGAGCTCCCGTCGTGACCGACCTGCCGTGCTGTCCTTCCCGATCGACCTGAAGGTCGCGGTGACCGGCGTCGGCCAGCTGCGCCTCGACGAGGTCTGGGCCGACGGGGGCGCGGACCTGCTGACCGCGACGCTGCGGGACTACACCGGCATGCGCGTCGATCACTTCGTCGAGGTCGATCTCACCCTCGCCACGGCCGTCGCGGACGCGGTCGGCGGCGTCGAGATCTGCATCGACCGACCGGCGGTGGACCGTGAGGCCGGCCTCGAGCTCGGCGTGGGCTGCCACGTCGTCAACGGCACGGACGCAGACATCTTCGTGCGCTCGCGGCTCATCGTCGAGTCGACCGGGGTCGATCCCGTCGCCGGCCGGATCCAGCGCCAGCACGCGTTCTTCAGCGCGGTCATGCGCGAGGCGTCCTCGCCGCGGACCTTCATCGACCCGTTCCGGGCGCGCGCAGTCCTCGACATCGTGGGGCGCAGCGTCAGGACCGACAGCGACCTCGGGCTCTTCGGGATGGTCAGGTTCGCGAACAGCGTCGAGGATGTCACCGGCGAAGGCATTGAGCAGCGCATCGTCCCGAGCTACTTCTCCAACGACACCGGGTTCGGGCAGCCCTACCCCGAGCAGGCGGAGGCGATCTTCCAGGCCCTGCGGGAGGGTCGGCCGATGCCGGAGCTCGGCCTGACCTCCCCACGCGAGCTGGTGCCGGAGGACGTCCAGGTCCAGGTGCTCAACGGCGTCGGGACCGAGGGGCTCGCCAGCGAGGTCGGGGACCTGCTCGCAGCCCGCGGGTTCGGCATCGAGAGCGTCGGCAACTTCGAGGGCTTCGGCGTCGTCGAGACCCTGATCGCCCACGGGCCCGGTGACGAGGCCAAGGCCGCGCTCGTCGCACGCTTCTTCGACGGACGGATCGTGTCCACCTCACGGCTCCCTGCCGGCGTGGACGTGCTCGTGACCATCGGCGAAGACGCGACCTCGTGAGCACCATGACGGCCTCGGCCAGCGGCGCGTGGGGTCCCACGGTCCGAGGTGGCCGTCGACGTGGCGTCGAGCGATGGATCAAGATCATCGCCCTGCTGCTCGTCCTGGCATCGATCGCCGCGTTCGCGGTGGGGGCGTCGCTGTACCGCGTGGCCGACCAGGCGATCACCCGCGTGCCCGTGCCGGTGCTCGAGGAGGCTCCGTCCCCCGCCCACCAGCAGAACTTCCTCATCGTCGGGTCGGACTCGCGCGACGGTCTGACCGACGAGCAGCTCGTCGAGTACACGCTCGGTGTCGGCGACGAGCTCGAGGGGACGGAAGGTCAGCGCAGCGACACCGTGATCCTCGTGTCGATCCTCGCCGAGCGCACCGGCGTGAACGTCGTCTCGTTCCCGCGCGATCTGTACGTGCTGGAGGACGGCGCCCCGATCAAGCTCACCGAGGCGTTCTTCGGGGGGCCGAACAACCTCGTCGACGTCGTGAGCTCCAACTTCGGGCTGCCGATCAACCACTACGTCGAGGTCTCCGTCATCGGGTTCATCTCCGCGGTCGACGCGGTGGGGTTCGTGACGATCTGCCTCGAGGAGCCGCTGGTGGACCCGGCCTCGGGCGCGGACTTCTCGGCCGGCTGCCACGACATGGGCCCGAAGGAGGCGCTGTCCTACGTGCGGTCGCGGCGCGGTCGTCTCGGTGACTTCGAGCGGATCACCCGACAGCAGAAGTTCATGCGGGCGCTGGTTGCGCGGCTCACGGACCTGAAGCTGCTCGTGAACATCCCGAACCTCTTCCGCGTCGTCGACCGGGTCGGCAGCAACATCACCTTCGACGACTCGCTCGGTCTGGGGTCGTTGCGGAGCCTCGCCGACGAGGCACGTGGTCTGGCCGAGGGCGACCTCGACATGATCGTCGTGCCCGGCTACGTCGAGACCGTCGGGCAGCTCAGCTTCGTCCTGGCCTACGAGCCCGGCCTCGACGCGCTGGTCGCCGACGTCAACGCGGGTCGGCAGCTCACCCCGCGCGGCACCGCGGCCGAACGTGCGGAGACCCGCGTGGCGATCTGGAGCGCGGGCCGCACCGGTGGGGCTGACCTCGTCGAGCGGACGCTCAACTGGGGTGGCTACCGCGCTCGGCCGCGCGGCGAGGGCCAGCTCCCGGGGGGCGAGATCACCACCGTCTACTCGCTGGGCAACGACGAGATGGCCGCGTGGGTCGCCGCACATCTGGGCGCCGAGGTCGCGACGCTGCCAGACTCGGTCACGCCGCCGGGCGACGTCGAGGTGCTGGTGGTCGTCGGGAACGACGCCGGGCAGGCATCCTTGGCAGCGAGCGACCCGTCAACCGCGCGAGCCGAGCAGATCGCGTCACGAACCACGCCGTCGGAGGCACCGTCATGAAGGCACTCGTCCTCGCGGGAGGATCCGGCACACGGCTCCGTCCGATCACGCACACCTCCGCCAAGCAGCTCGTCCCCGTGGCGAACAAGCCGATCCTGTTCTACGGGCTCGAGCAGATCGTCGCCGCAGGCGTCACCGACGTCATCATCATCGTCGGCGACACCGAGCAGGAGATCCGCGACGCCGTCGGGGACGGCTCCGCGCTCGGGCTGAACCCGACCTATGTCCGGCAGGACGCACCACGTGGACTCGCCCACGCGGTGCTCACCGCGGCGGATCATCTCGGCGACGACGACTTCATCATGTTCCTCGGTGACAACCTGATCGAGGGCGGCATCACGCACGTCGTCGAGCACTTCAACGCCGAACGACCGGCCGCCTCGATCCTGCTCAAGAAGGTCCCGGACCCGCACCGGTTCGGGGTGGCCGAGCTCGACGACGCCGGCCACGTCGTGCGCCTCGTCGAGAAGCCCGCGGACCCGCCGTCGGACCTGGCCCTCGTCGGCGTCTACCTCTTCACCCACAAGATCATCGACGCCGCGCGGCGCATCCAGCCGTCCGCGCGTGGCGAGCTCGAGATCACCGACGCGATCCAGCAGCTCCTCGACGACGGCGAGCGCGTCATCTCCTCCAAGGTCGAGGGGTGGTGGCTCGACACCGGGAAGAAGGACGAGCTGCTCGAGGCCAACCGGATCGTGCTCGGCAGCATCCGGCGCGACATCCGCGGCGAGATCGACGCGGACTCGCAGGCCGTCGGTGAGGTCGTGCTCCACGAGGGCGCGAAGCTGATCAACTCGACCGTCCGCGGCCCGGCCGTCATCGGCGCCGGCGCGGTCATCGAGGACGCCTACATCGGACCGTTCACCTCGATCGCGCCGGGCTGCCTGATCCGGCGCAGCGAGGTCGAGCACTCGGTCGTCCTCGAGCGCTGCGAGGTCTCGGACGTCCCGCGCATGGAGTCCTCGCTGCTCGGGCGCGACGTCGTGATCGGGCTCTCGTCCAACAAGCCCAAGGCGTTCCGCTTCATGCTCGGCGACGACTCACAGGTGGGGATCTGACATGCGGCTCTTCGTCACCGGCGGCGCCGGCTTCATCGGCGCGAACTTCATCCGCCTCGTCCACGCGACGCAGCCGGACGTGCAGATCACGAACTACGACGCCCTGACCTACGCAGGAAACCCGGCGACGCTCGCCGACATCGCCGACGACGCGCGGTACAGCTTCGTCCAGGGTGACATCCGCGACGCCGACGCCGTCCGCGCCGCGATGCGCGGCCACGACGCGGTCGTGAACTTCGCGGCCGAGAGCCATGTCGACCGCTCGATCGACGGGCCGATCGAGTTCCTCGACGTGAACATGACCGGCGCCGGTGTCGTCTTCGAGTCCGCACGCCACCTCGAGGTCGACCGGTTCCTGCACATCTCGACCGATGAGGTCTACGGCTCGATCCCGGAGCCGGACTCGTTCGTCGAGACCGACGGGCTCTTCCCGAACTCGCCGTACTCGGCCTCCAAGGCCGGTGCGGACCTGCTCGCCCGCGCCTACCGGGAGACCTACGACTTCCCGATCCTCGTGACGCGGACCGCGAACAACTTCGGGCCGTTCCACTACCCCGAGAAGATGATCCCGCTGTTCGTCACCAACCTGATCGACGGCAGGAAGGTCCCGCTCTACGGCGACGGCTCGAACATCCGTGACTGGACCTACGTCGTCGACAACGCCGCTGCCCAGTGGCTCGTGCTGACCGAGGGCGTGCCGGGCGAGATCTACAACGTCGGCGCCGGCAACGAGATGACCAACAAGGAGCTCACCCACGCGATCCTCGGACGCATGGGCCAGGGCGAGGACATGATCACCCACGTCACGGATCGTCCCGGTCACGACCTGCGCTACTCCGTGGACACCGCGAAGATCCGTGCCCTCGGCTGGGAGCCGCAGCTCACATTCGACGAGGCGCTGGACGCCACGATCGCCTTCTACCGCGAGCGTGAGGACTGGTGGCGGCCGCTCAAGGACGGCGGCGCCTCCGAGCGCCGCGGGAAGTGATGACGATGCGCGTGCTCCTCACCGGCAACCGTGGCCAGCTCGGCCAGGACCTGACCGACACGTTCGCGGACGTCGACCTCGTCGGGGTCGACATCCAGGAGGTCGACATCGCCGACGAGGCGCAGGTCCAGGCCCTCGTCCGCGACGTGCAGCCCACCCACATCATCAACTCGGCCGCCTACACCGCGGTCGACGCCTGCGAGGACCACGCGGACCTCGCCCACCAGGTCAACGCGCTCGGGCCGTGGTACCTCGCCCGGGCCGCGAAGGACGTCGGCGCGTCGCTCGTGCACATCTCGACCGACTACGTCTTCGACGGGACCGGCACCGAGGCGCTGACCGAGTTCGACGCCGTCGCGCCGCTCGGCGTCTACGGCCGCACGAAGGCCGCGGGGGAGCAGCTGGTCCGCGAGACGCTGCCCGAGCACCACATCGTCCGGACCGCGTGGGTGAACGGGGCGCGCGGCAACAACTTCGTCAAGACGATGCTGCGGCTCGGTCGCGAGCGCGACGAGCTCGGCGTCGTCGCCGACCAGCACGGCTCTCCGACGTTCACGCGCGATCTCGCGCCCGCCATCCGCGAGATCATCGAGGCGGGTCGCCACGGCACCGTCCACCGGACGAACGCCGGGCAGTGCACCTGGTATGACCTCGCGGTCGCGACGTTCGAGGAGGCCGGCGTCGACGTGGTCGTGAAGCCGCTCACGACCGCCGAGTACCCGACGAAGTCCGCCCGTCCCGCATGGTCGGTGCTGTCCAACGACCACGCCCGGCTCCAAGGCCTGACGGAGCTCCGTCCGTGGCGTGAGGGTCTGCAGCGGATGCTCGCCGAGCTCGCCGAGCTGGAGGCCTGAGATGGGCACCGCGCTGCTGCTGCTGACGTCGATCAGCCTCGCCACCGGAGGGCAGCTGCTGCTCAAGGCCGGCATGAACCGGGTCGGTGAGATCTCGGCCGTGGCGCTCGGCGAGATCCCGGCGCTCGTCTTCCGGGTCCTGACGACCTGGCAGGTCGCGCTCGGGCTCGTCGTGTTCGGCATGTCGTCGGTGTTCTGGCTCGTGATCCTGTCGCGGATCCCGCTGTCCACCGCATACCCCGTCGTGTCGCTCAGCTACGTGTTCATCCTCGCCTTCTCCTTCCTGCTCCTCGGCGAGCGACCGTCCCTGACGGTGTGGATCGGTGCGGTGCTGATCATGGCGGGCGTGTCGCTGATCGGGATCGGCCAGTCGGAGGATGAGCCGCTCGACCCGGCCGACGCCGCCGCGAGCGCGACCCCGTGACCGGCACCGTCGCCGTCGTCGTGGTGAGCCACGACACGCGCGATGACGCGGTCGCCTGCATGGCGACGGTCCTCGCGGCCGGCGCGACGCAGGCCGTCCTCGTCGACTCGGGCTCGACCGACGGCACGCCGGCTGCGGTCGAGGCCGCTCATCCGGACGTCGACGTCGTCCGTCTCGCCAACGTCGGCTACGGCTCGGCCGCGAACGCGGGGGTTGCGCGCACCACGACCGAGCACGTCGTCATCGCGAACGCCGACACCCGGTTCGACGCGGATGCGCTCGAGCGCCTCGCCGCGGCGCTGGACGCGGACCCCGAGATCGGTGCGGTCGGGCCGCGCGTCGTCTACCCCGACGGCCGTCCGCAGGCTTCCGCGCGACGGTTCCCGTCGCTGCCCGAGGCCGCCGGGCATGCGCTGCTCGGGCTGTGGATGCCGAACAACCGGTGGACGCGCTCCTACCGGATGGTCGACGCCGATCCCGACGCCGCGCGCGACGTCGACTGGCTGTCGGGCTGTGCCGTCGCGATCCGGCGCAGCGCCTTCGACGAGGTCAACGGCTTCGACCCCGGCTACTTCATGTACGTCGAGGACGTCGACCTCGGCCACCGGCTCAGCGCTGCTGGCTGGAGGATCCGATACGACCCGTCGGCGCGCGTGGTGCACTCGGTCGGAGCATCGACCGGGAATCGGCCAACCAAGATGGTCGTGGAGCACGCACGCAGCCTCGACCGGTTCTTCGGACGCGTGTCGGCGGATGAGCCGACGCGGTTCCTGCGCCCGCTCGTCCGCGCGGGGCTCGGGCTCTGGGTCGCGCTGGTGGTCGTGTGGAACCGTCTGGTCCGAGGTGGGCGGTCATCGACGGGGGAGTGACGTGCGCAGCACCCGTACCCTCCGGAGCAACAACCTCTCTCCTGCAGCCGTGCCCCGGAGCCGTCGCCGATGTCCTCCTCACCTGTCCGTGATGCGCTGATCGTGGCCGGCGGCCGCGGAACGCGGCTGCGTCCGCTGACCGATGCCACGCCGAAGCCGCTCGTCCCGTTCGCGGGCGAGATGTTCCTGCTCGGCGTGATCCGTCGACTGGCCGCGGCCGGGGTCGAGCACGTGCACCTGGTCGTCGGCCAGGACACCTCGCCGTTCGACGTCCTGAAGGCGCCGGCCGCCGAGTTCGGCGTGACCGTCTCGTGCGTCCCCGAGCCCGAGCCGCTGGACACCGCCGGCGGCG
>CBDTYW010000026.1:0-21257 GCA_965364735.1 uncultured Nitriliruptoria bacterium
ATGAAGGACCACGAGGGGCGCCGTCGGTGTGGGACCGACGGCGCCCGGGGCTGACACATCCGCGGAGACCTGGTGGATCCTCGCGCGGACTCGGCCTGGCCGAGTGCTCACCCCATCACGTGGACGCGTCGCCACGGCCGAGACTTCACGGTCTCAGCGGGTTCACCACGCACCCAGTGACTTCAGCCAACCCGCAACGACAGCACGCCGCAATGGCCACGAGCCCGAACGTTGCAGGCACACCGACCCGGCCGCCCGGACGGCGTACGGAGCTGTCGCGCTCACTCCGCTCGGTCGCGCCCACACGCGCGCGACCCACGCTCGGGTGTGGCCGGATGCCGGGAGTCGCGCTCAGCCGGACCTGCCAGCTCGTGCCCCGTCGGCACGTCAGATGGACCGCGTACCCGGCCAGAAGACGTCAGGCCGAACGAGCGATGACCGACCCGCTGACATCAACCAGCGCTGATGTCGACGAGGTCCACGACGAAGACGAGCGTCTCGTTCGGACCGATGGGGCCGGCCCCACGGGCCCCGTAGGCCTGCGCTGGCGGGATGACGATGCGGCGGCGGCCACCGATCTTCATCGGCGCGATGTCGAGGGCGGCATCTCCGAGGATGCCGATGTCCCAGCCCTCGATGACGCGTCCGACCCCGACCTGGAAGCTGAGCGGCGCACCGCGATCCCACGATGCGTCGAACTCCGCCCCCGTCGACCACGCGACGCCGACGTACTGGGTGGCGATGAGCTCGCCGGTCGACGGAGAGGCGCCCTCCCCCACGACGATGTCGGTGACCTGCAGCCGCGAAGGCGGTTCTCCGGCCTCCACGGTGACGACGGGCTTCGTGTTCAAGTCTGCGCTCCCTTGCTCGGCTGAACCCTCACCGGGTGCCTCTGCACCACCCTGGCATGCGGTGAGGACGACCACGAGCACCAGGGCCAGCAGGCCGCTCATCCTGCGTCGTGACATGTGGCTGCGTCCCGTTCGCGATTCGCCGCAACCCTAGTGGCACCGGTGGGCAACCCGATGCCCGGCCAGTCGCTAGCGTCCGAAGCATGTTCGCCATCGCCTTCGCCGGCCTGCTCGTCGGCCTCGCCCTGCTCACCTGGTCCGCGGACCAGTTCGTCATCGGCGCCGCACGAGTCGCGGCCCGCCTGCGGCTGTCGACGGTCGTGATCGGCGCGGTCGTGATCGGCTTCGGGACGTCTGCGCCGGAGATCGTCGTGTCGTCCATCGCGGCGGGGCAGGGGAAGCTCGACATCGCGGTCGGCAACATCATCGGCAGCAACGTCGCGAACCTGTCGATGGTGCTCGGCGCCGCCGCGCTCGTACTGCCCATCACCGTGGCCGGCACGACGCTGCGCCGCGAAGCACCCATCTCCCTCGGCGCGACCATCATCTTCGCCGTGCTCGTCCGGGACGGCCTGACCCGCGCGGACGGCGCGATCATGTTCTTCACGCTGGTCGTCGCCCTCGGCGTCATCCTCACCTCGGCACGCGGCGGCGGCGACAGCGAGCTGGCCGCAGAGGTCAGTGAGTTCCTCGACGAGGACACCCCGCCGAAGCTCGCGCGGGAGGTCGTCCGCACGCTCGCCGGTCTGCTCGGCACCATGGCTGCCGCGCAGCTGCTCGTCATCAACGCCTCCTCGCTCGCACGCTCCTTCGGGCTCGCGGAAGGGTTCATCGGGCTGACGATCGTCGCGATCGGGACCTCGCTGCCCGAGCTCGCGACATCGATGCAGGCAGCGCGCAAGGGCGAGACCGACCTCATCATCGGCAACCTGCTCGGCTCGAACCTCTTCAACAGCCTTGCGGTCGGTGGCGCGGCTGCGCTCGTCGGCCCGGGGCTGGTCGAGTCCACCCAGCTCACCGGGCTCGCGCTGTACTTCATGTTGACGATCTCGGTCCTCGCGACCGTCTTCATGATCACGGGCGCTCACGTCGTGCGGGCAGAGGGCATCATCCTCCTGACGCTGTACGTCGCGAGCCTTCCGCTTCTGGCAGAGTCGGCTCCCGAGAACACCGACGGGACCGCCGCAGCGGCCCCGTCAGGGATGTTGATCGAGATGGTCGATCAGTCGGGCCAGTTGGCGAGCACCGCGACGCGTTCGAGGGACTGACCCGCGAGCGCTGCCGGGCCGCCGAGCGCGGTGACGGTCTTGATCGTCTCGGCCCGTGCCCGGATCCATGTCCCCAGCGTCGTCGGCTGGTCCTCGTTTCGACCATCCACCAGCAGGAGCGGCCGGTTGAGCTTCGCGAGCGCAGCTCCAGATGCGACGGCGTCCGGGAAGTCGCGCCCCGTCGCCACCGCGATCTTGGTCAGGTTCGCCCCGTCGGCGACCAGCTCAGCGGCGATCACGCCCGCCGTCTCGTAGCGATCGCGCCCTGCGAGGCGGCGTGCGGTCAACCCGAGGTCACGGATCTCACGCTCGACCGAGTCGGACACCGCAGCCGGGCCGCCCGCGATACGGACCTCCGTCACGCCCTCCCAGGCGAGGATGTCGGCGATCGGCGCAGGGAGCGAACCCGGTCGGGTCAGCAGGATCGGGGTGCGGTCACGGGCTGCGAGCACCGAGGCTGCGAGACCGTCTGGCCAGGCATCACCGTCCGCGCGCTGCCCGAGCGCGAGCAGCACCGAGATGTTCTGGCCGCGAGGGCTCGATCCGGCCCCCTCGTTGCGCTGCGCCTCACGATGGGGAGCACGCTCGTCCTCGGCTGGCTCGTCCTCGGTCGGCTCGTCCTCAGTCGGCTCATCTGGGGAAGACGGGTGGGCAGCCCCATCGTCGTCCTGCCCCGACGGGGTGGGAGCCGGCCGCACGTCGTCCGCTGCGGCGGCTTGCACGGCCGCGTCGGCGGGCGGCGAGGCACCGCGGTACTTCAGGATCTCGGCGGCCACGTTGGCCGACATCTCGTATCGGTCCGAGCCGCCGACCCGCCGGATGTCGGAGGGTTCGAGCGAGGTCTGCTTCGCCAGGTCGTCGATGAAGGCGGATGAGACGCGCTCCTCGCTGCCGACGACCACGACGTAGCCCGCCCCGAGCCGCTCGATCTCCTTCGCGACGCGGCTGTCGAGCCGATCGGTGCGCCCCGGACCGTCGATCAGGAGCACGGGGCCCTGGAGCGCGGCGGCGAGGGGTGCGGCGACGAGCGCCTCCTCGAAGCGGACCCCGCTGGCCAGCACGACCGCAGGCGCCTTGGCGAAGGCCTCGGTGCTCATCTCGAGCGCGGTGGCGACGCGGTCGCGCCCGTCGAGGCGGTTGGTCGGCACCGGCTCCGGCATCGGCGGGGTCGGCGTCGAGAAGTTCCCGGCGTCCTGCGCCGACTTCACGATCGGGTACGGGTTGGTCTTGGGAGCGCCCCAGCCGTGGCCGTTCCAGATCTCGAAGTGGATGTGATCGACGCCGCACGCGGCGTTGCCCGAAGAGCCGGTGAAGCCGATGTGCTCCCCGCGGCTCACTCGCACGCCCTTCATCGTGCCGTTGGCGCGCTGCGCCTGGACGAGCTTCGACGAGAACGCGTTCTCGATGCCGCCACGGCCATCACAGCCGTTCGGGCGGCCCGGCATGTCGTTGTTCAGGTGGACGTAGAAGTAGCTGCGCCCATCGTCACCGGACAGGACCAGGTAGTAGTCCGAGCAGTACTGGCCGCGCTCGCATGCGCCCTTGCTCGCGTAGACCGTGCCGTCGACGGCCGCGAAGACGGGGGCCATCTGGCTCGAGAGGATGTCGACGCCCGTGTGGCTCCGGCCCCCGGAGCGACCTGCGCCCCAGGTGTTGGAGTAGTGGGTCTCGTCGTTGATCTCGACGGGAAAGAACATCTGGTTCGGGTCGTCAGCGGATGCGGCGGTCGCGAGGAGGGGAGTCAGGAGCGCCGTGGTCAGGAGGACCATGAGCAGGCGGGCACGGAGATACACGAGGATCCGTTTGGCTCGGAAGCAGGGGGACGATCGGCGCGAGCGAGGTGTTCGGAGGCCCGGCCGGGGGGGCGTCATGCTCGATCATGTCACCGGATCGAGCCGACAGCAAGCGAATGCTTGCAAAAGTGAGCGACTACTGCGCGTTCATCATGGTGAGGGAGCCGGAGCGCAGACCGGCAGCATCGATCGCGACCCATCGCCATCCGAGGGCTCGCAGGGCTGCGTCGAGATCGTGGGCGGCCGCGGAGAGGCGGGCCAGGGGGTCCAACGGCACCTCGACGCGTGCGAGTTCCCCGTGGTCGCGGACGCGCGCGGGCCAGAAGCCTGCGTCGCGCAACCAGGTCTCGGCGCGGTCGATGCGTTCGAGGCGTGCCGCGTCCACCGGGATGCCGGGCGCGACGCGCGAGGACAGGCACGGCATCGCGGGCTTCTCCGCGTTGCTGAGCCCACGCGAGGCTGCAGCCGCGCGGACATGTGCCTTCGTGAAGCCGGCAGCGGCCAGCGGGGCGAGGACACCCCGCGAAGCGGCCGAGCGGTTCCCGGGCCGAGGCTCATCGAGGTCATCGACGATGGTCCCGAGCGCCACCGTGCGACCAGAGGCAGCGAGCCCGTCGATCGCGTCGAACAGCGCCTCCTTGCAGTGGAAGCACCGTTGCGCGTCGTTGCGAACGTAGGCGGGGCGTTCGAGCTCGTCCGTGACGACGAACTCGTGCCTCGCGCGCAGCACCGCTGCCAGCTCCACGACCTCACGACGCTCATGGGCAGCCAGCGAGGCCGAGTCCGCGGTGACCGCCAGGACGCGGTCACCCAGCACCTCGACGGCCACGGCGAGCAGGTAGGTGGAGTCCACGCCCCCGCTGAAGGCCACCACCAGCTCGTCGAGCCCGAGGAGATCCAGACGCAGCTGACGATCCGCCTCCCGCCACGAGGCGGGGACGGGACCGGCTTCGAACGACCGCTCCGTTGCTGCGGAGCGTCCGTCGAGCAGCGGCAGGTGCACGTTGCGCAGGGATCCCATGGGCGCGAACGTTAGCCCTCCGCTCCCCGGCTGCCAGTTCATCGGCGCCGAGGTGCGTCAGCCGCCCGCGTGCTCCGAACGGGCGGTGACACCGTGGATGCCGGTCAGCCGCCGGCCACTGCGGGGATGATGGCCACGACGTCCCCGTCCTCGACCGAGGTCTCCAGCCCGGCCCGGGATCGGATGTCCTCGTCTCGCACGAAGACGTTGATGAACCGACGGAGGTTCCCCTCGTCGTCGAGCAGCCGGTCCGCGAAGCCGGCGTGGGCGGCCTCGAGCTGGGCCACGACCTCCCGCACGTCAGCAGCGACGACCCGGACCTCGCCCTGGCCATCGGTCAGCCCGCGAAGCGGCGTGGGGACGCGGACGGTGACGGTCATGAGACCCTCCAGGATGGTCGCCGACGTCGCCATGATCGCGCGCCGTGTCGCCACAGCCAAGCGCCGGCGGCAGACTACGCAGGGCCGCGCACCCCGGAACACCGACCGGGCCGCAGCGGTTCTCCTGTGCAGCTGACACCGAGAGCACCCGTGACCACCCAACGCTCGTTCCACCACCGGGACTTCCCCGTGGAGCGCGTGCTGGCTGCCAAGGCCGCGACGGGTCTGACCATCGACGTCATCGTCCCGGCGCGCGACGAGCAGGATCACATCGGCCACGTCGTCGAGATCCTCCACCGCGAGCTCGTGGAACGATGGCCGGTCATCGACGACCTCGTGGTCGTGGACTCGCACTCCTCCGACGCGACCGCGGAGATCGCGCGCTCGCGAGGTGCGCGGGTGGTGCGCGAAGGTGACATGTTCACCGACCTCGATGCAGCCATCGGCAAGGGCGCGGCGATGTGGTCCGGCCTGGCGGCCACGCGGGGCGACATCGTGGCGTTCGTGGACGGCGACATCCTCGACATCGCTCCGCGCTTCGTCCTGGGCCTCGTCGGTCCACTCCTCACCTGTACCGAGCTGCTCTTCACCAAGGCGTTCTACGACCGGCCGCTGCAGACGGCCGACGGCGATGTCACCGCAGGCGGTGGCCGGGTGACCGAGATCCTCGCCCGCCCGCTCCTCAACGCCTTCTGGCCGGAGCTCGCCCACATCGTGCAGCCGCTCGCGGGGGAGGTGGCAGGCCGACGCAGCATGCTCGAGCAGCTCCCCTTCGTCCACCACTACGGCGTGGAGTTCGCGATGCTCGTCGACATCGCGGCCACCCACGGCGTCGACGTCATCGCCCAGTGCGACCTGGATCGGCGCGCGCACGATCATCAGTCCCTCCCGGCGCTGGGACGGATGTCCGCCGAGATCCTCAACGTCGCGATGCACCGGCTGAGCGAGCAGAACCGGCTCGTCCTCACGGATGCCCCCTCTTCGCTGCTCGTCCAGCCCGTCCGCGAGCATGACGAGATCCGCACCGAGGTCCATGACGTGGCCATGCGTCAACGTCCGACCCTCATGCACCACCTCGACACACGGCCCTCCTGATGCCGGGAACGCGCAGAAGTACGGACGGGCGCAACTTCCGCCGTTCGCGCAGATCCCACCTAGTATGCGCAGGACTGCCACGACGTCATGCTGTGACATCGCCGGAGATGCGCTCCCCAACCACCCAGGACCACCTGATGTCTGAGGCCAAGCGTGTGCTCGTCATCGACGACGAGCCTGATGTGCTGCTGCTCTGTCGCGTGAACCTCGAGTTCGAGGGCTACGAGGTCGTTGGCGCGACCGACGGCGTCGAAGGTCTCGAAGCGGCGCGCCGCGTCATGCCGGACATCGTGCTCTGCGACGTCATGATGCCGCGGATGGACGGCTGGCAGGTCCTTGCTGCGATCAAGGAAGACCCTCGGACCGCGGACATCCCCGTGATCATGCTGACGGCGCGCGCGCTCGAGGCGGACCAGATCCGCGGCTGGTCGGGCGGTGCCGCCGACTACATCACGAAGCCCTTCTCCCCGCTGCAGCTGTCTGCGGTCGTCGCCGACGTGATCGGCAACGACCCCCTCGAGGAGGAGCGGCGCCGCCGCGACATCCTCGGGAAGCTGCAGATGCTCCGCTCGATCTGACGAGCGCGGTCAGCGCTGGTCCCGACCGACCACGATGTGCAGGTCGACGCTCGAGCTCAGGTTGTCGGGCTTGGGCTCCACGACCGTGAAGCGAAAGCGATCCGCGACGGCCTTCCCGGCGTCCGCGTGGTCGCCGACGTAGAAGACGGTCGTCTTCTCGTAGACCTTGATGGCCTTGTTGACCACGACCACCTTGTATCCAGCGTCGCTGAGGGCGCCCGCGACAGCCTTGGCGGCCTTCCCGTTGTCGTCCAGCACGGCGTCGAGGACCTGGATCGAGATCTTCGCGGCGGCAGCACGATCGGGCGTCTCGACCGCGGTGGACGGGCTCGCCTCAGCGGGCTCGGGGGACGCCGTCCCGCTCGCGGAAGGCGCTCCCTCCTTCGGCTCGACGACGACCGGGGCCGTCGTCCCGGGGTCGGTGCTGCCCGGTCCCGCGGCCGGGTCGCTCGCGTCGGGGGTCTCCACCTGTGTCGTCCCGAGACCGTTGGCGACGGTCGGCACGGAGGCATCGTCACCGCGAACTCCGCCGACAGCCCAGAACAGCAGGGTCGTCACGAGGACGAGGCCCACCGCGCCCGTGGCCATGGGCTTGACCGCCTCAGCGGTCGGACGTTCCGTCGTGGTCGTCACGGCGATCTCCTCTGGTGGTGCGGTTCAGCGGGCGCGGCGGTGCTCGGCGCCGTTCGCACGCGAGCTGCGGAGGCGCCGCAGGCGCTTCACGAGCATCGGGTCCTGCGCAAGCGCACGCTCGTCGTCGATCAGGTCGTTCAGCCGGCGGTAGTACGACGTCGGCGAGCACCCGAAGTGCTCCTGGATCGACGCTTCCTTCTGGCCCGCGTATCGCCACCACTCACGCTCGAACTGCAGCAGTGCTGCCTCATCCGTGGTCAGCGCGGTGTCGGTGTCGAGCACGTGTGGTCCTTCGAGGTTGGCTCGCGACGAGCCCTGCGCACGAGGGTCGCACAGGAACCACACTGGTGCAACTACCTGAGGGTGACCCAAAGATCACTTCGGGGCCGAGGACGGGAGTCGAACCCGTGACCGTCCGCTTACAAGGCGGGTGCTCTACCGGACTGAGCTACCTCGGCGAGGGGGAGACGGTAGCGCCGACGCTCGCCCTGACGTCGTCACGTGAGGTGGCAACCGTGCCAGTCGCGACACCGCACCGGCCGAGGCCGGGTGCTGTGGCTTCGTGAACAGCGATCGCCTCGACGTGCTCGTCGGTGTCGACGGCCGCCACGCGCCCTGCCGCGTCGAGGCTGACCACGAGGTCCTGCGCCTGACCGAAGCGATGCCCCTCCGCCGCTCGGAAGTGCATCGAGTAGCCGGCCGTGTTGACGAAGACGAGCAGATCGCCGACCTCGGGCATGTGCGGGAGCGGAATGCGTCGCCGCAGGAGCAGGTCGCCCTCCGTGCAGTAGGCACCGGTGAGGTAGGCCGAGACGCCCTCGGTCGGCGCTGCCGGATCGGCTCCCTGACCAGTGCTGATCAGGATCGGGTCGACGAGGATGTCGGCGCTCGAGGAACCGTGCTGGGTTCCGTTCATCTCCACGCCGATCAGCAGGTCGTCGTTGCGGTCGCGCTTGCGATGGATGATCCGGCCGACGGTCGCGCCGACGCCGTCCAGCAGCGCTCGACCCGGCTCCAACCGCAGCTGGATCCCGCTCCTCCGCAGACGCTCGGCAGCAGACCGTCCGCTCGCGTCCGTCGTGGTCAGCACGTCGTCGAGGAACAGCGGCCCCGGTCGGGGATCGGCGAACGGGTAGACCTTGGGCTCGCCGGTGACCTGCCCGTCCACGACTTCGAGACCGAGGCCGTCACCGCCGAAGGTCAGCGGCGACCGTTCGCCCCGCAGCGCTCGACGCAGCTCGGCCCAGAAGGTCTCGAGCTGCGCATCATCCTCGAGGTAGCGCACCCGCAGACCTCCGCCGATGTCGATGGACGTGATGTCGACTCCCGTGGCCCCGAGCTCGTCCGTGAGGTCGAGACACTGATGCAGGGCTTCGGCGCGCTGGGCGGTGGAGTACCCGTCGAGGTGGAAGTGCAGGCCCGAAGGGCGCAGCGTGGGTCCGAGCTCGTCCTGGACGAACCGCACGGCGTCGGCGAGGTCAACCCCGAATCGGGAGTAGCCGACGTTCCCGCCGTGGGTGAAGCCGCTGACCCGCAGCGCGATGACCGGTTCCCGTGGAGCGTCAGCGGCGAGCGCGTGCACCGCCGCAGCCTCATCAGCGTTGTCAACGACGATGATCGCGCCGACCTCGAGCGCTCGACGCAGCAACGCAGCCGGCTTGACGGCCGCGGTCACGACGAGGCGGCTCCCGGGCAGCCCGAGCGCGATGCTCTCGTTGAGCTCGGTCAGGCTGGCGGTGTCCACCCCGGCGCCCGCGGCGCTCGCGGCGGCGACCAGCGCCCGGGAACGGTTGGCCTTGCGGGCGTAACACACCATCACGTCCAGATGGTGGCGCTCAGCGACCCCTCGCAGCGCGGCATGGTTCTCGACCAGCGGAGCGGCACACAGCAGGTTGATGGGCGAGCCGTGCAGCTCAACCAAGGACGACAGTCGTTCGCGGTCCTCGAGCATGCGGTCCAGCCACGGCCTGCGGCGCCCGGTCAGCTCAGGAACGGCGTCGTTCGCGACGCCATCACCGTGTGCTGTCATGTTGCACCAACCTTCACGGGTGTAGCGAGCCTGGCGGCGTCCTGCGCCACCTGCGCGGCCCATCCGCTGGCGACGTCGTTGCGGCTCCGATTCAGGGCGTCGTTGTCGTAGCGGGCGCCCTCGGTCGGGGTCCCCGTGGCGAACAGCCCGCGGACCGGCAGTCCGTCACGGTCGAGGAGCTGGCCCGAGCCGGCGACGAGCGCGACGCCGCCCGGCGTGAACGGCTCCTGATCACGGCCTCGCACGATGTGCGTCGTCAGCTCACCACGTTCGCGCAGATGGCGGATCAGCGGCGACGCATCGCGGCGCACGTCGGTCGGCACAATCCTCGCGTCGACGAGAGCCTGCACGTGCTGCTGGGCGCCAGTCACGGACGAGGTCAGCAGGTAGCCACCCCGCTCGGCCTCGGCACGGCCGCCAGGTCCGAGGGTCATCGTGATCAGGCCAGCGTCGATCAGGCCGAGCAGCTTCTCGCCGCTGGCGATCGGCGGGCCGAACGCCACACGTGCGAGGCGTGGGTGGTGCACGGAGAGGAAGCGATGATGTGATTCGGGCGTCGCGCCACCGTCGGCCAGCGCGGCGCGGAAGACGTCGCTGGCGCTGCGCCACACCGCAGCTGCGGCGAGCAACGGGCTCTCCTGCTCGCCGCGGCGCGCCTCGACCAGGGCGTCGGCCAGCCAGCGTCGCGTGCGCCGCTCGTACGAAGCAGGGGTTCGTGGCGGATCCTCACCGAACGGATCGAGAAGGTCGGACGGCCGGAAGGGCCGCGTGCCCGGGTGACGGTCGTGGTGCGCCAGCAGCAGCGAGCGCAGCTCCGACGCCGAGGGTGGGTCGTCGGCGTCGAGCCCGAGCAGCACGCGTGCGTGGGCCCAGACGAGCTCGGCGTGCAGCAGCGGCATCAGGTCGGCGTCGATGTCGACCTTGGCGTCTGGTGCGCGTGCTCGGACCGCAGCGAGCGCCGCAGGTGTGCAGTGCACGAGCGGTGCGTCGTCGCTGCGGTCGAGGGGCCGCGGCAGCATGGGCAGTCCGGACCGCGACAGCGGTACGAGCACGGGTTCGTGACCGGACGGCTCGTAGTCGAGTCCACCGGTGCGGCCGGCACGCCGACGGAAGCGGCCGCCGCGCCCCTCGCTGCAGGCCAGCGCAACGTCCGTGAACGTGAGCCCAAGCCCGACGACCCCGACCGGCTGGCCTCTGGGCAGCTTCGCGAGCATCTCGTCGACGGGATACGCATGCGGCACGTGGACCGCACCATCGTCGTTGGCCGCGACCCGGCGCCATGCGGCCTGCTCAGGCGACGGCTCCAGCGTGGGGTGGCCGGTCGCGAGCAGCACGTGATCGTGTGGGCCATCCAGCGTTCGTGTGCCCTCTGAGCCGCGCACCATGACGGCACGACGGGGGCCTGGCCCGACGTCCTCGACCTCAGCGTGGTGCACGGCCACGGTGACCCCCGACGGAACGCTGTCGAGCACCTGTGCGAACGCAGCCTGCAGGTACCGCCCGACCACGGCACGCGGCACCGCGTCGGCGGTCGACAACGGCAGCTGCCGGCCAGACCATCCGCAGAGCGTCTGCGGAACAGCGACGCGCACAGGCGCGTACCCGGGGGTTGCGGTCGCCCATGCGTTGATGCTTCCCGCCGGGACGTTGGCCAGCAGGTAGCCCGGCTGTGCCGGGTCGTACACGGGGCCTGAACCAGGCATCCCCGATCGCTCGATGACGTCGATGTGGACCTGCGCCCGATGTGCGGGCTGCGCGAGCTCGGCGATGAGCCGCTCCAGCGCGTACGTGCCCTTGGGGCCAGCCCCGACGATGGCGACGCGCAGCGGTGCGGCGGTCATGAGGCGCCGTCTGACAGATCGACGCCAAGGGTGTTCAGCACCCAGTCGTCGTCGTACACCGTGTCGAGGTAGCGGTCCCCGCGGTCGCTGAGCAGCAGCGCGACGACCGAGCCAGGGGTCAGCTCAGGCGCAATCTCGTCGAGGGCGGCCATGACCGCCCCGGCGGACGCGCCCGCGAGCACACCCTCGAGGTCCAGCAGCCTGCGCGCCCCGAGGACGGCGTGGATGTCGTCGACCGCCACGACCTGGTCCGCGTGTTCCGGGCGCAGCAGATCAGACGTTCGCGCAGAGCCGTGCCCTGGCAGGTGGCGCGGACCGGCTGCCCCGCCGAAGATCCTGCTGCCGACGGCGTCGACGGCCACCACGCGGGTGGCCGCGTTGATCTCGTGCAGATGGTCGGCGAGGCCAGCGAGCGTTCCGCCGGTGCCGGTGGCAGCGAGCATCACGTCCGGCGCACGGCCGAGTGAGGAGACGATCTCGTGCATCGTCGCGCGGTGAGCGCGGGGGACCTCGTCGCTCGCGTACTGGTTGGGCCAGAAGGTGTTCGGTGCAGCAGCCAGCTCGGCCACCCGCGCAAGCCGAGCTGTCAGGTTGCTCCCCTGTGCGTCGGGCTCGTCGACGACCTCGACCTCGGCGCCGTAGACCCGCAGCAGCTTGCGGGTGTGCACGTTGCTGTCCGGGTCGACGACCGCCCGGAACCGGAGGCCGGACGCGCGACACACCTGCGCCAGCGCCACCGCCATGTTGCCGGAGCTGGACTCGACCACGAGGTCGCCCGGCTGCAGGCGCCCGTCGATGACAGCCTCTCCGACGATGCGAAGCGCGACGCGGTCCTTGACGCTGCCCCCGGGGTTGCTCCCCTCGAGCTTTGCCCACACGTCGAGGCCGAGGCGCGTCGAAACCCGGCCGAGGCGCACCAGCGGAGTGTGGCCAACCGCAGCGAACACGGCGGGCTCAGTGATGACCGTGGCTGCGGCTGGGCAGATCGTAGACAGAAGCACGCGCACCTCCAGGACGATGCCTTCACCATGCCACGCAGCCCGCATCGTCAGACCACATGGCGAGAAGGCGAGAACGGGAGTGGAACCCCGTCAGGCGCTCCGACGACGTCAGACCACCATCAGTCGAGGTGACGACCGTGCCAGCCGAGGATCGCGGCGAAGCGCTCGACGCGGTGACGCGGCGTGCCCGACCGCGACATCTCGTGTCCCTCGCCGGGGAAGCGGAGGAACTCGGCCTGAACGCCCGCCCGACGAAGCAGCGCGAAGTACTGCTCCGCCTGCTCGATCGGGCAGCGCCAGTCCTCCTCGGAGTGCACGATCAGCGTCGGGGTGCGCACGTCCTTGGCCCGCCACAGCGGCGACGCGACGCGGAGCCGACGGTGTCGCTCATCGGCCTCGACCTGGTCGCCGGGCAGGTCCGTCGTGCCGTCATCGATCGAGACCCCGAGGTACATCCGGTCGAACACGCGACCGATGTCCGAGGTCCCGCCGAAGGACTCCCACGCAAGGAGGCCACGCTCCACGACCGCAGACGCCCACGACTGATTGCGTGCGATCAGCGTCGCGGTGGCGAAGCCGCCGTAGGAGCCACCCATCACCCCGCGGCGCGAGCCGTCGAGGCGCGGATGCCGAGCGAGCGCGGCCGGGACCGCCGCCTCGAGGTCACGCCAGTCCGGCGAGTCCGGCCCTGACCACGTGTCGATCACGCCCCGGAGCCACGCGGTCCCGGCACCCGCGGAGCCCCGGGGGTTGATGCCGACGACGCCGAAGCCCGCGGACGCGTACACCTGGAACTCGTCGAAGAAGCCGAACCCGTACATGCCCGCAGGACCGCCGTGGATGTTGAGCAGGACTGGCACCGGGCCGTCGCCCGGCGGCAGGACGACGAACAGGTCGTGCTCGACCTCCGTCCCATCGGGATCGGTGACGGTGAAGGTGTCATGGTGCAGCGGGAGCAGACCGATCTCTGCTGCGAGGTGGCTGTTGATGGCCGTGACCGTCTCGGGGACCATGCTGCCGTCGCGGAGCACGACCAGCTCACCAGGGTTCATCGGCGTGGAGACGACCGCTGCGACGAACCCACCGTCGGACCGCGCAGACCATCCGGTGACGGTGAGCTGACCGTCGATCAGCCGCGCTGCGTTCCCCGCGGGGTCGTGACGCTCGAGCCGGACGGTCCCACGGTCCTCCACCGCGAGCAGCATGGCCCCGTCGTCGAGGTCGACGACGCGCCCACCTGCCACCCCCGTGGAGCGATCCAAGTCCGCGAACGGACCGGTGAGGGTCCCGTCGTCGGCGAGGATCTGGTGCTGGACGACGTCTGGCCAGGCGAACGTGTCCGCCAGCCCGAGCAGCCACGCGGAGCCATCTGCTCGGTGCCGGATGCTCACCCAGTCTCCCGGGTCCGAAAGCGCCTCGGGCGCCCCGACGGCGCGGACGTCGTCGATCGCCACCCGGAACGGCTGGACGGCGAGGTCACGTTCTCTGGCGCGGTGCCGCGAGGAGAGCCACGCAAGCGCGGTCCCGTCAACCTTCCAGTCGGGACCCGACTCGGAGAACGTGTCGTCACCGTCGGCGAGCCCCGAGACCTGGACGGGCGCGGCGTCGCCGCGAACGTCACCGTCGAGCACCACGACGAAGACGTTCGTGACCTGGTCGACCAGCCACCCCTCGTCGTCGAACCGGTAGTTCAGGTCCGTGATCCGACGTGGCGTCCGGGCCCGTTCGGACTCGTCGAGCCCAGCGAGCTCATCGCGCCACCGTGTGCCCTCCACCGCGATGCGGCGCGAGTCCTGGGCCCAAGCGAACTCCCCGGCACCGAGCGGGAAGTCCGTGAGCTGGACCGTCGCCTCGCCGCCGTCAGCCGCCATCACCACGAGCTGCGGGACGTCCTTCGGCTCGGCGTCCACCGTGCGCTCCCCCGGCAGGGGAAGGCGCTCGACGGTGCGCAGGAAGGCGAGCCAGCGTCCGTCCGGCGACCACCGGGGCGAGCCGTCGGTCGGCCCGTGGGTGAACTGCCGCGCAGCCCCCACGGCGTCCCAGTGCCAGATGGCGCGCTCGTTGCGGTCCCGGTCGACGTCGGCCCGCGTGACGACGAACGCGACCCGTTCACCGCTCGGGTGCACCTGCGGATCGCTCGGCACCCTGAGCTTCGAGAGGTCGGACGGCTGCACGGCGGATCCCTGACGGCGCGGACGTCGTCGGACCCTATCGCCGTATCAGGTGACGCGGTCCAGCAGGTGAGATTCCAGCTTGCGCTTGATCCGCTGGAGCGCGTTGTCGATCGACTTCGTCTGCCGGCCGAGCAGATCGGCGATCTCCTGGTAGCTGCGCCCCTCGACGTAGAGGTCGAGCACGCGCTCCTCGAGGCCCGAGAGGACCTCCTGGAAGACCGCCCGGAGCTCACGCATGTCGTCGGACTCCACGAGCAGCGCCAGCGGGTCCACGTCGTCGTCACCTGCGAGCTGCTCGGCGAACGGGACAACGTCACCGTCGCTGCCGGTCCTCGGGGCGCTGATCGAGACGTAGGAGTTCAGCGGTGTGTGCTTCTGCCGGGTCGCCGTCTTGATGGCCGTGAGGATCTGCCGGGTGATGCAGAGCTCGGCGAAGGAGCGGAAGGAGGCCCCACCATCGACGGAGAAGTCCCGGATCGCCTTGTAGAGGCCGATCATGCCTTCTTGGATGATGTCCTCGCGGTCACCACCGACCAAGAAGTAGGCGCGGGCCTTCGCGCGGGCGAACCGGCGGTAGCGATGGAGGAGCAGGTTCAACGACTGCTCATCGCCGCCGCGAGCGCGGAAGACGAGCTCCTCGTCACCGCAGGCAGGATCGATCACCACCTGGGTCATCGCGCGAACTGCCATCGACACCTGTGATCCCGCTTTCGCTCCATGACTCCTGCCAGAACCTCATGATCTGCGAGCCATCTGTCACAACGAGTGGCCGGACCTCAAGATACGGGTCACCCCGGGGTCGCCGCCTGACGGTGACGCGCTTGGCGCACACTGAACATCGCGAGACCGGCCGCGACCGACGCGTTGAGCGACCCGACGTGCCCGTCCATCGGGAGGCTGACGAGCTGGTCGCAGGAGTCGGTGGTCAGCCGGGACATCCCGTCGCCCTCGCTGCCGACGATCAGGAGCACGGGCTCGGCGAGGAGCTGGGACTCGTCGATCGAGCACGCACCGTCCGCGGCGAGCCCCAGGACCCAGAACCCGGCCTGCTTCGCCCGATCGATGGCCTGCGCGAGGTTGGCGCGGGCGAGGGGCAGATGCGCGAGCGCGCCCGCCGCGGCCTTCTCGACCATCGGGGTCACGTGGGCGGCCCGCCGACCCGGAACGATCATCCCGTGGGCGCCGAGGGCCTCGGCCGTCCGCGCGATCGAACCGAGGTTGTGCGGATCCGTGACCTGGTCGAGCGCGACGAGGAAGCCCGGCGTCTGCGCGTTCTGCGCCCGCAGCACCACGGTCGCCGCGTCGCTGTACGGGAAGGGGACAGCGTCGGCGAGCACGCCCTGGTGCACGCCGTCGCCGAGCAGGTCGTCGAGGTGGTCGCGGTCGACGATCTCGACGGGCACGCGGCGCTCCTCCGCGAGGCTGCGGATCTCGTCGACGACCGGCGACGCGGTGCGCGTCGCGGCCAGCTGGATGCCTCGGATCTGGTTCCCCGCGCGCAGGAGCTCGCGCACGGGATGCAGCCCGTAGACGGCGCGTGACGAGGCATCGTCGGAGGACAGGGGCGAGCGGGCGCGCTGCGGCCCGTCACGACGGGGAGCGCGACCCCGGCTCATCGGGCGCTCGGCTCGACGTACCAGCGCGACCCACCGGGACGGTCCTCGACCACGACGCCGGACCCGGCGAGCTGCTCGCGCAGCCGGTCGGCGGTCGCCCAGTCCTTGTCCTCGCGCGCCTGACGTCGCTGCTCGAGGACCGAGTCGACGAGCGGGGAGAACCGCTCACCGGCGTCGACGGATGCTCGAACCGAACGCTGGAGATCGAGCCCGAGCACACGGTCGGCGAGGTCGACCAGGACGACGGCCAGACCAGCGAGCTTGGTGTGCGCGGTCTCGTCGCCCTTGTCGACGGCGGTGATCAGATCGTTGCCCTCGGACACGAGATCGTGAAGCGCTGCGACGGCGCGCGGGACGTTGAGGTCATCGTCCATCGCCTGCGAGAACACCCCGATGTGGTGCTGCCCGGCAGTGAGGTCCGGCATGACGCCGTCACCCGCGGTCGGGTCGTCGCCGAGCACCAGCCAAGCCTGCCGGAGGAACGTGAGCAGCCGGCCGTGCGACTTCACCGCGTCGTCGAGATGCGCGTCCTCGAACGTCAGGGGCGATCGGTGATGGGCACCGAGGTACCAGACGCGGACCGGGCCGGTCCCCCAGGTCTCGACGGCCTCTTCGAGCGAGACGATGTTGCCGAGCGACTTCGACATCTTCTCCTCGCCCATGCGGACCATGCCGTTGTGCACCCAATAGCGGGCGAACTGCCGGTCGTGGGCGGCCTCGTACTGGGTGATCTCGTTCTCGTGATGCGGGAAGACGAGGTCGAGCCCGCCCCCGTGGATGTCGAACTCGCCGCCGAGGTGGCGTGCGGCCATCGCGGAGCACTCGATGTGCCAGCCCGGACGACCCGGCCCCCACGGCGACGGCCACGACGGCTCACCGGGCTTCGCGGCCTTCCACATGGCGAAGTCGACGACGTCTTCCTTCGCGGTGACGCCGTCCTCGCCCTGCTGCATGTCGTCGAGCTTGCGGTTCGAGAGCTTCCCGTACCCCTCGAAGGAGCGGACGCGGAACAGCACGCTCCCTTCGACCGCGTACGCCATGTCGCGATCGACCAGGATCTGGATCATGTCGATCATGTCCTGGATGTGGCCGGTGGCGCGGGGCTGGACGTCCGGATGCCGGACGTTCAGCAGCGCCATGGCAGCGTTCCATGCCGCCGTGTTGCGCTCCGCGACGACCGAGGACGGCAGGCCCTCACGGCTGGCACGCAGGATGATCTTGTCGTCGACGTCGGTGATGTTCATCACGTAGCGGACGCCGTAGCCGCTGAACTCGAGCCAGCGACGAAGCACGTCGAACACCACCGTCATGCGCCCGTGACCAACGTGCGGGGCTGCCTGCACGGTCGGTCCGCAGACGTACATCGAGACCTGTCCCGGCTCCCGTGGCTCGAACGCCCGCTTCTCACGGGTCAGCGTGTCGTGGAGGACCAACGGCATGGGGCGTTCCAGGGGTGGCAGAAAGGAGCGGTGGCGGCACGGCGACCGCAGCGTCAACAGCGCGTTGCGAGGGTAGTCATCCCTCCCGTGCGCTCAACGCCGAACGGCGAGCCCGAGGGCTCGCCGTTCTTCGGTGCGGACGCTGCTCAGCGGCTGATGAGGGTCTTGATGCCGCAGTCGATGTCGAGCGTGGCAACCTTGGCCTGACCGATGGTCAGACCGAGCGAGTTGACGAGCGGGCCGACCGTGTCGTTGATCTGGCCGAAGATCGACTGGATCGTGGGCGGCGTCACCGGTGCGGCACCAGCCGCGGCGAGCGCGGTGTTGGCGGTGCTGAACGCTGCCGCGAGCGTGGACTCGAGGGTCGCGAGGTCGACGGTCACGCCGTTCAGGCGAACCGTCGGCGATGCCAGGAGCGTCGAGGTGATGGGCAGGCCGCTCGCGCCGATCGTCTGACCCTTGGCTGCGCCGAAGTACGTCCGGTCCGGGAAGTTCTTCATGTCCGACGTGGTCCCGCCGATCGTCACCTCACCGCTGAGGTCGAAGCCGAAGCTCGACGTGACCTCAGAGACCGTGGGAACGGTGGCACCGACCAGACCGGTCGGATCAGCCGACTCGATGACCTCGGTGACCGTGGAGACGGTGGTCAGGATGATCTCGGCGTCGTCGGTGAGGTCCAGGCCGTACCCGGGGAAGCTCGGCGAGCCGAGCGAGACGCGGCTGGCGTTGACCTGCGCCGGCACGGCGCTGAAGTCCTGGGCGTCGTTGAACGAGGGGCAGGCGGCCGTGTTCAGCGAGGCCTGGGCACCCGCGACCTCGGCGTAGATCGGGAGGATGATCGAGGGGAGCGCGACGCCGTTGAGCGTGCCGCCGCCGACCGTGACCGTCGCCTTGACGACACCCTGTGCAGTCTTGGCGATGGTGAACGGTGAGGGCGGGCCGATGGCCGTCTGCGCGGGCTCGATGATCCGGGTCTGGACCTCGATCCGGGCGGGGACGTTCGACCCGTTGAGGTCGAGCGTCGTGGCGTAGTCGAGGACGTTCTCGCCGTTGACGACCTGTGCGTAGCCGAGGAGCAGGTCACCGAAGGTGATGGCGCCCGCGAAGGCGGAGCCTGCGCCCGTGCTCGCGGTCACGAACTCGTTCGGGTTCGCGATTCCCGGCTGATCCGGCGCACCCGGGAAGGACGGGAAGGCCGGGCCGCTCGGGATCTGGCCGTACACGCCGGAGACGGCGTCGTACACGGTCTGGCCGCTGCCAGTGATGACCTCGCCAGACTCGTTCTTGCGCTGGATGGCCTCACCCCAGATGGCCGCGGAGTCCGCCGAGAGCGGGACGCGACGGTCGATCTCGTAGCTCAGGGCCTGGACGTCCGCGGCAGCGAAGTCACCCTGCGCCCCGAGCGCTGATGCGGCGGCGTTCGCAAGCTGCACCGCGGAGACCTTCGTGGAGAGCACGCGCTGGAGGTCGGCGAGCGAGACATCCGCATCCGCGTCGACGTCCTCGGGGAGCGTGTCGCAGATCGGGGTCGGCTCGGAGAGCGGGAGGCCCGACGGCGAGTTCGGGATCGTGCTGGTCAGCGACCCGAGGCCGGGGATCGTCTCGCAGTAGGCCGCCGCGAGGTACTTGAGCTCGATCTCGGCGTCCATGATCCCGCCGTAGCCAACGAAGTCGAGCGAGGTGTCGAAGCCGAGCCCGTCCGGGATCGGCGACGCGCCCAGCATGGCACCCAGCGACTCGTTGAGGAACTTGTTGCGGATCGTCGCCTCCTCGGCGGACGCGCCGTCGAAGCTCGCAAGGGCGGAGCCGACCTGGATCTCGCCGATCGAGCAGTAGCGGGGGTCGACGTTGGTGCCAGCCGTCTGGCACAGCGCGCGGGTCTGGACGCTCGCGTCACGGGTGACGGTGCGCACGCCCGGGATGAAGACCTGCTGGATGTCGGCGACCGCGGTGACGCTGAACGCGCTGATCGCGTCGAGGGCGCCATCGGCGCCGGGCTCGAAGACGACCGAGCCGTCGGAGAAGAGCTCGCCCTCCCCGAAGACGACGTCGATCGTGCGAACGTTGTTGACGGCTGCAGCGTGCGACCAGCCCGGGTTGCGGTCGACCGACTCGAGGACGATGCGCGTGGTCTCACGCTCGACGCACTCGCGGGTCCGCTCGTTGCCGCACAGCTCCTCGAAGCGGTTGCCGAAGACCTGCGCGCCGTCAAGGGCGGCAAGGTCGACGACCTTCTGGAGGTCACGGCTCATGAGCGCGATGCGGCCCGTGTCCACGGCCAGCGCGGCGGAGGCGACCACAAGCGTCAGCGAGGCCGCCGCGAGGATCGCGATGGCGCCGGTCTCGTCGTCACGAAGGCGGCGGCCGGTCGCGCGGAGGTTGGAGGTGAGCTTCTTCATGGGCCCCTCGAACTGGGTGGTACGTGCGTGGAAGCTGGACATCAGAGCTGCGCGGTCGCTTCGGTCAGGATGCGCTCGGGCGCGATGACCTTCAGGAGCGACGGGATGATGGGCTGATCGGCGTAGGGGTAGGAGACGGTGACGGTGATGCAGTTCCGCGTCGCCTCGTAGTCGCAGGGAGCGACGTTCGTCGTGACGACGAGGTGCTGTCCGTAGCCGCCGATCCAGTCGAGCTGGTCCGCGACGACCGCCTGGGCCGTGGCTTCCTCGGTGCCGGTCGCGCTCACGACGGCGGCGCGGGCCCCCTCGGCAGCCGCGTGCGTCATCGACTGGTCGAGCGCGAAGACGAAGCCGTACATCAGGATCCCCCAGAGGAGGCTGATGAAGAGCGTGAAGACGATGGCGAACTCGACGAGGACCGCGCCTTCGTCGTCGTGCTGCTCGATGTTCATGTCGTCGTCCTCGGGATGCTTCGGTGATGCTGTGGAGATCATGGTGCAGGACTGGCCTGCGGAGTATGGGACAACCGTCCCGCGCTGCGTCAGCCGCTTGTCGTGGTCGAGACCACGTTGGCGCTGTTGTCGTAGCTGGTGAGCGTCGAGGAGCCGACCGCCTGGATCGCGGCGATGGCCACGATCGCGATGAGGGCGACCATGATCCCGTACTCGACCATCGTGGCGCCGGCGTCATCGCGGTGGAGACGCGAGATGAGCGCCTGCAGCGTGGTGGTGTTCTTCATCGAAATCCCCCTCAGAATCTCGTCGACCTGGAACCAGCGTGCCTGCTGTCGTGGCCCGTGGAGCGGGACAGGTGCCCCAGATCTGCGACTGTCCGCGCGAGAAGCCCGTTGGTCGCCTCGCCGTTCTCCGTCGCACATCCGGGACCAGGGTCCGGGACGGCATCGGGCGAGTGCCTCATTGCTGTCATCAACACGTTCAACGCAGCGTCCCCCATCGAGTGACGATCCGGTCCGGATGAGACGACACGTTCTCCGCTTTCGTGCGCAGTGCGCAACGGGTTCCGCAAGACACCGCCCACCGTGACCAATCGGGCACGCAGCGTCATTCGATGTCGAGAAGCTTGCGGGACATGCAGAAGGGCCGCGACCCGAAGGTCGCGGCCCATCAGAAGAACGTCAG
>CBDTYW010000027.1:0-21179 GCA_965364735.1 uncultured Nitriliruptoria bacterium
GGTGCGCTGCGTCGTCGCGGCCACGGCCTGTGCGGCCGTGCCGGTCGTCTGGGTCGGCGTCGTCGCGGGCGAGGCGGCATCCGTGAAGGCCTCGGCCAGCTCGTTCCCGGCCTGCTGCGGGTCCGCGTCACCCTCCGCCCCGGCGGCAGAGGGGTCGGTGAGGTCGAGGATCTCGCTGCCGGTCACGTCTCCTGCGCCGTCGGCCGCGGTCTGGGCGTCCTGCTGCTCCCCGTCCGCCAGCGAGCCGGTCGTCGATGGAGGATCCGTCGGCTCGACGACGGCTGCGGCGGCGCCGAAGGCGAGGGTCGCCATCGTCGGGTCGCCGTCGGACACCGGCTCCTCGAGCACTTGGCCGTTGACGAGCGGGAGCGCCGCAGCATCGGTCTGGATCGCGGCACGCATGGCGAGGAGGACCTGCTCGGTCGGGATCTGATCCGTGATCTCGGAGTCGTCGTGTGCATCCACCCGGTCCTCACGGACCGGCTTCCGTGTGGCCACGGCGGGCTCATCCGCGCGGCGGAGCTCGCGAGGCTCGTCGTGGTGGCGAACCTCGTCAGCGCGGTCGACCGGACGTTCCTTGATGGCCTCACGCTCGACACGACGCGGCTCGTGACGCTCGCGCGGACGGTCCTCAGCGATGTCGCGACGGTGGTGCTGGGCACGAGCGGTCGGTTCAGCGTTGCCCAGCGCGCCCATGGACGCGAGCAAGGTGTCGAAGCCGGCGCTGGCCGGCGCCGCGAGCGAGCTCGGGGGGTCGGCGGCGGGTCCGGTGCGGACGCGATCGATCATCGGAGGGCTCCCGTGGAGGCGTAGGCGGTGGCCGCGCGAAGCGCAGCTGAGGTGGTGGAGGCTGAGGTCGTGGTGGAGCTGGTGGAGGTCAGGTCCCTGAGACGCGCGAGGACCGCGGGGACGTAGGCCGCCGTCTCGGCGATGTCCGGGATCCCGCCCGCTGCGTCGACCCGCGACGGGCCGGCGTTGTAGGCAGCGAGCGCGAGCTCGACGTCGCCGTCGTAGCGATCCAGCATCTCGGAGAGGAAGCGTGCGCCGCCAGCGAGGTTGTCCAGGGGCTCCGTCGGGTCGACCCCGAGGAGCGCCGCGGTCGCGGGCATGAGCTGGGTGAGGCCCAGCGCCCCGGCCCGCGACGTGCTCGCGGCGTCGAAGTTCGACTCCTGCCAGACGAGGGCAGCAAGCATCTGCGGGTCCAGGTCGGAGGCGCGGGCTGCGTCGGCGATCGCGCCGGCCCACTCCTGCCCGGCCTCGGGCAGCGCCCGGATCCACGCTCCGTCATCCGCCGTCAGCGTCGACCCGGTGGGTGCGAAGGTCTGCAGGAGCTGGGCGCGCGCGGCCGCGACGACGTCGCCTGTGCTCAGGCCGTCGACGGTGTCGGTCCCGGCGTCGATGACGTCACCTGCGGTGACGGTCTCGTCGAGCGCCGCCTCGAGCTCGTCGGAGAAGACCCAGCGCGACACCTGGAACCGCTGCTCGATCGACGAGATGCGGTTCTGCACGTCCCTGATGCCGGAGAAGAGGTCGCCGTTCATGCGTCTCCGCCCTTCCGCCGCAGGACCGCCATCTCGTCGAGCGAACGCTCCGCCCGGATCCGCGCAGCGATGGCAGCCTGCTGCTGCCGGCGCTCCGCGAGCCGCTCGACTGACTGACGTTCCCGGTTCGCGCGTCGGAGCGCGCGGCTGGCCTGACGGTGCTCGTGGACGGAGCGCTCGTGCTCCTCCTCCGCGAGCTCGATGAGCTCGGTCGCCCGGATGCCGCGGAGATGCAGGCTGAGCAGCTGGACCGGCGGCAGGGTGCTCCCCCGCGTCGGCAGCTGCCCGGCGATGTTCCCTCGCGCATCTTCGACACGTTCACCTGCAGCGGCCTCAGCGCGCTGGGCTCGGACGTCCTCCGCTCGAGCTCGGTCCTCGCGCAGGCGCATGACCCGAGCCACGACCTCCATGCGATCCCGGCGACTCATGGAGCGCCCCCGTTCGGATCGTTCGTCCCGCGTCCCGCCGCGGCGAGCAGGGCGACGCGGTTCCACGTCTCGTCCCAGTCCGCGACCTCTTCGCGGTCCTGACGCAGGAAGGCGTGCAGCTCGTCCTGCATGGCCAGCGCACGATCAGCTCGAGGGTTCGTCCCCGCGACGTACGCGCCGACCTCGACCAGGTCGCGGACTTCCTCGGCTGCCGCGAGCAGGCCACGGATGGTCGCGGCGTCCGTCGATGCCTGCGCGGGCAGGACCTTGCCGGAGAGCCGTGAGAGCGAACCGAGGGCGTCGATCGGGGGAACCCGACCGAGGTGAAGCAGCCCGCGGTCGAGGATGATGTGACCGTCGAGGATCGATCGGGTCGTGTCCGCGATCGGGTCATCGTCCAGCGACGAACCCTCGGTGAGCACCGTGTAGATCGCCGTGATGGAGCCGTTGGGGCGCGTCCCCGCGCGCTCGAGCAGCTTCGGCAGCAACGCGAACACGCTCGGCGTGTAGCCACGCGCGGTCGGCGGCTCGCCTGCGGCGAGACCGATCTCGCGCTGTGCCATCGCCAGCCGCGTGACCGAGTCCATCATGAGGAGCACGTCGCTCCCGCCGTCAGCGAACCACTCCGCGATCCGCGTCGCCAGGATTGCTGCCCGGAGCCGGACGAGCGGCGGCTCGTCGGAGGTCGCGACGATGGTGATCGTCCGGGCGGCGCCTTCGGGACCGAGGTCGTCCTCGAGGAACTCGCGGACCTCACGGCCCCGCTCCCCGATGAGCGCGACGACGTTGATGTCCGCCGCGGTCCCGCGCGCACACATGCCGAGCAGCGTCGACTTGCCCGTGCCGGATCCGGCGAAGATGCCCATCCTCTGCCCGCGGCCGACGGTGCAGAGGCTGTCGATCACCCGCACCCCTGTGGGGAGCGGCTCGTCGATGCGGCGTCGTGAGAGCGGCGTGGGGGCTGGGTTGTCCAGATCGACGAGCTCGCCGATGATCGGTCGGCCGCCGTCGATCGGACGACCGAGGCCGTCGAGCACACGGCCGACCATGTCCTTGCTGACCGCGACACGGGCGCGGTCGCTCGAGATCGTGACCTCGTCACCGCGCGCGATGCCCGTGGTGTCGCCGTACAGCAGCGTCCGCACACCGCGGTCCGCGAGCGCGACGACCTCTGCGGGCCGCGGACCTGCGTTGGTGTGCACCTGGACGGCGTCACCGACGGCGAGCCGCAGTCCGCGGACCTCGAGCTCGCCCCCGACGACGCGGGCAACCCGGCCGCGGATGCGTCCGGGCGGGACCTCGGTGGGCAGCATCAGGTCACGCACGGGTCACCGCCTCGCGGATGATGTCCCAGCGGGTCGCATCGGTCAGGTCGGCGCTTGCCCAGGGGCCGTCGATCTCGGCGTCGTCCGGACCGAGCGTCGCGTCGACCACGACGCGGACGCCGCGCTCGTTGGCGAACGCTGTGGTGACGGAGTCCACCCGATCCTCGCCGACCCGGACCACGAGGTCGTCGTCGTCGATCGAGGCCAGCGCAGCGCGGATGCGGTCAGCGAGGGCCGCGCCGTTGTCGTCGACGACGACCGCGGCGATCTCCTGTGCGATGCGCAGGGCGAGCTCGACCGTTTCCTGGGCGTGCTCCGCGACCGCCGCTCGATGTGCTGCGACCGCTTCCATCACGGTGCGATGCAGCAGCTGTGCGCGGGCTTCGCGGTCGTCCTGGAGCTCGATCCGGGTGCGTTGCGCACCGATCGCCTCGCCTTCGGCACGTGCCTCGGCACGGGCGCGCTCGAGGAGGGCGATCACCTCGGGATCGACCTCGACCGCACGCGTCGCGAGCGACCGGGATGCGGTCGCGAGGTCGGGCTGGCGCATGACCCTAGGCAACGAGATCCTCCGCGCCGCCGACATCGATGGAGATCGTCCCGTCCTCAGCGAGCTGGCGGACGACCCGCACGACCTCGAGCTGGGCAGCGTCGACCTCGGAACGCTTGAGCTTGCCGAGCAGCTCCATCTCCTCACGCACCGCCGTGGCGGCCCGCTCCGAGAGGTTGCCCCAGACAAGCTGCGAGATGTCGTCGGTCGCGCCCTTGAGCGCGGTCGCGAGCGAGGCTGGCTCGACCCCGCGCAGGACTTCCTGGACGGCGCGGTTGTCGAGCTTGATGAGGTCGGAGAAGACGAACATCGCTTCACGGACCGCCGCCGCGAGCTCCGGGTCACGTTCGGCCAGAGCCTCGAGGATCTGCTCCCCCTGCGCCTTGGAGAGCTGGTTCAGGAGCGTCGCGAGCTCGCGGGCACCACCGGCGCTGCGCGTCTCCGTCGTGTTCTCGGGTGTGCCGAGGACGTCCGTCAGCTCCTGCTCGATGCGGCGGATCACGGGGGCTGCCACGCTGCCCATCGTGGCCACGCGGCGCGCGATGTCGAGACGACGTCCGTCGCTGAACGCGCGCAGGAAGACCGCGCCGCGCTCGGCGGGAACGTTGGCCACGACCAGGGCGATCGTCTGCTCGTGCTCGTCGTCCAGCGCGGCAATGACCTGGCGGTCCGAGAAGAGACGCAGGAACGCGAACGGGGCGTCGTCGTTGAGGCCGAGCACGCGGTGGATGGTCCCGTCGGCGCGGGCTCCACGCCAGGCCCGGACGAGCTGTTCGGCGGACTCGCGGTCACCGACGAGGCGCTGACGCCGCGCGGTCACCTCGTCATGGACCTCCGTGAACATCGATGCCATGTCCTCGCGGCTGAGCTGCCCGAGGTCCGCGACCATACGGGTGAGCGCCTCGACCTCGCCGTCGGCCATGTGCGGGAACAGCGATGCTGACGCCTCCGGGCCGATGGCCAGGAGGAGGGCGGCCGCCTTCTGGCGGCGACTCAGCTTCAGCGCGGTGTCGCTCATGCGTCGTCACCCTCGGCGAGCCACGAGCGGAGGAGGCTGGCGATCTCGTCCGGCTGCTGCGCGACGAGGTCCGCGATGCTGGTGGGCTCACCGGAACCGATGGCCCGCGCTCCGACCGCCGCGAGCTCCTTCTG
Organism: uncultured Nitriliruptoria bacterium; assembly: GCA_965364735.1. Lineage (GTDB taxonomy): Bacteria > Actinomycetota > Nitriliruptoria > Nitriliruptorales > Nitriliruptoraceae > CBDTYW01. Next base: position 4,997 of record CBDTYW010000027.1, read on the forward strand.
CTCCTTGTCCGGGACGAGCGCCGGGAGGAGCAGCGCGAGCGGGTCCTCCGGGTCGCCCTTGCGACGGGTCGCGAGGAAGAGCGCGATGGCGATGAGGACGAGGAGGATCATCCCGATGACCTGCGGGATCATGTCGATGATGCCACCGAGGGCGGACGGCCCGATCTCGACGACGGCCTCGAGCTCGGGAAGCGCGACGGCGGTCACCCGGATCGTGTCGCCACGGGCGGCGTCGAGGCCGACCGCGGCCGCGACCAGGGACTGGATCTCGGTGGCGTCGGGGGGGACGATGCCCGAGAGCGTGCCGTCGTCCATCACGATTGCGACGGACAGCTTCTCGACGTCACCAGGAGCCGAGGTCGACTTCGTCAGGACACGGTCGACGCCGTAGACCGTCGTCTGCTCGCCGCGGGTGTAGCTGGTCTCGCCGTCGGTGTCGCCGCCGGCGATCGGGCCACCGTCCACGCCGACGATGCCGCCGACGATGCCGCCGACGCCGGTGTAGTCCTCTTCCTTGATGTTCTCGCGGATGGCGACCTGCGACTCGGGTGCGAAGGTCTCGGACTCGATCTGACGCTCGTCGAAGTCCAGCGTCGCCTTGACGACGACCGAAGCACGGCCGAGCCCGATGGCGCTGTCGAGCAGCCGGGTGATGTCCCCCGCGATGCTCGCCTCGTACTCACGCGTCATGCGCAGGTTGCGGTCGGTGACGGTGCCCGAGCTCCCGGCGCTGCCCGGAGCGGACAACACCCGGCCCTCGGTGTCGGCGACCGTCACATCGCGGGGGCTGAGCCCCTCGACGGATGAGCTGACGAGGAAGGTGACCGTCTCGATCTCCTCGGCTCCCAGCATGCGTGACGAGTCGATGAGCACGGACGCCGTGGCGCCGGCGCTCGTCTCGCGGAAGAGGTCGTCCTCGGGGATGGCCAGGTGGACGGTCGCGTTGTCGATCGCGTCCATCGCCATGAGCGTCCGGGAGAGCTCGCCCTCGATGGCGATCTTGTAGTCCACGCGCTGACGGAAGTCGGAGACCGTGAGGCCCTGGTTGTCGAGGCGGGAGTAGCCCTCAGGGGCCACGCTCGTCGCGATGCCGACGCCGGCGAGGCGCGCCTTCGTGTCCAGCATCGTCGCGCGCGGCACGAGGATCGAGCCGTTCTGCCCGAGCTGGTACGGGCGACCCATCGCCTCGAGCTCGGTGATGACGTTCGCCGTCGCCTGCCCGTCGAGACCGCCGTACAGGACGGTCCAGGACGGCGCGGAGACCCAACGGGTGAACCCGAGGACCGCGACGAGTCCGACGACGACGCATGCGCCGACGACCGCCCGGTGGGCGATCGGCATGCTCGCGATGAGCTTCCTCAGTCGTTCGATCATCAGACCTGCATCCTCATGATCTCTTGGTACGCCTCGACCGCGCGGTCACGTACCTGTGCGAGCATCTCGACGCCGAGCTGCGCCTTGGATGTGGTGGCCATGAGCTCGGCGACCGAAGTCTCACCGCCGCTCGCGACGTCTTGGATCGCCGTGTTCGCCGCGTGCTCGAGGCCGGAGATCTGCTGGATCCCCTCGCCGAGCGCACTTGCGAACCCGGCGGCGTCGGCGGGGGCACCACCGATGCTGCCGATGCTGCCGCCAAGTGACGGGATCGTTCCGGGCAGGGGGGCGATGGCCATCAGCGCTGTCCGATGGTCAGGGCGGAGCGATATGCCTGCTCAGCCGACTGGATGGTCGAGATGTTCACCTGGTAGTTCCGCTGCGCGAGCATGAGGTCGACCATGTGCGCGCCGAGGTCGACGGCCGGCATCGTGACGATCCCGTTCTCGTCCGCGAGGGGATGGAACGGGTCGAAGACCTCGGGCGGCTCGATCTCGTACTCGACGACGTCGGCCACGCCGACACCGGAACCCGACGACGTGATCTGGGAGCCCAGCTCCTGCGCGACGACGAGGCGGGCGCGGAACGGCTCCTCCCCCGGCTCGTTGATGGTGTTGATGTTCGCGATGTTGTGCGAGACCGTGTCCAGCCAGTACTGGCTGAAGCCGACGCCCGTGCGTCCGATGTCGATGGAGGAGAAGAGTGACATCAGCGCTTCCCGATCGCGGTGCGCGTCATGTTCATCTTGAAGTTGTAGGACTGCACCATCGCGTCGTGGATCATGTTGTTCTTGAGCAGACCAACCATCTCGCCCTCGAGCTTGACGGTGTTGCCCTGGTAGTTCGGCAGGCCGCCCGCGTCGCGGACGGTTGCGGTGACGGACTCACCGCTGTCGAGGCTGCCGCTGCTGAGGGCCTCGCGGAGCGCGCCCTCGAAGTCCACGGCCTTGGCGCGGTAGTTCGGGACCGAGGCGTTCGCGATGTTGTGCGCGAAGACGTCCTGGCGTCGTGCAGCCGCCGTGATGGCGAACTCGACGCTCCGCATGGTGGTGTCCGCGATGGCATCCACGTGGTCCTCCTTCCCGATCGGCCGAGACCTCCTGTCCGGGAACGCGCAACAGGACGGCGCGTTCGCGCGCCGTCCTGGCGTGGAGATTCCGGATGAGTTGTCGTCGGCGTCACCGGACCCGGAGGTGCGGGGGTCGCCACCACCCCTGTCGGTCCACCGACGGGGGTCTTGAGCACTGCCTGAAGGAAAGGTCAGGCAGCGTCGGGGGTGTTGTCGTGTCGCCCGAGGTTCTGGGCGTACCCACGCGCAGCCTGGCGTCGGCGACGAACGTCACCGAGCTCTTCGAGCACGGCGAGCCGTGCGTTCTCGAGGCGACCTTCGACCAGATCCGCGCGGGTGGCCAAGGAGGCGTACCGCTTGATCTCCATCGGGGTGGGCTCGACGCCGGGGTGCATGAGCTCATCGCCCTGCCAGCCATCACCGGGGAACACCCCAGCATCCAGCGCCGCCTCCGCTCGGTCGAGCAGCGAGGCGTAGTCATCGAGTAGTTGGGTCCAGGCAGTCATGGCCGTGAACTCCTGCGTCCGTGCGGTCTGTGGAACGGGTCGCCTTCCTGGCTTCCCGATGTTGCGTCAACCAGCGGCTTGCTGCGCCACGTGGGTGGAGATGACCCCGTCGTGCCAGCCGTCACGCAGCTCGACGAAGATCTGCTCGACATCGCTGAGGATCGACACGTCCTTCTTGACGTTGGCCTCGATGATGCGTCGCTGGACGTAGTCGTAGAGCGACGCGAGGAGGCCGGCGATGGGCTGTCCGCGCTCGAAGTCGAGCGCGACCTGCAGCTCCGTCGTGATGTCCTGCACACGCTGGAGCTCTCGGTTCACCAGCTCGGCGTTCGTCGGCTGATCGCGGACCTGGGTCAGCGACACGACGCAACGCTCGAACAGCATGTAAACCAAGCGTTCGGGAGACGCCGTCGAGACTGCCTGCCCCATGTAGGGGTTGGCGCGCGTTGACTGCATCCGAGGCTCCTGGTTGACACTCATCACGTCGGCCGCCGAGCCCGCCGCTTCAGCCTTGGCCGAGCTGCGAGAAGAGGAAACTTGCGCTGGACTGGAGCGACGCCATCGCGGTCTCCATCGCCGTGAACTGACGACGCAGGTACGTCTCGCGCAGCTCCATCCGTGCCTCGAACGCCTCGATGCGATCATCGAGGTCCTCGATGCGACCGTCGAGCAGTCCCGTCGCGCGTGCGAGGGAACCGTCGGTCCCCTCGACGTCGTCGAGCAGGTCCTCCATGGCTCCGGTCAGACCACGCGTGTAGCTGATGTCGCCCATCGCGAGCGTTCCGCCGGCACCCGTCACCTCGGACTGGGTCGCGCTGATCAGCACCGAGAGCCCGGCCGAGTCACCGCTGTCGGAGGTGAGCGTTCGACCGACTCCGGTCGCCGCTTCACCGTTGATCGTGCCGATGACGTTGGTCCCGGTGTGCGTTCCGGCGAGCCCGAACGCGGACTGCGTGCCCGAGTCGCTCGTCACCGTGAAGGAGTTCCCGCCGTAGCGCGTCTCTGACAGGGTCAGCGCGCTCGTCGGGTCCGAGGGATCGTCGAGCGCTGCCTGGATCGTGGTGACCCCGGCCGCGGAGAGCGCGGAGTTGATGCTGTCCACGGCATCCTGAGCCGAGGAGCCCGCGGCGATCGAGACCTGGACGTCCCCACCGGAGGAGGAGATGGTGAAGACCTCGGGGTCGCCGGGCGGTGTCGCGAAGGACGTGCCGGTCGTGGTGGCGATCGTGGCAGCCTGCGTGATCTCGATCGCGTAGTCACCGACGAGGGTGTCGGAGTCGGAGTCCGCGAACGAGACGCGGGTGTCCGTCGGCGTGCCTTGCTTGGCGAAGAAGGACGCGACGCCGTCGAAGTCGTTCTCGAGCGCGGTGCGGAGGGCACCGGCGTCGAGATCGAAGTCACCGTCGCGCTCGAGGGTGATCCCCATCGCGGAGGCGTACGACATGTTGCCGCCGAGACCGGCGACGGGCTGCGAGAGGACGCTCTGCAACGAGGTGACGAGATCACGGATCGTGGAGGAGCCGTTGAGGGCTCCCCCATCGCCCTCCTCTTCCCAGCGCGACTCGTACTTCGCGGTCGCGATCGCCTCGTTCACCGCGGTGACGATGCCGGTGATGCTCTCGACCGCTGCGTCGATGTCACGCGACGTGCTGACCGTCACGGGGCTCGCCGAGACGGACGCGACCTCGATGTCCACGCCGTCGATCAGGTCCGAGATCGTGTTCGAGGAACGTTCGATCGTGAGGGCGCCGGCACCGTCGCCCAACGTGAGCTGGGCGTTCTGCCCTGCGGAGAGGGTGCTGTAGGAGGTCATGTTCGCCGACGTCGCGCTGACGCTGAACGTGGAGTCCTGCCCCGTCTCCTCCGACGTCGTCACGAGGCGGAAGTCGCCGCCGGTGACCTGGAGCACGGACGCGTTGATGCCGACGCCGAGCTCGTTGATGCTGTTCGCGAGGTCGCTCAGGCTCGTGCCGGCGGTCGTCGTGATGTCGTGGTCGACACCACCGACGTTGATCGTGAAGGTGCCTGCGCCGACGGAGGCATCCCCGGAGGTCAGGCCGGTCGCCGAAGCGACCTGGTGCTGTCGTGCGAGCTGGTCCACCGTGAAGGTGACCGAGCCCGGATCCACCGGGCCGTTGACGGTGACGCCGACGGACTCGTTGGAGCTCGCAGCCTTCGCGAAGCTGGCGAAGTCGGACAGCTTGCCGAGGTTCGCGATCGAGTCGCGGACCGCCGACACCTTGGTCGTGACACGGCTGTACGCCTCGAGCGCGGTGCGATCCTCGGTCTGTCGACGTTGCATCGACGTGATGGGGATGCGCTCGACCCGCATGAGGTCGGTGACGATCTGGTTGGTGTCGATGCCTGAAACGAGGCCCGAGACGGAGAGTCCGGCGCTCATGTGGCGGCTCCTGCTGTGGGGGACGAGTCCCTGCCGGTGCCTGTCGGCACCGGATCAACGAACCTGAGGTCCTTCGGAGAACCACGTCGACGGGCCGGCCGAGCTCAGGGAAGCTTGACCGGCCCGTTGACGAGTTGGCTGGGATCAGCCGAGGAGACGCAGGACCGACTGCGGCGTCGTGTTGGCCTGGGCCAGCATCGCCGTTCCAGCCTGCGACAGGATCTGGTTCTTGGTGAAGGACACCGTCTCCAGCGCCATGTCCGTGTCCCGGATGCGGGACTCGGCGGCCGAGAGGTTCTCGATCGACACACCCAGGTTGCGGATGGTCGACTCCATGCGGTTCTGGAACGCACCCAGGTTTCCGCGGAGGGCCGAGACCGACGAGATCGCCGCGTCGATGGACGTGATCGCCGTGGAGGCGGTCGTCATCGAGAGCGCGGACACGCCGAGGTTGGTGGAACCGACTGCCGCGGTCGCGACGGTCAGGGTGGTGGTCTGACCGGAGTCGGACCCGACCTGGAAGGTCAGCGCGGTGGCAGCGGTGCCGCTGAACAGCGCCTTGTCACCGAACTTGGTGCGGTCGAAGATGTCGTCCAGCGCGGACTTGAGCTGGTCGACCTCTGCCTGGTTGGCGTTGAGCGCGGTGGCGTCGTTCGAGCCCGAGTTGGCGGACTGAACGGACAGGTCACGCATACGACGAAGGATCGTCGCGACCTCGTCCAGGGCGCCTTCAGCGGTCTGCGCGACCGAGATGCCGTCCTGAGCGTTGCGCGAAGCGATCTTGAGACCACCGATCTTCGCACGCAGGTTCTCGCTGGTGACGAGGCCGGCGGCGTCGTCCGCAGCGCGGTTGATGCGGAAGCCCGAGGAGAGCTTCTCGAGGTTCTTGCCCATCATCGCCTGGGAGTTGCCCAGGTTCCGGTAGGCGTTGAACGCCTGAACGTTGTTGTTGATGCGGACCATGGGTCCTGCCTTCCGTGAGATTCGGTGCCGTCCCAGCAGGGATGCGGGACGACGCGTCGACATCCTTGTCGACACTCATGGTGTCGGCCGACCACGCACAGCACTTGAGCGAATCGTTCACTTTCGGCGTTCGGCGACCACTGGCATGGTGTTGAGGCCGAGAACAGCACGAAGCCGGCGACCCCCGTGAGAGATCGCCGGCTTCGAGGAAGTGCGTGTCAGGACTAGCCGAGGAGCTGGAGCACCGACTGCGGGACCGTGTTGGCCTGGGCCAACATCGCGGTACCGGCCTGCTGGAGGATCTGGTTCTTGGTGAAGGACACCGTCTCCAGCGCCATGTCCGTGTCCCGGATGCGGGACTCGGCGGCCGAGAGGTTCTCGACGGCGACGCCGAGGTTGCGGATGGTCGACTCCATGCGGTTCTGGAACGCACCCAGATCTCCACGGAGCGCCGAGACCTGCGCGATGGCAGCGTCGACGGACGTGATCGCGGTGCCGGCGGCGGCGCCCATCGAGAGGGCGTTCACGCCGAGGCTCGTCGAGCCAACGGCTGAGGTCGCGATGGTGAGGGTGACCGTCTCCCCCGCGTCGGCGCCGACCTGGAAGGTCAGCATCGTCGAGACGCCGGTGCTGAAGAGGTTGTTGTCGCCGAACTTCGTGTTCTCGTAGATCCGGTCGAGCTCCGAGGTCAGCTGGTCGATCTCCGCCTGGTTGGCGTTGAGCGCCGTGGTGCCGTTCGAGCCCGAGTTGGCGGACTGGACCGAGAGGTCACGCATGCGGCGGAGGATGTTGTGGACCTCGCCCAGCGCGCCTTCCGCGGTCTGCGCGACGGAGATTCCGTCCTGCGCATTGCGGGTGGCCACCTTCAGGCCGCTGATCTTGGCCCGGAGGCCCTCAGAGGTGACGAGGCCAGCGGCGTCATCAGCAGCTCGGTTGATGCGGAACCCGCTGGAGAGCTTCTCGAGGTTCTTCCCGAGGCTTCCCTGACTCGTGGTCAGGTTGCGGTAGGCGTTGAACGCCTGGACGTTGTTGTTGATTCTCATGGGCTGGAACCTCCCTGTTGGTCGCCCGGAAATTGCAGCGGTGTTGTCACTCCGTGAGCACCGCCCCGGTCCAGTCGGCGGCCGTGGCGATCGCATAACACCTTGGCAAGCCTTGTCACCCCGTGTAGTTGCGCTTCACTGAGAGTGGTGAACGCTTTGGGCATCCCTTACGTGGCCACTGAACTGTGCCGTCGGGACGAGAGCCGACCCCCCACGACCGGGAGCACGCTCGTGCACGCAGATCTGACCGTCATCATCGTCACGTACGGTGACCAGGACCGCTTCACCTGGGCGGCCGACCAAGCGGCGGAGTTCTCCCGCGACATCCGCTCGTACCGCGGCCACGCGGCGCTCGAGCTCCCGGTGAGCGACACCGTCACCGTGCATCCCGAGGTCGGCGCCAACGGGCTCGCCAGCACGCTCCGTGGTGCCCGCTCGATGGTCCTGCACATCCACGACGACGTCTGCATCACCGAGGATGCGCTCCTCCAGATGATCCAGACCCACACCGAGACGGGCAAGCTGGTCACCCCGAGCACGAATGATCCCGAAACATCGCATGCGTTCAGCGCACTCCCACCTGCGATGTACGCACGACCGAAGCTCCTGCGGACGCGATCGGAGGTGACCGATCCCAAGGTTGCCGAGGACGTCGTGCCGTGTTGTCTCCTCGGCGACGCCTCCCAGATCACGGGGCTGATCCCCTTCCGGCCCGCCTTCCCCGGCTCGACCGTGCGCTCGGTGGCCGGCGACATCGTCGTGGCCCCGCACGCCCTCGCCTCACACGACAACGCCGAGTCATCGTTCGCGCATCTGGTGGCCGCGACACACGACGTCGTCATCGCGGCGTCCATGATCGTGCGGGACGAAGAGGACATGCTCCCGGCGTGCCTCGACAGCCTCGTGGGGCTCATTGATCGGATCGACGTCGCCGACACCGGCTCCGACGACGGCACGCTCCAGATCTTGGCGGACCGCGGCATCGTGCCGATCCACCGTGAATGGCGCGAGGACTTCGGGTGGGCGAGGAACGAGGTCATCGACGCGTTTCCCGAGGCCGTGTGGCTCCTGCAGGTCGATGCCGACGAGACCGTGCACATCGACGACCCTGAAAGGCTCCGCCGTCAGCTGCGGGCGGCCACGGCCGACTTCGACAGCTTCGAGATCAGGATGGACGACGCGAGCGACGCTGCAGGCAGCCGGTCGAGCTGGCTGAGCCGTCGCCTCTTCCGGCCCGACACCATGCACTTCGAGGGAGCGCTGCATGAGCAGCCCGTCCGCCGCGACGGCAGCGGGTTCGGCAGGCGTGGGATGCTCCACGGGATCCGCCTGACCCACTTCGGCTACACGAACGAGCTGATCCAGTCGCGCGGGAAGCAAGAGCGGAATCTGCGGATCTCGAAGCAGGCATGGGAAGAGCACCGCGATCTGCACACCACGCTCCAGTACGCCCGCTCCCACGAGCTGGCTGGTCTGCCCGCGGAGGAACGGGTCCTGCTGTACGAAGAGGTGCGCGACGAGATGGGCGTCCCGGAGGCACGACACGCGGCCTACATCCTCGGGATGCTCGCCACGACGGTGCTTCGATGCGCGGAGCCGGATCACGCGAAGGCTCGGACGTACGCCGGAGAAGGGCTCGAGCTCGTCCCGCACGATCAGCTCGCTCTGGGGGCCCACCTCCGGGCAAGCCTGGACCTCGGCGAGCCAGATCAGGTGCTCGCCACCCTCCGCTGGTCCCGGAGCCAGGCATCGCTCGAACCGCTCTACGACGACGATGAGCTTCGTGCCAAGGTCCTCAGCTTCGAGAGCGAAGCGCTCGAGGCCGTCGGAGATCTGGAGTCCGCGCACGACGTGATGGCTCAGTCGCTCGCGGGCGGCCTGGAGTCGAGCGCCGGGTGGCGTCGGCTCGGACGCCTCGACGACGTGCTCGGCAGGACCGCCGGCGTCGATGCCGTCCTTGCCTCCGGCTCGATGATGGGGCTCCAGCAGATGCTTGGCCTGCTCGAGCCGGCCGCCGCGAGCGACCTCGCGCTGTCGGCGGTCGAGCACCATCCCGATGCGGCCGTTGCCACCGTCGCGATCCGCGCGGCGATCGTCTCGCGCGACGCCGCCCGCGTCGTCCGTGCCATCGACGGCGCAGGCAGCCTCGTCGATCCCGCCTTCCTCGTCGAGGTGACGGCGCAGGCCCGTGAGCTGGGCCTGCTGCCACGGGACGCCGAGACGGCCCCCATCCGCCACATCCTGACGCTCATCCGCGACACCATGGGCGACCCGGCGATCATCGCCCGCACCATCGAGAGCCTGGCGGCGCAAGACGTCGGAGGGGACGTCCTGGTCAGCCATGCCGTGGTCCCCGCCGACGCCTCGATCGCAGACCTCAAGCGGAGGCTGGCAGTGTCCGGAGCGGACGCGGTCATCGTCCCGCACGCGGGTGCATCGTTCCGGCCCAACGCGATCCGTCGCTACCGCGCTGCGCTGGACGCCACGCCGGATGCCGCCGTCTGCTCCGGCACGTGGCTGGTCGAGGTCGGCGAGGAGCTGCTTGCCACCATGCCGCGCCTGGTCGCGGCAGACGGGGTCGTCCGCGGTCCCGAGGTCCTCAACGTGATGGCCAGCCGTTGGGAACACGTCATCGGCGGGCTCGACTCCGCGATGGTTCGTCGCGACGTGTTCCTGGCCGCCGACGTCGACGACGACATCGGATGGTCCGACGCCTCCGTCCTCCTCTCCGCCCTCGTCGGGCACGATCTCTTCGTCCTCGGCGACGTGGTCCTGACCATCCCTGCAGGTGCGCTGCACCGTCAGGGAGCCGAGGTCGACTGGAACGCCTACGCGAGAGCCCTGCGCGCGAGGGACCTCCCGCCGCCGCACATGGGGATGTTGCTCCCGCAGATCCCGAGCACCCGCCCGTGGTGGAGCGACGAGGTCCGCACGGGCCTTCTCGCGCTGCTCCGCTCGCCCCGTCCGACGACGGAGGCCGTCGATCAGGTCACCGCTCTGGACCCCGCGGACATGAGCATCCCCTTCACCGCCGCCATGATCCTGAGCAGCCGTCAGGACTCCGAGTCGCTGACCAAGGTGCTTCTCGAGCGGCTGTCGACCGGCGACCACCCCTACCCCCCCGCGATGATCGAGCTGGTGGGGCTGCTCGAGGACGACGCCGCCAAGGATGCGCTGTCCCGGAGCGTCATGGCGATGGTGCCGAACGATCGCATGATCGGTGACAACGTCAGCGAGCTCGGCAGCGACGTCCTGCGGCCGGCGATCGGCAGCGGTGATCCCGCGATCCTTCGGGGACCGAACGTCGTCGACGACCCGGTCGGCGTGCCGGGGCTGACCTCGATCGTGATCGTCACCTACAACTCGTCATCGACGATCGAGCAGTGCCTCGCCGCGATCGACGAGGACGAGAACTGCGAGATCCTGGTCGTGGACAACTGCTCGGCAGATGACAGCCGTGCCGTCGTGCGGCGTCTCGCCTGGTCGGACTCGCGGATCCGGCTCCTCGAGCCGGACCGCAACCTGGGCTTCGCTGCAGGATGCAACCACGGGATGCTCAGGGCGCGTGGAGACGCCGTCCTGCTGCTGAACCCCGACGCGATCCTGAGCCCCCGGACGCTTCCCCGGCTCCGCGCCTCGCTGTCCGATGAGGTCTGGGCCACGGGTCCGCTCTCCAACTACGTCGCGGGCTCCCAGAACATCAGCGCCTACCTGAACCCGGCGAAGCACGAGGCGCTCACGCGCGGGACAGCGGACGACGAGCTGAGCCAGGTCTTCGACGCGTACTTCGTGGAGCAGCACGGTACGCAGGTCATCGACGTGTCAATCTTGATCGGCTTCTGTCTGCTGATCTCCAGAGCTGCGCTCCACGAGCTCGGCGGACTCGACCCGGAGCTGTTCTTCGGCAATGACGACCTGGACCTGTCCTGGCGCATCACCGAGATCGGCAAGCGCCTCGCCATCACCGCGGGGTGCTTCGTCCACCACATCGGCCACGTCTCGGCGCGATCGGTCGGCGCCGATGCGCGCAACCAGCTCATCCGCGACTCGACGGAGCACCTCGCGCGCAAGCTGGACCACTACTACGGGACGCCGCGGCCCAGCGGTCGTGCCATCTGGGGCATCCCGTGGTTCACCGAGCAGGCGAACGCGGGCGAGGAGCCGGCAGCTCAGGCTGCCTGAGGTACCGAGGAACCTCTGGTCGACGCCGATGACCCGAGCCCGTCAGGCGGGCAGGGCGGCCTCGAGGCCTGACGTCATCCAGCCGGTCATCGCCTCGGCGCTCCGGGCGAAGTCCTCCCGCGACGGATCGTCGAGGAAGACCTGCGCCTGGAACCATCCCTCCCGCTCGAGCGCCTCGTGGAGGAAGTCCTCGTCGAGCCCGAGCTGCGTTCCGAAGAGCAGCGCGACGTCGCGGGCACGACTGCCTCGCCAGACGCCGGCGCTGCTGCGGGCCATGGAGATCACGGTGACGATCACGCCTCGGGCGAGCACCTCGTCAGCGGTGTAGTCGGCGCGCCACCATTCCTCGTCGATGACGCGGGCATCGCCGACGTCGTCGAGCATGATGTTCTGCGGACACACGTCGATGCACCGCAGCGCCCCGTCGAGACGGTCAGGGTGATGGACGACCGCCCGCCACGTCTCGATGAGATGCGCGCGCTCTGCGGGCTGGGAGATGAGCAGACGGTCGAGCAGCGAGCTGCCGGGCGCCAACGGAACGCTCTCGGCGCGCAGGGTGGTCCCCGCCTCCAGGTGATCCCGCTCGTCGCGGCCGCGGATTCGCTGCTTGTGGACCACGAGCTCCTCGGAGCCCGAGACGACCGTGCGAACGACCAGATCGGCTCGCCGATCGGCGGCGACCGTGGCGATGGCTCGATCGTCCGGCCAGAGCGTGCTCGGGACCTCCGCGTCAGGCCCGGGCCGATGCCCGAGCACCACCGTCACCGGCAGGTCCGGTCGGTCGAGGCCCATCGCGCTGCGCAGCTGACGCTCCCCGTGCCGCGACCTCAACGGACCTGCGAGGGCCTGAGGTGCGGTGTGGGCGCCGCTGCCCTGCAGCACACGCACCTGGAGGCCGGACGCGCTCGTCTCCGCGACGATCCGCGTGGCCTCGTCGGCGCCGAAGGACGAGTCCACCGCGACCACCAGGTCGCCCCCGGAACCGATGGCCGCAGCCAGCTCGGCGATGCTCGGGCTTCCGATTCCGCCGTGCTCGTGGATGATCAGGTCGAAGACGCCCTGCGCGGCAGGAACGACGGTGACGTGGGCGAGGTCGCGACAGCGGGCATGCACCTCGCCGGCGTCAGATGCGGTGATCACGACCAGCTCATCCGCTCGTTCACCGAGGGCGCGCGCGATCGCGCCGCCCTCGACCGACGTCGTGGCCGCACGCTGGATCGGGAGCGGATCGAGCAGGTGCACCAGCATGGAGCGCGAACGGGCGAGCCCGCCGGCCATGGATGCCGGGTCAGCCTGGGCGTGCAGCTCGTCGCTGAGGTCCCGGATGTCGTTGGCCGCCGTGAGCAGCGCGACGCGGGGACTCATCCCGACCGGCCGCAGCGCCGCTCCTGCCGCGGGAACCACGTCGATGCGTGGTGCGCTGCGGGTGTTCTCCAGCGGATGACGGAGGCCCGCTTCGGTCACCTCGATGTCCACGCCGACCAGCGGTGCGAGGCGCTCGGCCGTCGCACCATCCCCGTCGAGACCGTGCGCTTCGGGACGATGCGAGACACCTTGGAACGCGGGCTCCATCACACAACGACCGACCCGCCCGGTCTCGGCCACCCCGACTCGTCGGGCCCAGAGCTGACTGCTCACCACGGGAACGATCCTCGGAGCCAGGACAGCGGGATCGTCGGGGCGACGCCCAGCACCGTGGGGCACCACGACGCGTGCCTGACCGCGCGAAGCGACCAGACCGCCAGCCTGGATGATCCGCCCATCGGGCCCGATCACCCGTCCGCCGACCACGTCGACAGCCGGATCGGCGAAGCGCGCCAGGAGCGCGAGGTCCCAGCCGTCGATGAGCTCGACGTGCTCGGCAACATGCACGACGAAGCCGGAACGGACCGCGAACGAGGTGGGATCGTCGTCAGCGGCGATGACCTCGAGATCGTGATGCGTTCCCTCGCTGCTCGTGCGAGCGACGGCTTCGAGACATCGCCGCAGCAAGTCGGGGCGCGGTCCAGCGTGCACGACGACCGAGAGATCATCCAGCGTCGTCATCGCCACGTGGCAGCCCCCTGCGCGGCGTCTGCCCAGAGCTGCTCAGCACCGTTGTGGAGCACGTTGTGGACCGCGTCGTTGAAGTAGACGGAGCGATCGAACGCCCGCGTGATCTCCCACGACCGGCCCTGGAGCCATCGCGCGAGGAGGCCGACCAGCTGCGCGTCGGTGAGCAGGCCGCGCGGGCCCGCGCAGGTGAGCTCTGCGGCCATGGCCGAGAGACGGACCCGGTAGTCGTCCGCGACGCCCGGCTTGTGCACGAGCGCGTGGTAGAGGAGGGTGTTGAAGTACTGAACCTCCGGGGGCGCCCAGAAACATCCGTTGACGCGCGTACGAGAGGCAAGCATCTCCTCCTGCATCGCCAGCGGGTAGTAGGCGTCGCCGACGTAGCGGAGGTCGAACGGCATCATCGTCCCGGCGATCGGCACGTAGTAGTGCGTTCGCCACGCTTCCGGGAACGCACGCTGGGCGTTCAGGATGAACGCCGTCTCATCGCGCTCGCGGACGAGCAGGTCGATGTCGTCGTGCCCGTCGAGGAGCATGTCGTCGGGCATCTCCTCGAAGTTGCGCATCACGACGTAGGTGACGGTCCGGTCGAGGACGGCGAAGAGCTCTCGCAGGTCCGTCCAGCCGTTCGCGCCGATGAGGTCGAGCACCCCGAGGTCGCGCGGTGCAGCCTGCGCTGGCTGGTACCAGGAGTCGACGTCGAGCCCGAGCAGCAGCGTCGCGTCGTGAGCCGTCTCCTCGGCGGTGGTCGTGCCGTGGATCCGGTGTCCGCCTCCGGTCGCCTCGCGGTAGTTCGCCTTCGCCTCGAAGACGTTGAGGTTCACGACGTCCACACCGCTGGAGGTCATCTGCGGGGCGTATCGAGGCTCCGGGTCCTCGAAGAGCAGGACGTGGAACGGGCCGGTCCCGATGTGCTGGGCCTTGTGGCTGTCCAGCGGCAGCTTCTGGCCGTAGAAGCGGCTGAGGTTGTTCTCGAAGTGCTCGGCGCTCCAGGACATGTCCAGACGAGAACGAAGCACGAACCGCTCGGCGACGTCCTCGGCGATGGCGTCGGCCGCCGCCCGGGCGTTCTCCCAGACGATGACCATGTGGCGCTCGCCGAGGTCGGGCTCCTCCACCCGGATGCGTGGGGCCCGGACCTCGAAGGAGATCCCGGGCACGACGACGTCGGTCGGCGCACCCATCCGGCCGACCGCCGCGACGGTGCGGCGGATGAAGCGGACCTCCGTGGTGCTGCCGGCGGTCACGCCCATGGCGTCCTGTCCGTCGAGCACGGCCAGCTTGGCGCTGACCGGGTCGTCGATGACCAGCAGCTCGTTGTCGGCCACGACCAGGAGCCAGTCCCCCGGCAGGCGAAGCAGCGTGCGCAGCCCCGCGTTCGGGTCCTGCCAGTCCGCAGCGACGACGTCGAACTCGGCGGTGACCTCTGGCACCTCGCCGCGGGCGACGATCACGACGCGGTCGGCGATCCCGAGCGTGCTCAGGGCCGCAGCGACCCCGAGGTCCTCGGCGTCATCCGCCAGCACGACGGCGGTGAGCGTCGGCAGGGGCGGCAGCGCCGCAGGCGTGGCTTCGGTGTCAGAGGGCGCCGGGGTGGCCACGTGAGATCCAGACATGGTCGGTCATGCTCCTGGTTCAGGAGCGTTCACCGTCCATGGCGCGGGCAAGCTTCAGCATCGCTGTCGGCCGGATGGCCCACGGATGAAGCGCGACCGACCATTCGCTCAGCCGAGGTAGCTGGGCTCTTCGCCACCGAACCGCGCCCCCGCGGTCGCCATGAAGTCCGGGTGAGCGAGGGTCTTCAGCTGGGTCTCCCGCTCGGCGGCCAGACCGTCGATCGTGGAACGGGTGAAGTTCTCGCGGATCAGCCGGGGCGCCTGAGCCGTCGCCCACGGGGCGTCGGCCAGGCCCTTCGCGATCCGCAGCGCGTCCGCCTGCGGGTCGTCGGCGTCGAGCGCGATCTCTGCCAGCCCGATCCGGAGCGCCTCATCCGCGTCCACGACGCGCGCCGTCAGCGTCATCTCCGTCGCCCGGCCGAGGCCGACGAGGCGCGGGAGGCGGACCGTGCCACCGAGGTCCGGGATGAGCGCCCACTTGCGCTCCAGCACGGAGAGCCGCGCCGTCGGCGCGACCGCGCGGACGTGGCACGCGACGGCGAGCTGGATCCCGCCGCCGTAGCAGTAGCCCTCGATCGCGGCGATGACCGGCTTGTCGATCTCCTCGAACGCCGTGAAGCTGTCCTGCAGGCGCGCGATGAACCGCTCGTCGAGGCCGGTGTCGCCCGCGGCGGCGAACGTGGAGATGTCGATGCCGGAGGAGAAGTTGCCGCCAGCCCCTCGGACCAGCACCGCGCGCGCCCTCGGGTCGCCGCCTGCCTGCTCAGCGCGGTGACGGAGCTGGTCGAAGACGTCCATGCTCATCGCGTTGCGCTGCTCGGGACGCTCGATGGTGATGATCGCGACATGGTCGACAACCTCGTAGCTGACGACGTCTTCGGTGGCCATGGGGACTCCGGTTGCTCGGACGGTGTGGTCAGCCTACGCCGGTACGGTCGGCCGCCCCTCCCCGCCCTCCCGGAGTCCTCATGGCTCCCC
>CBDTYW010000028.1:0-21018 GCA_965364735.1 uncultured Nitriliruptoria bacterium
GCGTCCGGCGTGACGGCGATCGTGGTGTCCGGGTCCGAGAGCGGCGGGGGCGCGATGACCGGCGACTTGGCCTCGACCGGGGCGGCTGCGACGGACGCGGGCTCCTCGGCGCGGGTGTCCTCGATGGCCGGCGCGCTGAGCGTTGCGCTCTCGGGCTGGGCGAGGACGAGGACCTGGACCGTGAGCAGGAGAGATGCGGCGATGGCGATGGCGCGGCGACCCCAGGGCGTGTCGAGCTGGCGCTCGAGATCAACGGCGAGGGGAGGGAGCTGCACCTTGCATCCTGTCTGCTGCCACGGAAACTGCGAGCTGGCGGGGTGTCTCCAGTTTCGACACTGAAGGAACCCGTGCCTTCTCTACGTCGCAACGAGCGGGTGGACCTGAAGTGACGAGCGCTCAGCGGACGTTAGCGTCCGCGCGCCGGGACAGGGTGACCCGTCAGCGTCTGGTGTGCTCCGCGTGACACATCCCGCGCCGAGAGCGTTTACCGTGGTGCTCCGGCTGGTGTGAGGTGTCCTGTGCGTCGTCGTTTCGTCCTGAGCATGTGCGCGCTCGGCGCGGCCTTGGTGCCGCTGGCCTCAGCGACCGGCGTTTCGGCCCAGACGCCGGATCGCGTCCGGGTGCTGCACATCACGCTCGACGGCCTCCATCCGAGCCAGATCGGCGCCGACACACCCAACCTCCAGATGCTGCGTGCTCGTGGCACCTGGTGGGAGCAGGCACGCGGCGTCATGGCGTCGGAGACGCTGCCGAACCACGTCGCGATGGGCACGGGCACCTATCCCGGCCGCAACGGGATCGTCGGCAACGGCGGCCGCGTCGCGCTCGGCGACACCGAGGAGGCCGACCCTGACCTCGGCCAGTCCGACCTGCTGCTGGTGAAGTCGACCGGACGCACCATCGAGGCGTCCTGCCCGGACCTCCGCACCGCCCACGTCTTCAGCAAGGTCTACGTCGACAACGTCTTCGAGGCAGACCCCGTCGACGCGCGGTTCCCGCAGGAGAACTTCAACGTTCCGGGCTCCGGTCACGCGCCCGACACGACCACGGTCCCGTACCTGATGCAGGAGGTCGGGAGCAACGGCCTCGACTACCTCTTCGCGAACCTCGGCGACACCGACCGTTCAGGCCACATCGACACGACCGGCTTCACGGGCGTCCCGCTGACACAGCGCGCCGCCATCCAGCAGGTCGACACGTTCGTCGGCGCCATCGTCCAGCAGCTCACGGTCCAGGGCCTCTGGGACTCGACGGTCCTGATCATCAGCTCCGACCACTCGATGGACTGGTCCAACCTCGCGCTCGACCCGCTCGAAGCGCTGGGACAGCAGGGTCGCCACGTCGACATCGCGGGTGCCCTCGACGACGACGCCCGCACGACGGGTGCGTTCTTCGTGAGCGAGAACGGCGGCGCCGGTCTGGTCTACCTGGTCGACCCGACGCGGGTCGACGCGGATCAGGTCCTCGCCGATGCCCGCGAGGTCATCCTGGCCATCCCCGGCGTCGCCGAAGCGCTGTACCGGCTCCCGAACCCACGCGACGCCGGCAACGATCTCGGCGCCGTCCACCCGGAGTGGACGCTGCACGAGACCGACCGCACCGGTGAGATCTTCGTCTACGTCCTGGACAGCTTCGTCGTTGGATCGCTCACGTCGAACCCCATCCCCGGCAACCACGGCCATGTCGAGACCCGGCACATCACCGCGATGATCACCGGCGGCTGGGATGGTGTCGTCGCGCAGTCGATCCCGGCGTCGGACCCGTCCGCGATCGACCCGGCCAGCGACACCCTCGTCCTCACGGAGCAGGCGGAGCAGGTCGACTGGGCGCCGACCATCGGCTGGCTCATGGGGATCCCGGACCCGGGCGTCCTCGACGGCGGCGAGGCGCAGTGGCAGGGACGTGTGCTGGCCGAGGCGTTCTCGCGGCAGCCCGACCCGGTCTGCGTCACGACGGTCGTCGAGCCCGAGCCGACCGAGACCGCCACCGAGACCCCGACGCCCACGCCGACCGCCACGGAGGAGCCGGAGCAGCTGCCCGCGACCGGCGGTGGGGTCGCGCTCGGCGCGCTCATGGCCGTCGGGGCGATGGCGATGCGTCGTCGGGGCTGAGCGGGCTCGCTTGCGTGACCGCGGCGCCTACCGACAGGTGGAGCTGAGCGTCCAGGAGCCCGTTCATGTCCCAGCGCTGTCCCCACTGCGAGGCCCGCAACGCGGCCGGCGCCGTGTGGTGCTCGCTGTGCTACGAGCGCATCGAGGCGCCCCCGGCCGATCCGCCGCCGCCCCCGATCGTGGCGCTGGTGTCTCCGTCCGGGGTCCTCACCGTGGCCGATCTGCCGCCACCTCAGATCGCAGCGGTCCCTGCGTCGCGCGAGCTCGCCACCGACCGCGCGACGTTCCGCACCACGCCACACGGCATGGAGTGGGCCTGCGCATGCTGCGCGGAGTTCAACCCGCTGGACTCCCGGGCATGTGGCACCTGCGGCACCGCGTTCGGCACGCCTGACCCGGCCGACGCCCCGGTCATCGACCTCGACCCGCTGCACGCCGTCGGGTTGTCGCTGCTGCTGCCCGGCGCCGGACACTGGGCTGCCGGCAACCGCGGGCTCGGCGTTGGGCTCGCGATGATCCACCTGATGTTCGCCGGCGGAGCCCTCACGCTCTTCCTCGCCGCGCGGGGAGCGAGCCGGGGGATGATCGCGATCGCCCCGCTGGTCATGGGGGCCCTTGCCCTCATGCTCGGGGCGGCGCTCGACGCGCGCACGATGGCGACCGGTGGGGGGCGGCTCCTGCTCGACAGCCGCGCGCTGCTGTGGCTGGTCGTCGGGACCCTGGGCTCGGTCACCGTCTTGTTCCTCGTCACGGCGATGAGCCTCTAGGACCCTCGGTTACGCTCGGCGGCCAGCGACGAGGGCAGTGCCAGACCTATGACGAGGATCGTGCTGTTCACGGGGAAGGGCGGCGTCGGCAAGACGACCGTCGCCGCCGCGACCGCCGTCCGGGCCGCTGCTGAGGGCCGTCGTGTCCTCATCACCTCGACCGACCCGGCCCACTCGTTGGCCGACGCGTTCGACCTTCCGCTGGGCGACGCACCTCGCCGGATCGCCGAGCGCCTCGACGCCCAGCAGATCGACGGCCAGGAGCGCCTCGAGCGCAAGTGGCACCAGGTCCGCGAGTACCTGGTCCAGCTGCTCGCCTGGGGCGGGGTCAGCGAGCTCCAGGCGGAGGAGCTCGTGCTGCTGCCCGGTCTCGACGAGCTCTTCGCGCTGCTCGATCTCCTCGAGCACGCCACGAGCGGCGAGTACGACACCCTCGTCGTGGACTGCGCCCCGACCGCGGAGACCTTGCGGCTGCTGACGCTGCCGGACGCGCTGCGCTGGTACGTCGACCGCATCCTCACGCCCTCGCGCCGGATGGCCAAGGCCGTCCGTCCCGTGATGAGTCGGCTGAACACCGTGCCGCTCCCGGACGACGAGGTGTTCGGCATCGTCGAGCAGGTTCACGGGGAGCTCGCGACGATCCACCGGATCCTGCAGGATCCCACCCGGTCCAGCATCCGGCTGGTGGTGAACGCGGAGCGGATGGTCGTCGCGGAGGCGATGCGCACCGCGACCTCGCTGTCGTTGTTCGGCTACGGCGTCGACGCGGTCGTGTGCAACCGGCTCATCCCGGACGCGGTCGTCGATCCGTACCTCGCGGCCTGGAAGCAGCGGCACAAGGAACATCTCGCGACGATCGAGGAGCAGTTCGCGCCGGTCCCGGTGCTGACCTCGCCGCTCTTCGACGAGGAGCTCGTCGGCGTCGACGGGGTCGCGCTCCTCGGTGCGGCGATCTATCGCGACACCCCGGCCGACGCCGTGCTGCACGTGGGCCGTCCGCTCCAGGTGACCGCCACCGACGAGGGCTACCTGATGCGTCTCGCGCTGCCGATGGCCAAGCGCGGCGAGGTGGACCTGCACCGCCGTCGTGACGAGCTGCACGTCAAGGTCTCCGGCGTGAAGCGCACGCTCCCGCTGCCGGCTGCGCTGCGACGTTGTGACGTCGTCGGGGCACGGCTGCACGACGGCGCGCTCGAGGTCCGGTTCCGCCGCGTCGAGGACTCGGGGGCGACGCGATGACCGACGACCTGCGCGACGAGCCCGGTGGCCAGCCGTGGTGGGCGTCCACGGAGCCGAGCGGTACGGCGGAGCCGGGACCCTGGGATGACCTGCCGTTCTCCGACGAGCCGGGCGAGCGGGCTCGCAGAGCGGAGCCGGCGTCCGCCGCAGCGCTCATCGGTGACCTGACCGAGATGCTGAGCCGGTTCCTCAGAGCTGGCGCGGCCGGTGGCCTCGGCGTCGACGTGGCCCAGCGTGTGCAGCAGTGGACGACGGGCGCGATGTCCGCCGAGGCGTCCGAGACCCCCGCCGGTGACGGCGATGCGTCCGGCTGGTGGGGTGACCTCCAGGATGCTCCGGACCTCGACGACGTGACGCGCCATGTGACGGTCGACGCCTGTGGGATCTGTCCCCTGTGCACCCTCATCAAGGTCGTGGGTGACGGACGTGGCGAGGCGGTCGAGCACCTCGCGACGGCCGTGCGGCATCTCGCGCTGGCGGCGAAGGCCGTGATCGAGCAGGTCGTCGAGGGGCCCGAGGACCGCGGCATGACGCGGATCCACCTCGACGACGACTAGCCTCCTGACTCCGCGACAAGGGAGCACGAGACGTGACGCATGAAGTCGCTGTCGGCATCGACGTGGGTGGCACGAAGGTCGTCGCGGGGGTCGTGCACAACGATGGCCGCGTCACCGAACGCGTCCGCGTCGCCTCGCCGCAGGGTGATGGCCGTGCGATCGTCGACGAGATCGTCCGCGTGATCCGAGGGCTCGATCGCCCGGATCTCCCGATCGGGATCGGCATGGCGGGCATCGTCGGCCGCGACGGAACCCTGCGTCACAGCCCCAACCACGGCGTCGACGACGTCCCGATCAGCGCGTGGGTCCGCGACGAGCTCGACAGCGCCCCGATCGTGCTCAACGACGCCACGGCTGCGCTCTGGGCGGAGCACCGCTTCGGTGCGGCCCGTGGGCGCCGGTCGGTGGTGATGGTCACGCTCGGCACCGGTGTCGGTGGCGGCCTCATGATCGACGGCAACCTCGTCGAGGGCGCCAACGGCTTCGCGGGAGAGTTCGGTCACATCATCGTCGACGCGGGCGGGCGCCCCTGCTTCTGCGGCAACACCGGCTGCCTCGAGACCTACGCCTCCGGGACCGCGATCGGCAAGACCGCTGCCCAGTGGCTCGCCGAGGGACGCGGCACGAAGTCCACGCTCGCGCGCCCGGGTCCGGACGTGGCCCCGATCACGGGCAAGGGGGTCACGGACGCGGCGCTGGCCGGCGACGACTTCGCGCGCGACGTCCTGCGCGAGGCCGGCCGCTGGCTCGGAATCGGGCTCGTGGGTCTGGTCGCCGCGATCGACCCGGAGCTCGTCGTCGTCGGTGGCGGGGCCTCGGTCCACGCTGCTCCGTGGGTGCTCGGCGAGGCCCGCAAGGTGCTCGGCGAGCGACTCATCGGCGCGAAGCACCGGCCCATCCCGGACGTCGTCCTCGCTCAGCTCGGCGACGACGCCGGCATGATCGGTGCGGGAACGCTCGCGGCCGGCTGATGGAGCGCGTCGCGCAGGTGACGCAGCGGCTCGTCATCGCCCTCGGGGGCAACGCGCTGGACGTCGACACCGCACGTGTGGTCTGTGTCCAGCTCGCGGAGCTCGTCGAGCGTGGCCTCGAGATCGTGATCACGCACGGCAACGGCCCCCAGGTCGGGCGGCTGTTGCTCGACCAGGAGGGGCGGGGCCATCTCGGGCCGCCGCCCGATGGGCTCGCGACCCTCGTCGCGATGACGCAGGGGCAGCTCGGGGCACCCCTGCAGCGGATGCTCGCCGAGGCCCTGCAGGCACGCGGGCTGCCCGGCCTGGTCGCCGCGGTGCCGACCCACGTGCTGGTCGCACCCGATGACCCGGCGTTCGGCGCGCCCACGAAGCCGGTCGGGCCCCACGTGGACGCGCCGTCGCACGACGGTGCCAGCTGGGCACGGACGGTGCGCGGCACGTGGCGTCGAGTCGTCGCGAGCCCGCTGCCGATCAGCCTGGTCGAGCGAGCCACCATTCGGGCGATGCTGGACGCCGGCATCGTGCCGATCTGCGCGGGCGGCGGCGGCGTTCCGGTGGTGCGCAACGGGTCCGTCCTGGAGACCCGCGACGCGGTGATCGACAAGGACCTGGCCTCCGCGCTGGTCGTCGATGATCTCGGGGCCGACGGCCTGCTGCTGCTCACCGACGTGACCGAGGTGTTCACGGGCTTCGGGACCGACCGTGCTCGGGCGCTGCGTGAGCTGAACGTCGGCGAGGCCGTGCGGCTGCTGGCTGCTGGCGAGTTCCCTGCCGGCTCGATGGGGCCGAAAGTTGCTGCCGCCGTCTCGGTGGCGGCTTCAGGGCGGTTCGCGGCGATCGGATCGATCCGGCTTGCCGCGGCCACCCTCGCCGGTGAGCGTGGCACGCGCGTGCTGCTCTGAGCCGGACGACGTAGGGTTGCCCGCTCACCCGCCGTCGCTCGAGGATCTCCACGCCCGTGCCGTCCACGACCTTCCCGCGACAGCATGCGCGGACCCGCCGGTTCACCCTCGGGCACCCGCGCAACGTCACGATCGTCCCGGCCACAGACGCTGAGCCCGCGTCGCTGATCTTCCTGCGGTCGCGCGACGGTGAGGACCCGACGACGTTGCTCTGGTCCATGGACCTGGGCACGGGTGACGAGCGGCTGCTCGTGGATCCCGCGCTCCTCGGTTCCGACGACGACCTTCCGCCGGAGGAGAGGGCGCGACGGGAGCGGGCGAGGGAGACGGCAGGTGGGGTCGTTGCCTACACGACCGACGCGGCAGTGCGCACCGTCGCGTTCGCGCTCGGCGGGTCCGCCTGGGTCATGGACCTGGGGAGCGGCGAGACGCGGACCATCGACGGCGCGGAGCGGGCGTTCCTTCCTCGCCTCGACCCCACGGGCAGCCGCGTCGCCTGGGTCGCTGACGGCGGGCTGTGGATCCGGGAGCTCGGCTCGGAGGGCGCGCCGCACTGCCTCGCCTCCGACGAGGACCCGGAGATCACGTGGGGTGCCGCCGAGTTCGTCGCGGCCGAGGAGATGGGCCGATCGCGTGGCTTCTGGTTCTCGCCGGACGGCGAGCGCGTCGTCGCCGCACGCGTCGACACGACCGAGGTCCCGAGCTGGCACATCGCGGACCCGGCCAACCCCGACCGTCCCGCGGTCGGGCATCGCTACCCCGCGTCCGGCGCCACCAACGCCGACGTCCGCCTGTTCCTGCTGTCCCTGAACCTCGGCGAGCACGGCGTGGAGATCCTCTGGGACCGCGAGGAGTTCGAGTACCTGGCAGAGGTGGTCTGGGACGAGGGGAGCCCGTTGACGCTGCTCGTCCAGTCGCGCGACCAGACCCGGATGCAGCTGCTGACGGTTGACGTCGAGACGGGCGTGACGACGGTCGTCGCCGAAGAGCTCGACCACCGTTGGCTCGACCTCGTCCCCGGCACGCCGGCCTGGTCGGGCAACGACCCCGTGCTGGTCCTCCCGGACGCCCGCAGCGCCGCCGACGTCAGCCCGGAACAGCAGCGGCTCCTCGGGGGCACCAACGCCCTTGTGGTGGGAGACGAGGCCGTCACGCCAGCCGGCCTCCAGGTCCGCTCGGTCCTCGAGGTCACCGCAGAGACCATCACCTTCTCCGCGAGCGGCGCCGACCCGTCGTGCATCGCCATCCACCGCTGGGATCGGGCCACCGGCCAGACCGTCGTGCTGCATGGTGGCGACGCGGTCCGTCGCGCCGTCGTTCGCGGCGATGTCCGCGTGGTGTCGACCTCGACCCTCGAGGGTCGGTCCGCGACGACGGTCATCTCCTCGACCGGCGAGCGGGTGATCGCCGGACAGGCCGCGACCGCGCTCGTGACCCCGAAGGTGCAGATGCTCCGGCTGGGGGACCTCCGGCTCGCCGCAGCGCTGCTGCTGCCGACCGACGACGACGGCACGTCGCCGTTGCCGGTGCTGCTGGACCCGTACGGGGGACCGCACGCTCAGCGCGTCCTTCGCTCACGCGAGTCCATGCTCGTCCCGCAGTGGTTCGCCGACCAGGGCTTCGCGGTGCTCGTCGTCGACGGCCGCGGCACGCCGGGTCGGGGGCCAGCGTTCGACCGTGCCGTCCACGGCGATCTCGCGAGCGGGGTCCTGCAGGATCAGATCGACGCGCTGCAGGCCGCGGCGGAGCTCGAGCCACGTCTCGACCTCACCCGCGTCGCGATGCGCGGGTGGTCATTCGGCGGCTACCTCAGCGCGCTCGCCGTCCTGCGGCGCCCGGACGTGTTCAGGGCGGCCATCGCCGGGGCTCCGGTCACGGACTGGGCGCTCTACGACACGCACTACACCGAGCGGTACCTCGGCACGCCATCGGGCAACCCGGAGGCCTACCGGCGGTCGTCGCTCGTCGACGTCGTCGGCAACCTGCTCGGTGCGGTCGAGCCTGAGGGCCCGGATCCGAGCCTGCTCCTGATCCACGGCCTGGCCGACGACAACGTGGTCGCCGCGCACTCGCTGCGGCTGTCGTCGGCGCTGCTCGCGGCCGGGCGCTCCCACACCTTCCTCCCGCTCAGCGGGGTGACCCACATGACGCCGCAGGAGGTGGTGGCGGAGAACCTCTTGATCCTCCAGCGCGACTTCCTCCGCTCCGCGCTGGGCTGACAGCCCGGCAGCGACGCTCAGCTCGTGACGCCGGACGCCCACGCTTCCGCATGCTCCTCGGCGCGGTGGCGAGCAGCCGCGAGCTCCTCGGCGAGCTCGATCGGCGCGAGCTCCTCGGCCAGCCCCTTCACGAACAAGCCGACGTCGGTCACGATCCCGGTGGCATGGGCAGAGCCTCGGTCCGACAGCTTCGTCACCGTCGCGGGGTTGATGTCGACGCAGACCAGCGGGATCTCTGCTGGGAGCAGGTTGCCGGTCGCGATGCCGTGCAGCATCGTCGCGACGACGAGGCAGTAGCCCAGGTCCGGAACGTGTGCGCGCATCTGCGCCTGAGCCTCCTGGGTGTCCGTCACGACCTCCGGGAGCGGGCCGTCGTCGCGGACCGAGCCGCCGAACACCCACTCGACGCCGTTGGTGACGCATGCGTGCATGATCCCGGAGCCCAGCGTGCCGGACGCGACCGCGGCGGCGATCCCGCCCGCGTGGCGGATGTGGTTGATCGCGCGGATGTGGTGCGAGTGGCCGTGCTCGGTCGGCACCCCCTTCGCCTGGGAGATGCCGAGCGAGGTCCCGTACAGGGCGGCCTCGATGTCGTGGGTGGGCAGAGCGTTGCCCGCGAACAACACCTGCATGTACCCAGCGCGGATCAACGCGACCGTTGCCGGCACGCTGCCGGTGTGCACCAGCGCCGGGCCGGTCACCCAGAGCACCTTGCGACCTGCCTCGCGCGCGGTCCGCATCCCGTCGGCGACCTGCTGGACGAGCAGTCCTTGCGGCTTCTCGGACGACACGTCCGAAGACATGAACGTGAAGCCGGCCTGCTCATCGACCGTCGCCGCGACGTCCGAGGGGCGGACGCGGACGCCCTCGAAGCCGACCGCGAACCGATCGCCGGCCCGGACCGCCAGCATCGGGACCGTCTCGGGCCCGTCGGGTCCCAGACGGACGCCGCAGTCCATCTCGGGCAGCGCGACGTCGACCCACGTGCCGGTGATGCGCACCTGGGTGCGCAGGTTGGTGGTGGAGTAGAAGCCCAGGGGGAAGCGCTCGTCGGCGTCGACGGTCTCCCAGACGCAGTCGCCGGGGGAGACCTGTTCCGCTCCGAACTCGATGATCGCCGCGAGGACCTCGGCGAGCTTCGCGTCCGAGTCGGCTCGGATCTGGAGCGAGACCGACGAGTGGTCCAGATGGTGCTTGCCGAGCTTCAGCCCGGACATCTCGTAGTCGGCGCCGCGCTCCATGATCGTGTCGAGGACACGGGCGAGCTGTCCGGAATCGATCAGGTGGCCACGCATGGTCACGGTCTCGCTGGCCATCTCACGCTCCTCGTCAGGTCCGTGCGGGTGGTGACGCGGACGCTACGTCGCGCGCGGACGCCGCGCACGGGAACCTGAAGCAGGGCCGTTCGGGTGATCGCTCGGGCGCGGCATGTGGGGATAGGCTCCCTTCGCGCAGGTTGGACCGGGAGAATCAGCGGATGTCAGAACTGGATCGGGCACCGAGGCTCTATCGCTTCATCAGGTGGTCGTGCCCACGTCTGCTGAACCCACGCTTCAGCATGGACGTGCAGGGCGCCGAGCACCTGCCACCGGACGGCACGCCGATCATCCTGGCGTCCAACCACCTGTCGTTCATCGACTCCATCGTCCTGCCGCTCAACATCGCGCGCCCGGTCTACTTCTTGGGCAAGGCCGACTACTGGGACTCCTGGAAGACCCGCTGGTTCTTCCAGAGCACGGGCGTCATCCCGATCAAGCGTGCCGGCGGCGACGCCAGCCGAGGCGCGCTCGAGACCGGGCTCGAGATCCTCGGACGTGGTGAGGTCCTCGGGATCTATCCCGAGGGCACGCGCAGCCCCGACGGACGGCTCTACCGCGGGAAGACCGGCCCCGTGCGCATCGCGCTGGAAGCCGGGGTCCCCATCATTCCCTGCGCGGTCATCGGGACGGACCAGGCCATGCCGACCGGTTCGTATCTGCCGAAGAAGCACCACGTGAAGGTGCGCTACGGCAAGCCGCTGGACCTGTCTCGCTACCGCGACAAGATGGACGACCCGTTCGTCCTGCGCTCTGCCACCGACGAGCTCATGTTCGAGATCATGATGCTCTCCGGCCAGGAGTACGTCGACGAGTACGCGTCGAAGGTGAAGTCGGGCGACGTCAAGATCGACGCGACCGGCGACGCCGAGCGCCGGCGCACCGAGGTCAAGCGCGCCGGCTGAGCCGTCAGGCGCCGTCGCGTGGCTCGAGCTCCATCGCGGCCGAGTTCATGCAGTAGCGCTGGCCGGTGGGTGCCGGGCCGTCGTCGAAGACATGCCCGAGGTGCCCGCCGCAGCGTGCGCACTGCACCTCGACGCGCTTCATGAACAGCTTGCGGTCCTCGCGGAGCGCGACCGCGTCCTCGTCGACGGGCGCGAAGAAGCTTGGCCACCCGCTTCCGGACTCGTACTTCGTGGTCGCGTCGAACAGCTCATGGCCGCATCCCGCACAGACGTAGACGCCGTCGGCCTTCGTGTCGTGCAGGTGCCCGGTGAAGGCGCGCTCGGTGCCCTCCTTGCGCAGGACCCGGTACTGCTCGGGCGTGAGACGCTCGCGCCATTCGGCATCGGTCAGCTCGACGCGGCCGTCGGGGGTGGTGGGGAGGTCGTTGCTGGCCATCTCGGCTCCTTGGAAGAGGTCGTCGCATCGGTCAACGTCGGGGTCGTGCGTGGGCATCCCGAGCCGACGGTACGGGCGCGGTGTTCATCAGGAGTTCGCAACCGAGGCGCCGGAGGCTCGCACCCGGGCTCACGATCACGCACACTGCGCGAGCAAGCGACCGAGGGAAACGACGCGTGGCCGAGCCAGCCCTCCGCCGTGACCCGTTGCCGCCGTTCGAGCGCTCCCAGCGCCGTTGGCTGGCGCGCGATCCGCGGATCCAGATCGACGTGCCCGTCTCCGGGCTCGACCCGCTGTTCCAGGCGTTGCTCGACGGCGATGTCCCACCGCCGGACGGCGTCGCCTTCTCACCGTGGATCCCGGAGGCGACCTCGACGCAGCAGGCGATCCTGGCAGGTGCCGCGATCGCGTGGTTCGTGGCGCTGGTCGGGTTCTTCCTCTCGCTCTCCCAGGACAGCTCGATGGTCCTCCGGGCGGCGCTGTTCACGGGCTCGGTCGCGTTCGGGTTCGTGACCCGCTGGGCCTACGGGCCGGTGGCGGCCGAACACGCCGCCAACGACTACGTCGAAGCGGGTGTCTGGCGTGACGGACGCTGGCTCACGAGCGCCGCGGCGATGTTCGCCCGCGACGGTGATGCGACCCTGATCCCGCGCCACCGCATCCTGGACGCCCGTGAACGCGAGGCCGTGACCGACGAGGGGCGCACGCGTCGTCGCGTCGAGCTCCTCGTCGACGACCACGGGATCGAGCGGTCCGTCGAGCTGCCGGAACGTGCGGCCGGCGACGTCGAGGTGCTCCGGGGGTGGCTCGACGACGATGCGTGGCTGCGCTCCTACGCGCACGCCTGGACGTGGGCGGTCGAGTCGGTCGACTCCCTCGACGAGCTCGCCCGACGCCTCGCGGAGCGGCGCTGGCCGTTGGACGCCGGCTTCCGGTTCGGACGCCACCACCTCGTCCACGAGCCGTCGGAGCCGGGCGAGCGCGGCCGGTGGGCGCTGCTGGGCCAGGACGGTGATGCCGTGATCCGGCTCGGCGACATCAGGCTCCAGGGGGGCGCGGACGAGATCGCTCGCACCATCAGCGCTGCCATCGGCGAGCGTCGGGTCCTCCCGACGGTGCGGTCCACGAGCGAGGACCTCGCGTCACGGCTGGAGACCCCGGAGGAGCACGGCGTCTCCCCGCTGTCCGTCCTGCAGGGCGGTGGCACGGCAACCTCGTGAGCGACCCGTCCGCGGCCTGACCGAAGGCACAACGGACGAAACGGGACACACGTCCCGTTGTCGACGTGCTCAAGCGCACCTATGGTCGTGTGCATGAGGCGGACGAGTCAGGCGGGGGACGGCCATGAAGACTTCACGCAGGCGAGCGGAGCTGCTCGATCCGGATCTGCGTGAGCAGCGCAACGAGCGCTACCGCGAGGAGTGGCGGCAGGACCATCTCCGACGTCGCGAGATCATCGACGCCACCGACGAGGAGATCGACCGGATCGTCTGGGGTGAGGCGAGCGTGGCGCTGCCGGAACCCTCGACGCGGGCGGAACGCGCTCGCCTTCGTGCGGTCTCCGAGCGAGCGTGTGAGGTCTGCGGTCGTTCGCCGGCCGCGGACATCCGGCTTCGTCGCATGGAGCCGAGGTTCGGCGTCTTCCGGGTGCACCGCTTCGACGGTTCGCTCTGCCGCGACTGCGGCCAGGCAGCGCACCGGTCCTACACCAACGCGAGCCTGCTGCGTGGCTGGTTCGTCATGTTCGGGTTCTTCTGGTCCGCGATCCTCAGCCTCGGCAACCTCCGTGCCGGACGCCGGCTGGCCCTGCTGTCGGAGCCCCAGCGCCACCGCGTGGGGCAGGGGCGCCCCCTGGACGCGGGCGACCCGCTCAGGTGGCGGCTGGGACCGTGGCAGTGGATCGTGACCGCGACGATCGCGCCCCTGCTCCAGCTCCTTGTCCTGGCGTTCGTCGTCGGCTGTGTCCTGCTGGTGCTCGTGCACTTCGACGTGATCGCGATCACCGCCGACGTCGAGCGCTTCCGGCCGCGCTGAGCCGGCTCAGACGACCTGCGCCCAGCCTCGCGAGCGGTCGACCGCCGCGCTCCACCCCGTCCGCAGCTTCGCGCGGACGTCGTCGTCCATGACCGGGTCGAACGAGCGGTCCAGCTGCCACGCGTCCGCGAGCTCATCGGTCGATGACCAGATCCCGGCGCCGAGCCCCGCGAGGAAGGCCGCACCCATGACGGTGGTCTCGCGGACCTGAGGGCGCAGGACGGGGACGCCCAGGATGTCCGCCTGGAACTGGCAGAGCAGGTCGTTGGCTGCAGCCCCGCCGTCGACGCGCAGCTCCTGGAGCTCCTGGCCGGACTCGGCGACCATGAGGTCGACGACGTCGGCCGACTGGTACGCCATGGCCTCGATCGCCGCGCGCACGAAGTGTCCGCGGCCCGTCCCGCGCGTCAGCCCCGTGATCGTGCCACGCGCATACGGGTCCCAGTGCGGGGCGCCCAGCCCGACGAACGCGGGCACGAGGTAGACACCTTCGTTGCCGTCCGGCAGCTGTGCGGCCATCGCCTCGGAGGCGCCGGCGTCGTCGATGATCTTCAGGCCGTCGCGCAGCCACTGGATGGCGGCGCCGGTCACGAAGATGGCTCCCTCCAGCACGAACGTCGTCACGCCGTTGATCCGCCAGCCAGCGGAGGTCAGCAGTCCCTTCGTCGATTCGCAGGCCTCGGTCCCGGTGTTCAGGAGCAGGAACGAGCCAGTGCCGTAGGTGTTCTTCGACGTGCCGGCCTCCCAGGCGCCCTGCCCGAAGAGCGCGGCCTGCTGATCGCCGGCGATGCCGGTGATCGGGGCCTTGATGCCGAGGAACACGTCCGGGTCCGTCGTGCCGAAGTGGCCGGCCGAGTCGCGAACGTCCGGCAGCAGCGGTGCGGGGATGTCCAGCAGCTCGAGCATCTCCTGCGACCAACGGTCACCGCGGAGATCCCACAGCAACGTCCGGCAGGCGTTCGAGGGCTCGGTCGCATGCACCCGGCCTCCGGTGAGCCGCGCGACGAGCCAGGTGTCCATGGTGCCGAAGGCCAGCTCGCCGGCCTCCGCGCGTCCTCGCGCCCCGTCGACGTGATCGAGCGTCCACGCGAGCTTCGTGCCGGAGAAGTAGGAGTCGAGGACGAGTCCCGTCGTGGCCCGGATCATGTCCGTGTGTCCGGCCTCGCGGAGCTCGTCGCAGCGTTCTGAAGTGCGCCGGTCCTGCCAGACGATCGCGTGGTGGATCGGCGTGAGCGTCTCGCGGTCCCACACCACGACCGTCTCACGCTGGTTGGTGATGCCGATGCAGGTGATGCTCGCAGCGGACGTGTCGGAGGCTGCGAGCGCCTCGGTGCACGCTGCGCGCGTCGCGTCCCAGATCTCGACCGCGTCGTGCTCGACCCAGCCCGGCTTGGGGAAGTGCTGGGTGAACTCGCGCTGGCCGGTGCCGAGGATCCTGCCGTGCTCGTCGATGACGAATCCACGCACGCTGGTCGTGCCCTCGTCGATCGCCAGGATGCGTGCCATCTCGTGCCACCTCGTCGTTGGTCGGACGCCAGCCTAGGCTCATGGGACGGCAGCGACGGAGCCCACATGCAGCACCAGTTCATCGACCTCGGCGGCGCGATCTCGGTGGAGGAGCACGCCTTCTCCGGAGACGGGCCCGCCCCTGCGACGCTCGTGCTCGTCCACGGTCTCGGCGGCTCGACGATCGGATGGCGGCCGATCCAGGCCGGCTTGGCCGCGCACGGCCGCGTCCTCTCCTTCGACTTCCCGGGCCATGGTCGGTCGCCGCGGGAAGGGCGCAGCACCGTGGTCGGCGCGAACGCGCTGATCGTGGAGCGCTTCCTCGACACGGAGACGGACGGCCCGGTCATGCTGGTCGGCAACTCGATGGGTGGGCTGATCTCGCTGATGGTCGCGGCGCGACGCGAGCTGGCCGGGCTGGTGCTGATCAACCCGGCAGTCCCCGGACCCTTCGAGCTGCCCCGGCCCGACGTCGCGTTTCGGTTCCTCGTGGGGATGGTCCCCGGGATCGCCCCGCGCCTCGTCGCGCTCCGACGTGAGCGAGCGGGCCACGAGGAGTCGGTCCGTCAGACCATGCGGATGATCACGGCACCGGGGATGTCGGTGGACGAGGACGTCATCCTCGAAGGTGCGCGCAACCTCGGCGCCCGCGGCCCCGGCTTCGACGGGGACCGCGCCTTCGTCCAGGCGTCGCGGAGCACCGTGGCATCCGCGGCGAACCGGCGGTTCGTCGACCCGCTTGCCGCAGCGGTCAGCGCTCCGACGCTGCTGCTCCACGGACAGCACGATCCGCTCGTGTCCGTGCGCGCGGCGCGTCGCCTGCACGCCCTTCGGCCGGACTGGACGCTGGAGGTCCACCCTGAGGTCGGACACGTCCCGCAGCTCGAGGACCCGGACTGGACGCTCCGGATGATGGGCCGTTGGCTCGGCGATGTCCTGCCGGCCTCCCCAGCGTCCGCCTGACTATCCTCCCGCGTTCGTGCGCATCCTCAGAGGACCGTCTCGTGACTGACCCCGTCAACCGCATCGGCATCCTCACGGGCGGCGGCGACTGTCCCGGGCTGAACGCCGCCATCCGAGCGCTCGTCCGCAAGGCCGACAGCCACAACATCCAGACGTACGGGTTCCAGAACGGCTGGGAGGGTGTGCTCGCCACCGAGGCCACGCAGCTGACGATCGCGTCGACGCGCGGCCTGCTGCACCGCGGCGGAACGGTGCTCGGCACCTCGCGCGTCGACCCCTATCGCGAGGAGCGGGGCATCGAGCGGATCCAGGAGACCCTCGAGATCCATCGCCTCGACGGGCTGGTCGTGATCGGCGGTGAGGGCACGCTCAGCGCCTCGGCACGGCTGTACGAGGACGAGGGCATCCCCATCATCGGGATCCCGAAGACCATCGACAACGACGTGAACGGCACTGAGCTGACCATCGGCTTCCTCACCGCCGTCGACGTCGCCACCGAGGCGGTCGATCGTCTCCACACCACCGCTGAGTCACACAACCGGGTCATGGTCCTCGAGCTGATGGGCCGGCACGCCGGCTGGATCGCGACGTTCGCCGGGATGGCGGGGGGAGCCGACGTCATCCTCGTCCCCGAGCATCCGTTCGACATCGAGGAGGTCGCCCGCCACCTGCGGCATCGGGCCGGGTCCGGCCGCACCTTCTCCATCGTCGTCGTCGCCGAGGGGGCGACGCCGGTCCCCGGGACCATGGACCTCGACGAGTCGCCGCTCGACGAGTTCGGCCGACCGATCCTCGGCGGGATCGCGCACCGCGTTGCCGCGGAGATCGAGCAGCGGACCGGGTTCCCCTGCAGGCAGACGATCCTCGGCCATGTCCAGCGCGGTGGCTCGCCGAACCCGATGGACCGCGTGCTCGCGACCCGCATGGGCGTCAAGGCGATCGACCTCGCGCGCGCCGGACAGTGGGGGATGATGACCGGGCTCAAGGAGTTCATCGTCGGCCCGGTCCCGCTGGACGAAGCGACCGCGGAGCTCAAGACCGTCCCGCCCGCGCTGTACCGCGTCGCCGAGGTGTTCTTCGGATGAGCAGAGACCCCAGCCTGCTGGCGCTCCGTGACCTCGCGGCCTCCATCGCCCGCGAGGCGGGGGAGCTGCTGATCGCGCACCAGTCCCGGATCCTGACCGTCGAGACGAAGTCGAGCACGACCGATCCGGTCTCCGAGGCCGACCGTGCCAGCGAGGCGCTGATCTCGGAACGGCTCGCACAGGCGCGGCCTGACGACGGCTTCCTGGGTGAGGAGCAGGCCTCGAACCGCGTGGGGACGTCCGGCCTGCGCTGGGTCGTCGACCCGCTCGACGCGACCGTGAACTACCTCTACGGGATCCCGCACTGGGCGGTCTCCATCGCCTGCGAGGACGCGGAGGGCTCCGCGGTCGGGGTGGTGTTCGATCCGGCGAAGCGTGAGCTGTTCATGGCCGCCCGTGGCCACGGCGCGCACCTCGTGACCGACGCCGGGGTGGCGGAGCTGGCGGTGACCACTGTCCCCGATCTGGGCCAGACGATGGTGGCCACCGGCTTCGCCTACGACCAGGAGGTCCGGGCTGCCTGGGCGGTCCGCGTCGCCGACCTGATCGGCGCAGCCCGCGACGTCCGTCGGCTGGGATCCGCAGCGCTCGACCTCGCCTACGTCGCCGCCGGCCGCGTCGACGTCTACGTCGAGTCCGGCCTCGGGCCATGGGACTGGGCGGCGGGGACGCTGCTCGTCTCCGAGGCGGGCGGGACGACCACCCGGACGTCGCTGGAGATCGCAGGCACGCGACGTGACGGCTGGGTCGCCGGTGGCCGGGCCGCGCACGATCACGTGCTGGGCTGGCTGCGTGAGGATGCGCCGTGACCTGCCGAGGCTGCGGTCGGATGCCGCTCGCGGAGCATCGGTTCTGCGTCGGGTGCGGGCTGCCCGTGGAGATCGACGACGACGCGACGCCGGTCCCGGGGATCGACTACCCGGTCGCGCCACCGGCGTGGCCCGGTGAGACCGGCTCGACGGGCGACGTGGCCCCGGACCCGGACCCGGACCCGGACCTGACGATGGCGCTGGCGGTGGGCACGCCCTCCAGGGTCGCCGTGCCGGCGACGCAGCGCGACGTCGACCCGTCCCTGAGGATCACCTGCGCATCGTGCGGCGCCGTCAACTCGGCCCAGCGGCTGCACTGCGCGCGCTGCGATCTCGCGCTCGACGGATCGGGGGAGCGCTCGACACGACATGACGTCCAGCTCCCCCAGGGGACCCGTCGGTCGGTCTTCGACAGCGCCGAGCGTCGCTCCCTGTCGTGGGTGGGCATCGTCACCGCGACCGCGCTCGGGTTCGGTGCGATCGTCCTCGCGGTCCTGGCCTCGACCGAGACCGGGCCCTTCCGCCCCGCGTTCTCGGGTCCCGCGGTGTTCGACGCGAGCACCTACGGCGGCACGCCGGTGGAGCTGCCCGTGGAGACCATCTCGGCGCTCACCGAGCACGAGCGGATCGGCGAGATCGACTACGGCGCGTCGTTGGTGCTCGATGACGACCTCGCCACCGCGTGGAACAACGACGGCGACCAGGTCCCTGACGGTGTCGGTGAGGAGCTGCGCATCGAGTTCGGTCGGCCGGTCTGGGCCACGGGGTTGCTCGTCGCGAACGGCTACCAGCGCGATGACCAGGTCTTCACCGAGAACGCCCGGCCCACGCTCCTGCGCGTCACGCTCGACGGCATCGACTTCGAGATCGAGCTGCTCGACCGCACCGGCCAGCAACAGGTCAGCTTCGGCAGCCCGCAGCTGACGACGAGGATGACCGTCGAGATCCTCGAGGTCGTCCCGGGCAACCGCTACGCGGACGTCGCGATCTCGGAGCTGCGCGTCCTCGGCCACCCGGCGGTGGGAGCGGACGTGTCGCTCGCACGCCTGCTCCGTGAGGCGCGCTGACCGTCAGCGCCAGACGTACAGGATGACGGTGTCGCCGCGGCGGACCTCCTGGCCCGGTGCCGGCGTGTGGGAGTCGACGCGACCGCGACGGTCGGAGAACTGGGTGTCGATGAGCTCGATCTCGACGACGAGCCCGAGTCCCTCGAGCTCCTGCTGCGCGGTTGCGGCGCGCTGCCCGGAGTGGTCGGTCATCTCGAACGGTGCCGGTCCGTCGGACACGATGAGCTGCACCTCGTCGCCGACGAGCCCTTCGCTCTCCGCCAACGGTGACTGGGTGAGGATCTCGCCTGCGGGGACCTCTTCGTCGAAGCTGCGGCCGACGACGGCGCCTTCCAGGCCCGCCTCGGTCAGCGCGGCGATCGCCTCGGCCTCGCCCAGCCCGGAGAGGTCGGGGACGACGGTCGGTTCGCGGCCGAGCGACAAGAAGACGTCGATCGTGGCGCCGTCGTTGGTGACGGTTCCGGCCGCGGGGTTGGTCGACACCACCAGGCCGGCGTCGAGCGCGTCGTGGATCTCCTCGACGTTGATCAGGAAGCCCGCCTCGCCGAGCGTGGCAGCGGCCACGTCGAGGCTGTCGCCGGTGACGGTCGGGATCGCCTTCTGCTGCGGGCCGGCGGACAACGTGAGCACGATCGTCGACCCGCGTCGGGCTCCGCTCGGCGGTGAGATCCGGAGAACGTCGCCGGCGGCGACGTCTCGGTCGTAGGGGTGCTCGCTGTCGATGCGGACGTCGAAGCCGGCTTCGCGCAACGCAGGGACGGCGGTCGCGCCGTCGTCGCCCACCGTGACCGGGAGCGCCACGACCGGCGAGACCACCTGGTCCCAGGCGACGAAGCCGCCGGCGCCGACCAGCGCGAGCAGGACGAGCGCAACGAGCGCGCGCCGACCTCGTCGCTTGCGGCGTCTGGGTTGAGCCCCCGCCTTCATGGCCTTGGCCGCAGCCTGTTCCTGGGCGCGCTCGAGCTTTCGGCGCTTGCGCTTGGACACGTCGTCGGGGAGGCCACCGGCGCGCGTGGTGACCTGCGTGTCCGCGGCGCTCAGCGGGATGACCACCGTCATGCGCTCGCCGTCTCGGAGGTCGACGATCACCGGGCCCTCGGGTACCGCTGCCGCGAGCTCGTCGGCGAAGACCTGGGCGTTGGCCTGTCGTTCGTCCGGGTCGGGGTCGGTCGCGCGGAGGACGAGAGCGTCGAGCGCGGAGGACAGCCCCGGGACCGACAGCGAGGGTCGGGGGACCCGGTCGGTCGTGTGGCGCAGCGCGGTGGCGAGGGCGGTCTCGGCCTCGAAGGGAGGACGTCCCGTGAGGCTCTCGTAGAGGACGACACCGAGGGAGTAGACGTCCGTGCGCGCATCGCAGGTGTCGGCGTGGACGACCTCCGGAGCGAGGTAGTGCGGAGAGCCCACGATGACGGACGTCGCCAAGGTCAACGACGGGTCCGCGCTCGCACGGGCGAGCCCGAAGTCGGAGACCTTGATCTGGCCGTCCCGGGCCAGCAGGACGTTCTCGGGCTTGACGTCGCGATGCACCAGGCCGCGCGCGTGGGCGGCTCCCAAGCCGATCGCGACGGGCTGGAGGAGTGCGAGCGCCTCGGCGGGGGACAGGCGGCCACGTGTGGAGAGCACGTCACGAAGCGTGTCGCCGAGGACCATCTCCATCACGATCCAGGCGTCGCGATCGTCCTCGCCGACGTCGTGCACGGCGACGACGTTCGGGTGGGTGAGCGCCGCGGCCGAGCGGGCCTCGCGCTGGATCCGGCGCCGGAACGTCGGGTCCTCGGCGAGGTGCGGGTGCAGCAGCTTCAGGGCGACGTCGCGGCCGAGGCGGGTGTCGTGTGCGCGGAAGACGCGGGCCATGCCACCGGAGCCGAGCACCTCGAGCAGGACGTAGCGACCACCGATGACGTCATCGTCGTGGGCGTCCTCGAGCAAGTTCGTGTCGCCCTTCGTGTGCTGGTCGGTCGTCATGCGTGCGATCGCTGGTGGTCCTCGAAGCGCTTCTCGAGGACGTCGAGGTCTTCACTCAGCCGCGCGCGCTGCGTCGTGAGGAACGCGATGTCCTTCTCCGCGGCTCCGATCGCAGAGCGCAGCCCGGCGATCTCGCTCTGGAGGGGCGCGACCAGCCCTTCCA
>CBDTYW010000029.1:0-20940 GCA_965364735.1 uncultured Nitriliruptoria bacterium
TTTGGGCTGTGGTGTGGGCGAAACTCCCGTCCGCCGCTGAAGACACTGTGCCCCATCAGCACGCTGAGCGCATGGGACAAACGTCCCTACCCACCGTCCGTGGTCGTCAGTCGAGCTCGACGACCCCGAGCTTCACCGCAGAGACGATCGCTGCCGACCGGCTCCCGACGCCCAGCTTCTCATAGGCCTTGGACAGATGGTTGCGTACGGTCTTGGGGCTGATGAACAGCTTCTCCGCGACCTCCTTCGGTGAGCACCCGTCCGCGAGGAGCTGGAGGATCTGGGTCTCCCGGTCGGTCAGGCCGACCTCCGACGCGCTGGGCCCGTCGTCGCCGCCCTCTCCAGCCGCGATGATCTCCTGCGCGTCAGCGACGGTCGAGCCGAGGATCTTGCGGCCCTGAGCCGCGAGGCGTACCGCCTCGACGACCTCGTCCCCGGACGCATCCTTGAGGATGTAACCGCTCGCGCCCGCGGACCGGGCCTTGGTGATGATGTCGTCATCGGCGTGCATCGTCAGGATGACGACGTGCGACTCCGGCGAACGCATGCGCATCCGCTTCGTCGCGGTGATCCCGTCGAGGACCGGCATCGAGACGTCCATGAGCACGACGTGAGGTCGGAGTCGCTCCGCGAGGTCCAGCCCCGCCGCACCGTCGGCCGCCTCGCCGACGATGTCGAACCCCGCGTCCTCGAGGGTCCGCCGCAGCCCTTCGCGAACCAGCTTGTGGTCATCGACCAGGAGCACACGCACCATCGGGAACGCCTTTCGGGAATCAGAGTCCCCCGACCACCATGAACCTACGTGGTCGAACGGGCAGACGGCGCGGTTTCGGCCTCCGTCGGCGGACGGAGGTTGGCCAGGAAGACGCGGGTCGCCGCCCCCTCCCCCGGGGTCGCCCGACGAACGACCTCCGCGCCGATGGCGTCAGCACGCGCGCGCACGACGTCGAGCCGTTGACGCGCCTCAGCGCCGAGCCGCTCGTCGGGCTGTCCGTTGCCGTCGTCGTCCATCCCGAGGAGCACGCCGGCAGAGTCGACCGCCAGCCAGACCTCGACCTGCGTCGCCTTCTGCTCTCGCTCGGCCAGCACCAGCAGCTCTTGGACGATCCGGAGGAACTGCTGCTCGACCGGAAGCGACAGCCGCGGCAGCCCACCCTCCGGCATCAGCAGCGTCGCCATGACGCCGTACCGGTCACCGAACCGTTCCAGCTCGCTCGTGAGGATCTCCTCGAGCGAGCGCTCCTCCGTCACATGGACCCTGAGGTCGCGCATGGTCTCGCGGAGCTCCCCGAGCGTCTCGCGGACGTGGTCACGGATCCGGCCGAGCTCTGAGGACTCCGGGTTGTTGCGGATGGCGCGATCGAGCTCCAGCCCGATGAAGGCGAGGGACTGGGCGAAGCGATCATGCAGCTCTGCCCCGATGCGCTGCCGCTCCTCGTCCACCCCGAGCGTGTGGAGCCGCTCGAACCACATCGAGTTGTCCAGCGCCAGCGCCAGCGGGATCGACATGCGCTCCAGCTCTGCCGGGTCGACGCGGTCGAGGTCGCGGCTGTCGCGGTACTCCAGCGCGAGGAGCCCGATCGGCTGCCCACGTGACCAGAGCCACTGATAGAGCCCTCCCTCGGACGAGGGGCTGAGCCCCTGCCCCGGCCGGAGGAACGGTGTCGCGGACGGACCGCTGAGCGGGCCGCGATCGAGCAGGGGCTGGGGCAGAGCACGATGCGGGATCGGCCCGTCGATCTCCAGCCCCTCGACGTGGACGGGCCGCCACATGTCACGCTCATGGATCAGCAGCGCGACGGCGTCCGGCTCGAACTTGTTCATGATCTGGTCGCGGACCTGCGCCATGACCTCGGACGGCTTGCGGGCAACCGGGAGCGAGCGGACCTGCTCGGTCAGCGCGGCCAGCAGCTCGTTCACGCCCTCGAGGGACTCGACGCGCCCGAACTCGACCTCGTACTCCTCCTCGATCCGCAGCACCATCTGTCGCCCGATCGCCCCGATCACCGACGGCGTCAGCAGCAGCAGCGCACCCGTCGCCGCACCGGCGAGGTTCTCGCCGGTGGCCGCCTGAACGCCGAAGATCACCGCGGTGCAGAAGAACCAGGACGGCATCGTCGCCGGAAAGCCGGCGCCCAGCCCTGCGGTGAAGAGGGGCAGCATGAGCAGCGGCAGGAAGGGGCTGGTGAACTGATCGGTCAGCAGGACCGCGATGAGGCCGATGAGCGCCTCGAGGATCAGCACCGTGCGCAGCGATGCCCTCGCGCCGAGGGCACCGATCGTCCGCCACGTCGCGAAGGCGGCCGTCAGCACGAGCGCCACGATCTCTGCCGTGGCGAGCCCGTCGAGGAGCAGGGCGATCCCCGCAAGCGCGACCAGCGCCCAGCGCACGGCCACGACGGCCCCACGCAGCCACGGCAGCTGGGTGCCGCCGATGTAGGGCACCTCGAAGGTCGTGGACGTGTCGCTCACGCGGTCCCGTCCTCGCTCGCCCGGAGGCGGATCAGAGCGCTTCGGAGATGCTCAGTGCTGCGGGCCCGAGGATGACGACGAAGAGCGCCGGGAGGATGAAGGCGGCGAGCGGGAACAGCAGCTTCACCGGCAGCTTCGCGGCCTGCTCGCGGACCTTGGCCTGACGACGCGCGCGGATCTCCTCCGCCTGCGTCTTGAGGATCCGCGTCAGCGGCATGCCCAGCGCGTCGGCCTGGATCAGCGCCAGGATGAAGGAGGTCAGGTTCGGGATCTCGGTGCGGGCACGCAGGTTCTGCAGCGCCTGTGAGCGGTTGAGCCCGAGCTGCATCTCCTTGATGGTGTGCCCGATCTCGCGCGACAGCTCCGAGTCGAACCGGTCGGTGACGACGGCGAACGCCCCCTCGAGACCGACGCCGGCCTCGACGGAGATGGCGAGCAGGTCGAGGACGTCGGGGAGCTCGCGCTCGATCTCCTCGACGCGAGCCGCGCGGGCACCGTCGAGGCGCTGCTTGGGCAGCACGGCGATCAGCGCGAAGGTGAGCAGACCGACAGCGACGCCGCGAGCCCCCTCGAAGCTGATCAAGGTCGGCACGGCGAGGCCGGCGACGGCACCGGCCGCCACGGCGATCACCTGATAGGTGAGGAACTCCTCGGCGTTGATGTCGCGCGTCAGGCCGGCGAGGACCAGTCGGCGCCGGAGGTTGTCGAGGTAGTTGCTGGGCAGCAGGCTGCTCGCCCTCTCCGAGATGCTCGCCGCGATCGGCGCGAAGATGCGGGAGTAGGCCGGGACGGACAACGACGCCGTGTACTCGTCGAGCGTCCCACCAGGTGCGGAGTCCCACTCCTCGATCAGCTCCTCGATCGAGGAGTTGCGGCGCGACTGGAAGAAGCCATAGATCATGATCGCCAGCCCGATGACGGCGACGAAGGCGGCGAGGGATGCGTTGGTGTCCATCAGAGCGCCACCTTGTTGACCATCCGCATGATGAGCCAGAGCCCGATCGCCACGCTGACGAGGGCACCGGCGAGGAGGAAGAGCCCCGTCCCGCTGAACAGCGCCGCGATGTAGCCGGGGTTCGTGGCCTGGATGAACAGCCCGACGAAGATCGGCAGCGCCGCCATGACCCATGCGGAGAAGCGGCCTTCGGCGGTCAGGACCTCGACTTCACGTCGGACGTCCTCGCGAGCACGCATGTAGTCGCCGAGGGTGAACAGCAGGTCCGCGAGCTTGCCACCGACCTCCTGCTGGATCCGGATGGCCTGGACGACCCAGCCGAAGTCCTCGACCTCGAGACGCGCGCTCATGTGCTCGAGCGCGTCGACGAGCGGGGTGCCCAGCTGCGTCTCGGCGACGACGCGAGAGAACTCCTCGCTCATCGGCGGTGGCGCCTGGTCGACCATGGACTGGATGGCTCGGAGGAAGGAGTTGCCGGACCGGAGCGACGACGCGATCAGCGACAGCGCGCTCGGCAGCTGCTCGGTGAAGGCGGACTGGCGCTTCGTGAACCTGCGGTCCACGACCCGCACCGAGACGGCGGGGACCACGAGGATCGCGACGGCGGCGAACAGCGGCTGCCCGACGAGCGCCCAGGTCCAGATCGCCAGCGCGATGGTGAGCACGGCGACGAGCAGCACGAACTCGCCGGGTCGCAGCGGCACGCGTCCGCGTTCGAGACGCTGTGCGAGCTTCGTGGTGAGGTCGAGGCGGTCGAGCACGTTGCTCACCGCGCCGACGCCGGGCTCGAGCAGCCCGACACGCTTGGCGACGTCCGACGGGTCGATGTCCTCCTCGGCGTACGGGAGATCGAGCAGCGTGAGCAGCTCGTCATCGCGAGCTCGGGCGCGCTGAAGCAGCGACACCACGATGATGGCAAGCCCCAGCCCAACGAGGCCCGCAGCGATCAAGGACTCCATCAGCGACCCTTCTTCGTCCTCGCGGCTGTCCGCGTGGCGCCCTGGTTCGGGTTGCGCATGACTGCCGCCGGCAGCTCCACGCCCTCCTGGGCCAGCTTGTCGAGGAACCGCGGCCGAAGCCCCGTCGGGACGATCAGCCCGACGTGACGGCCGTTCTCGACCTTGGGCTGGTACTCGAAGATGTCCTGCAGGACGATCGTCGCGTCCTCCATCCCCTGGATCTCGGTCAGGTTCGTGATCTTGCGCTGCCCGTCGGGGAGCCGCTCGATCTGCACGATGACGTCGACGGCCGACGCGATCTGCTCGCGGATGGCCCGCTGCGGGAGATCCATGCCAGCCATCAGGACCAGCGTCTCGAGCCGCGACATCGCGTCGCGGGGCGTGTTCGCGTGGATGGTCGTGAGCGACCCGTCGTGACCGGTGTTCATCGCCTGGAGCATGTCAAGCGCCTCACCGCCGCGGCACTCACCGACCACGATGCGGTCGGGGCGCATGCGCAGCGAGTTCTTGACGAGGTCACGGATGGAGACCTCACCGGAACCCTCGGCGTTGGCCGGGCGCGTCTCGAGGGTGACCACGTGGGGCTGCTGGAGCCGCAGCTCCGCCGCGTCCTCGATGGTGACGATGCGCTCGTCCTCGGGGATGAACCGGCTCATGACGTTCAGCAGCGTCGTCTTGCCGGAACCGGTTCCGCCAGAG
Source organism: uncultured Nitriliruptoria bacterium (assembly GCA_965364735.1). Classification (GTDB taxonomy): domain Bacteria; phylum Actinomycetota; class Nitriliruptoria; order Nitriliruptorales; family Nitriliruptoraceae; genus CBDTYW01. The sequence goes on from CBDTYW010000029.1 coordinate 5,086, forward strand.
ACCAGGATGTTGAGCTTTCCGCGAACACACGCCTCGAGCACGAGCGCGAGGTCGTCGGTGATGGAGCCGAAGCTGATGAGGTCCTGGACGGTGAACGGGTCCTCGGAGAACCGACGGATCGTCAGGCTGGCACCGCTGAGCGCGATCGGCGGGATGATCGCGTTGACACGCGATCCGTCCGGGAGGCGGGCATCGACCATGGGGCTGGACTCGTCGAGCCGACGGCCTGCTTGCAGCACGATCTTGTCGATCACCTGCCGGTAGGCCTGACGGTCAGCGAACTTGATGTCCGTCAGCGTGAGCTTGCCGGCCTTCTCGACGTAGATCTGGTCGTAGGCGTTGCACATGACCTCGTTGACGGCCGGATCGCGCAGGAGGGGGTCGAGCGCGCCGTAGCCGAGAAGGTCCGCGAGCAGCTCTGCGGTGAAGTTGCGACGCTCCGCGGGCGAGACCTCGACGTCCTCGCGGGCCAGGATGATGTCGACTGCGTCCCGCGCCTCGTTCTGGAGATCTTCGCCGTTGAGGGCGTTCGGCCCGGACATCTTCGGGGCCAGCTCGCGCAGGACGAGGTCACGGACCTGACGCTTGGCGTCGTTCCAGCGGCCACCAGCGCGCTCGCCGTCACGGGTGTTGCCGAACTTCGGCGCAGCCTTGGCGGCTGCGGCCTTGCCCGTGGCCTTCTTGGCCGCCGCCTTCTTCGTGGGCGCCTTCTTGGCCGCCTTCTTGGCCACGGCCTTCTTCGCCGGCGCCTTCTTCGCTGCCTTCTCCGCGTTCTGCGCGGCAAGCTTGTCCGAGAGCCTCATGAACGATCTCCGTCGCCAGTCACCATGCGCAGCTTCTCGGCATCATCACCGGGAACGTCCGGTGACTCCTTCTTCTTCTTGAACAGCTTCGCGAAGAAGCCGGTCGTCCCGAAGGAGTCGAGGTCGGCCTTGGCGGTCGCGCGGTCCGCCGGGTTGAGGAAGTCCATGAGCCCTTCGACGATCTCGATGCCGAGCGGCGATTCGGGGACCGATGCCAGCACGGGGATGCCCTGGTTCATCGACTTGGGCACGTCCTTGGAGAACGGGATCGTCGAGCGGAACCCGGCCGGGAAGAGCTTCTCGACCTGACTTGCGTCGATCCCGACGCCCGACTGCTCCTTGTTCAGGATCAGCGACAGGTTGTCGTCCGGGATCTGGAGCCGGTCGATCGTCTGCAGGAAGAGGCGGAGGTTGCGGACCGACGAGAGGTCGAGCGCGGCCAGGATGAACAGGTGCTCGCTGAGATCCATCGCCGCCAGCGTCTGGTCACCCAAGCCGGTCGGGTTGTCCACGATGATGTAGTCGTAGTGGTTCTGGAGCGCCCGGATGATCCGGGTGATGTCCTGCGGGCGGATCTGATCGGCCTGGGCCGGGTCGGCCGGCGCCGGCAGGATCCAGACGCCCGACTCGTGAGCGACCATCATCTCGGGGATGTAGGCCTCGAGCTCGTCGTCCGAGTCGATCTCGATGGCGTCGGCGATCGTGTGCTTGAAGCGCACCCGCATCGCGGTGACGACCTCACCGAACTGCAGGTCGAGGTCGACCAGCGCCACCTTGCCGCGGGTGTACTTCGACAGCATGTACGCAGCGTTGGAGGCGTAGAAGGTCTTGCCACAGCCACCGGTGGCCGAGCAGACCGTGAAGACCCGGCCCTCGGGCGGGGCGTCGAGTCCACCGTCCGAGGCGACCACGAGCGTCGTGGGGGCGGTCGCGTCCGCAAGGACCAGCGAGCGGCGGATCGACTCGCTGAGCGCCTCCTCGTCGCGCGGGTCGACGAGCGACTCCGCACCAACGCGGACGACCTCGGCCATGTTGGCACCCGGACGCTTGTCGAACGCCAGGACGATCCGGGCGGACGGGAACGCGTCGTGGAACGCCTGCAGCTCCGCGATCGCCGCCGCAGGACGACAGGACGGACCGGCGACGACGACGGCCCCGCTCTTCGCGTAGCCGTACAGCTCCTCGACATCGGCCACGGCGAACATCTCGGGCCGCGGCTGGAGGTCACCGAGCATTGACTCGATGGCGATGGCGAGCCACGGATCCGGCTCGACGACGAGGATCGGGATCTTGCTCACTGGCCACCCTCGCTGCTCGACGCGTCGGCTTCGGCCTGGGCCTCAGCCTCGGCCGCAGCAGCCGCGTCTTCCTCGGCCTGACGGATCGGGTCCTTCGGACCGTTCTCGTTCTCGAGCGACCCCTCGGGCGGCGTCTGGTCCGAGGGAGCGTCGTTCAGCATGTTGAGGCGGCTGCGTCCGTCGGAGTCCGACGGGGCGGCGTCCGGGTGCACCAGCGTGGCGTGGATCGACTCGAAGTTCGTCGCGTAGATGACGGTCTCGGCGATGTTGGTGTCAACGGCGAGCAGGTACGTCGGGTTGCCGCCACCGAACTCACCGTTCGGTCCGAGGCTCGCCAGGACGAGCACGTTGGTCGCGATGAGCCGGACGCCGGCCGGTGGCTTGAAGTCGGGCTCGCGGGCGAGTCGCTCGATCTCGACGTCGAGCGTCGCAACCCCGGTGCTGGAGTAGACGCCGTACAGGTTCACACGGTCACCCGGGCTGGGCAGGCCGATCACGCCCTGCGCGAGGTTCATCGTGATCGCGACGGCCTCGTAGCCCTCCGGGAGCGGAACCGGCCTCGGGACGCGAGCGTTCGGCGGGGGGCCGGTCTCAGAGGCGCTCGGGTTCGGCGTCGGCGAGGCGACCCCGGTCGGCTGCTCGACGGGAGTCGCGTTCCCGCCGTCACGGCTGGTGAGGAAGAGCACGAGAGCGGCGCCGACCACGAAGACGGCTAGACCGATGACGAGCAACCGGTTGGATCGCGAGGTGGCCAACGGAATCTCCTGGCTGATGGGGCGTCGGGCGCGGTCGCACGACGAGCCCGGACTTGTGACAACGGACAGTACGAACAGGATGGGGTCCCGGCATGGGTCACGAGACCCAATCTCCACGTCGAGATCAGGAACACCACGAGGCCGGTGCACCGCGGACGATGCGTTCCAGCGCTGAGCCAATCGCCGTGCGTGGACAACCGCACGGGATCTGCTCCCGGACGAGCGATACAACCACACCGATGCTCGACAGACGCGCGGACATCTGGAAGAGGTGTCACACGGCCCGCATCAGGACCGACGCCGTGGCCATGATGCCCTCGCCGCGACCGATCGCCCCGAGCCCGTCGGTGGTCGTGAACTTCACCGAGACCGCCGTGACCGGGAGCCCGACGGCTGCGGCCACGCCAGCCACGATCGCGTTCCGGTGAGGCGAGAGGCGCGGCCGCTGGGCCAGCACGGTGATGTCGAGGTTGCCCAGGACCCACCCCGCAGCCTCGGCCTCGGCGACCACGATCGCCAGCAGCTCGACCGAGCGTGCGCCCGCGATCGCCGGGTCGTCGACCCCGAAGCGCTGCCCGATGTCGCCGGCCGCCGTCGCTCCCAGCACGGCGTCGATCACCGCGTGCGAGACGACGTCGGCGTCCGAGTGCCCGGCGAGGCCCTTGACGGGATCCACCTCCACGCCGCCGAGCACGAGCGGTCGCTCCTCCTCAGCGAAGGGATGCACGTCATGACCGGTGCCGATGCGCATGGGAGGCCCTTCCAACGGGTGGGACATCTTGGTCGAGCCGTCCCGCGCCAGCTCGGCGGCAGCGACGATGAGATCGTCAGGCCAGGTGATCTTGCGCCCCGCGTCGGCCCCCGGGACGAGCCGGACGTCACCGCCGACGAGGCCACGCGCTCTGGCCCACTCGAGCAGGCCCAGGTCGTCGGTCGCGTCCGGAGCACCCGTCGCATGCGCGGCCACGAGGAGGTCCTGGCGTCGGGCGACCTGGGGGGTCTGGACCGCCCAGAGATCTGCCCGATCCACCGTTTCGAGAACGATCGGAGCCGTGCTCCCGGCACGGGTCCGCTTCAGCGTGTCCGCGACCCGAAGCGCCGGCGCAGCCGCGAGCACGCCCTCGGTCAGCGCAGCAACGGCCTCGCGCATCACCGACGCAGGTTGGAGGCACCGCGCCGCGTCGTGCACGGCGACGACGTCGCACCCTTCGAGCACCGCCAGCCCGGCCCGGACGCTCGCAGCACGGGTCGCCCCGCCCACCGCGAGGATCACGTCGGGCCCTGCGCAGATCGCCGCGGTGCGGTCCCCGAACCCGTCGGGATGCACGACGGCGATCCGAAGGGGCTCGAGCTCGCGGACGCGGGCCAGGGCATGCCCGAGCAACGTCACGCCGGACAGATCGACGAACGCCTTCGGCTCATCGCTGCCGAGGCGCTGACCGGATCCGGCCGCGACGATCACGACGCCCAGCGTCGGGGTCGCCATCGGTCAGGCCGAGGCGCGATGCGGGTGATCGATGACGTCCGCTTCTTCAGCGCGACGCGCGAAGAGCATCCGTCCCTGCCGGGTCTGCGTGATGGACGTGATCATGACCAGGATCTCTTCGCCGACGGCGGCAGCGGCTCGCTCGATGACGACCATGGTGCCATCCGGCAGGTAACCAACCCCTTGCGCTGGCTGCTGGCCCTCGCGCATCACGCGGACCGAGAGCTCGTCGCCCGGCAGGACCGGTGCGCGCATCGCCTCGGCGAGGGCGTGGAGGTTCAGCACCCGCAGCCCACTGATCTCGGCGAGCCGTGCGAGGTTGGCGTCGACGGTGATCAGCGCGGCGCTGCGGCGCCGGCAGACCGCAGCGAGCTTCGCGTCGACGTCGCGTGCTTCCGGAGCGTCCTCGTCGGTGACCTCGACCCCGACGAGATGCTCGTCCTGCAGGATGCGCAGGGCATCAAGGCCCCGACGGGCGATGTCGCGGCGCCGCGGGTCCTCGACGTCAGCCTGGGACTGGAGCTCCTCCAGGACGAACTGCGGCACGACCAGAGTCCCAGCGAGGAACCCCGCGCGCGCGACGTCGACGATCCGTCCGTCCATCAGCGCGCTCGTGTCGATGAGCATCGTCCCCCCGCCACGGCTCGGGCTCACCACGTTGAGCCGACCGCGCACGCCGACCCAGCGCGAGAGGTCACCGCCGCGGTTCGCTCCCGTGAGGCCTCCGCCGTACGCGAGCAGCAGAACGAGCAACATGGCGATCGGCACGGTGAACTGCTTGGCCGGCAGGATCAGGATCGGCAACGAGACGACGACCGCGACCAGCACCCCGAGGGTCGCCCCGAGCGCCCCGGAGACGAGCACCGCCGCGTCGACCTGCTGCAGGTTCGTCTGGGCCCGGTCGACCCGCTTGATGATCGCGCGGCCGAGCATGCCGCCGGCGACATAGCCGGACAGGGCACCGAGGACAGCGCTGACGAGCCGGAGCGACTCCGGCTCAGCCGCTCCCAGGAACCGTGCGGCGGGCGTGCTGGCGGCGTAGCCAGCCGCGAGCGCGAACAAGACGATCGCGAGGCGGATCGCCTCGACCATCAAGCTCACGGAGCGTCGTTTCCCCACGAGTGCTCATCACGTCACGGCAGACCGCCACCCGGTCCGTCCTCTGTGTTCCCTGTCGGCCGGAACGCTGCCCCGCTTGACCACGACGACCCCCGCCGTGCGGCGGGGTCGTGTCGCGCCATGTGGGCCGACGGTCAGCTCGCGGCGATGGCGATGTCGAGGGCGCGGTTGACCAGGTCCTCCGCCTCGGCCTCGTCCTTCTTGATGGCGGCGGCGAGCTCCGACAGCAGGATCTGCTTGGCCTTGGTCAGCATGCGCTTCTCCCCTGCGGAGAGGCCGCTGGCACCGTCGCGGGTGGCGAGGTTCCGGACGACCTCCGCGACCTGGTAGATGTCGCCGGAGCGCAGCATCTCGTAGTTCGCCTTGAAGCGTCGTGACCAGTTCTTCGGTGCCGCTCCCTCGGGCTGGCGGAGGATGACGAGGACCTTCTCGACCTCCCTCTTCGAGACGACGCTGCGAATCCCGACCTCCTCGCACGAGTCCTCCGGGACCATCAGGGTCAGATCGCCGTAGGTCAGACGGAGCACGAGGTAGTCGCGCCGCTCCCCCAGCAGCTCGCGCTCTTCCTTCTTCTCGATGACCGCCGCACCGTGGTGCGGGTAGACGACCGTGTCGCCGACGCGATACGTCATGAGGCGCTGACTCCCTTGGGCAGTTGATCCAGGACACCCGCGAGGGCGTCCCATGGCCACGCGCCGCCGTCACCGGAACATCAGTTCTTGGTGACGTGCGCCCGGTTCCGCCGAAACAACCCGTGCTGGCCCAAACTACCACGAAGGGCGTCGGACACATCGAGAAGATGTGCGACCTGAGGTCAACATTGGGTCAACTCACCACGTTGCGTGGCCGGCGCGTCGCGATCCTGCGAACCCGGTGTCACCAGCCTCCGGCGCGATCCAGCAGGGCCGGATCCGACATGCGCCGCAGGCCATCCTTGATCGCCCGAGCGCGAGCGCCACCGACGCCCTCGACCTCGTTGAGCTCCTCGCGCGACGCGGCCATGATCCGCGGCAGCGTCCCGAAGTGGCTGACGACCTTCTCGATGACAGGGTCGGGCAGCCGTGGGATCCGGCTGAGCATCCGATGCCCCCGCGGGGTGACCGGGTCGTCGAACTCCTGCCCCTCGCGAGCCAGCAACAGGACGATCTCCTCGCCGCCCAGCAGCTCCTCGGTCGTGAGCTTCGCGAGCTCGGACAGCACCGACTCGACCTTGCGACGTCGGTCTCCGATGTAGTCGCGGACGACCAGCTCACGCTCGTCCTCGCCCGTCCCGACGAGCTCGTCGAGCTGGAGTCGAACGAGTCGGCCCTCAGCCCCGAGCTCGAGGATGACCCCCTCGACCTCGCGAGCGATCCGCTGCGCCATCTCGGCCCGTTGCAGCAAGGTGACCACCTCGCGCAGCGTGACCGAGTCCTCGGTCTCTCGCCAGGCAAGCGTGCGTGACACCTCGTCGAGCCGAGCTCGGTAGCGCTCGAGCGTGCTCAGCCCCTGGTTCGCGCGGAACAGCAGCGTGCTCGCGGCCTCGAGGGCACGACTGCCGTTGGCCGTGTAGAGCGTCACCGTCCGCCGGGACTCCGAGACCGTGATCACGGGGCGGCCGGACTGCCGCGCCACGCGTTCAGCGGTGCGATGGCGGGTTCCGGTCTCACTGGTCGGGATCGACGAGTCCGGGACCAGGTGCAGGTTCGCCCGCAAGATCCGCTCGGCGACCGGATCGATGAGGATCGCACCGTCCATCTTCGCCAGCTCGGCCAGCCGCTGGGAGGTGACGTTCGTGTCGATGCGGAAGCCGCCCGACATCAACGGCTCGAGCTCGGCCTCCGGTCCCAGCACGATCAACGCGCCTCGTCCGGACGCGAGGATGCGGTCCAGCGCCTCGCGCAGGACCGTTCCCGGCGCAAGCTGTTGGACCACGTCACGCAGGCTCAGCCGCCCACCCGAGATGCTCACCGTTCCGACTCCTGACCGGGACCCCTGCGCTCGAAGCGTCGGCGCCCTTGCGCGGACCATACTCCGCGATGTTGCGCTCCGTGGCCATTGCGTACACCCGTCTGACCGCGTCACGGCTGGTCAGTCCGGCAGCGCCAGCATTCCCCGGTCCTCCACGACCAACCCATCTCGGACGAGATCGGCCACCACCCGTGACGCCCGCGCCGCGTCGTCAGGCCATCCCATCGCGCGCGCGGCATCGTCAACGGGAACGTCGCCGCTCCCGAGCGCAGCCACCAGACGTCCACGACCCTGGCGATCCGACCCGTCGAATCGGGCCTGACGCGTGGGCGCCCCCGCGCTGCGTCCCGCGGGGTCTTCCTCGGCGAATCCCGCACGCGCCCACGCGCAGCGGCTCCGGATCGGGCAGTCGTCGCAGCGGGGCGACCGGCGGACGCAGACCGTCGCCCCGAGATCGAGGACGGCCTGGTTGTGCGCCCATCCGGTGCCGCCGGGCACGACCACGTCGGCCCACGTCTGGGCGGTGCGGGCGGTGAGGCGTTCCCCCACGACCGCGCGGGAGAGGAAGCGCGAGGCGTTGGTGTCCACCACGCCGACGTCGCGCTCGAACGCGAACGCCAGGATCGCCCTGGCCGTGTACGGGCCGATGCCCGGCAGCGCGAGAAGCGCGTCGAGATCGTCGGGGACGGCACCGTCGTGCTCCTCCACGACAACCTGCGCGCAGCGATGCAGGTTCACGGCCCGACGCGGATAGCCGAGCCCCTGCCATGCGCGGATCAGCTCGCTGCGCGGGGCGTCGGCGGCCGCGCGGATGGTCGGGAAGAGCTGCAGGAACGCGGCCCATCGCGGCACCACCCGAGCCACCTGGGTCTGCTGGAGCATCAGCTCGGAGACCAGGATCTCCCACGGATCGCGCGTGTCGCGCCATGGCAGGTCGCGGCGCTGCGCGTCGCCCCACGTGTGCAGATCCGCCACGAGCGAGCGGACACGATCGTCGATGATCAGGACGTGGCCGGCGTGACGTAGAGGAAACGTGACGCCTCGTCGCTGACCGCGACACCCCCGCCGGCCTCGAGGCGCAGCCCGTCGACGGTGGCCGTCACCTCGACGACGTCGCCCGCCGACAGCCCCGCACGGTCAAGCGCGCCCATGAGCTCGTGGTCCGCCTGGAGGCGCTCCGAGATCCGCTCGATGCGGATCACCCCGACGCCGTGCTCGGCGAGCGAGACCTGCGGTCCGTCCGCGGCTTCGGAGTACCCGGGGATCGGGTTGCCGTACGGGCTGCGGTCCGGGGAGCCGAGGAACGCGATCAGCTTCTCCTCGACACGATCGGAGATGACGTGCTCCCAGCGGCAGGCCTCCTCATGGACGAACTCCCGCTCGATCCCGAGGACGTCGACCAGCAGGCGCTCCGCCAGCCGGTGCTTCCGCATCACCGACTCGGCGATGGCACGCCCACGCTCCGTCAACGTGACGGTGCGGTCCTCGGCCATCTCGAGCAGGTCCTCGCGCACGAGCCGGGCAACACCTTCGCTCACCGACGGTGCCGACAACCCCAGCCGGTCCGCAAGGCGGGCACGGAGGGCGGGGATCCCCTCCTCGTGCAGCTCGAGCACCGTCCGGAGATACATCTCCGTGGAGTCGATCAGGTCGTTCGCCACCGCCACCACATCCGATCGTGCTCGATGCAGAGATCCTAGCGACCACCGCCCTGCAGGCCGACGCGATCAGCCGGTCCGGATCGCGTCGAGGACGTTCAGACGGGAGGCGCGCCACGCTGGCAGGACGCTCGCCAGCACCCCGATCAGCAGGCCGATGACCACGATGACGCCGACCTCCTGGACCGGCCACGTCAGGCTGCCCGAGCCGACCTCGCGGAAGAGCGGCCGTGTGACGGCCCACGCGGAGAACAGCCCGAACGCGATGCCCAACGCCGTCCCGAACAGCGACACGATGATGGACTCGGTGCGCACCGTGGCCTGGAGCTGACGACGCGTCATGCCCACGGCTCGGAGCACGCCGATCTCCCGCGTGCGCTCGACGATCGCCAGCACGAGCGTGTTCACGATGCCGAACAGGGCGATCACGACCGCGATCGCGAGCAGGCCGTTGATCCCGGAGATGATCACGTTGAAGACGGAGCTGATGAGGTCCGCGATGAAGTTGCCGGCGATGACCGTGACCCCGGAGAAGCCGAACGCGACGTTCTCGACGCGGCGGACGATGTCGTTGATGTCCTCACCGGACTGGAGGTCGGCGCCGATCAACAGCGAGGTGGCGTTGAGTCCCCCGTGGCGTGCCGCGACGGTCGGCGACACGATGATCGGGGCGGACAGGTCGATCGAGAACGGGACGACCCCGACGATCGCGAGCGTCTCGGTCTCGCCGTCGACGAACGTGACCTCGAGCTCGTCACCCACTCCCAGGTCGGTTCCCTGAGCGTAGAAGTCGATGATGAGGAGCCCCTCGTCGTCAAGCGTGTCGACGCGCTCGCCGGCTTCGTCGCGCATGCCGGAGACGTCGCTGAGCCCGGTGAAGTCGGCCGCCCCGACGGGATCGGGCGGGGCCTCCCCGAACGGGCCGTTGTCCTGCTGCGCCGGCACCTGCCCGATGACGCCCGCGAACGCGACGACCGCACCGACGCCGTCGACCTCGCGGACAGCCTCGATCAGCTCGGGACGGAGCGGGTCGTTCAGCGTCGCGATGACCTGCAGGTCCGCCCCCGTGAGCTGGGCGATCTGGTCGGTGGCGAAGTCGCGCACCGACCCGCCGGCCGCCGTCGTGAAGACGACCAACGAGACCCCGACGACGAGCGCGTTGGCCGTCGCAGCCGTGCGTGTGGGGTTGCGACCGACGTTCGCGACGGCGAGCTTCCCGGTCGCGGACATCCGCTTCGCGATGGGGCTGATGGCTGCGACGACGAGCCGCGCGAGGACCGGGCCTCCGACGACGGCTCCGACGAACAGGCACAGCGCCCCTCCAGCTGCGACCAGCGGTGGCGCCGAGGCCGTCCCCCAGACGAGCCCCACAACTCCGAGCGTGAGCAGCACGACACCGGCGACCGTGCGGAGCTTCGAGGTGCCGCCGGAGTCGATCTGGCTGGCCGCGAGCGCCTCGATCGGGCGCGCACGCCCCGCGCGGAAGGCCGGGATGATCGCCGAGAACACCGACACGAGGACGCCCGTCAACAGGACCTGGATGACGGCCCCCCGGGTGATCACGAGGGTCTCGCTCCCCGAGCCGACGTAGGTCCGGTAGGCAGGGACCGAGTCGGCGATGAGGACGTACAGCAACGCTCCCAGCCCGACGCCCGCCACCGATGCCACCAGGCCCAGCAGGAACGCCTCGATCCGGACCGCCCGTCGGACCTGACGCGGGGACGCCCCGATCGCCCGGAGGAGCGCGAACTCGCGCGTCCGCTGGCCGACGATCGCCGCGAACGTGTTGTAGATGATCAGCCCGCCCACGATGATCGCGAGGTACGCGAAGACCTGCAGGCCGACGCCGATGCCCGTCGCGATGCCCGCAGCGTCGCCGCCCTCGGACTCGCGGACCGCATCGCCGCCCCGCACGTCGAAGTCGCCGGGAACGACCGTCGCCAGCGCTTCGATCAGCTCGACCTCGGTCCCTGACGCGCGGATCCGGATCTCCTGGAAGCCGTCTCCGTCGGCGGCGAAGAGGCGGAACGCCTCCGACGCGACGATCTGGACGTCGCCGCCTCCGAGCTCGGAGTCGCGGTCGCCGAAGACCGTGATGCCCACGACGGTGGCGCGCGCCGCCCCGACCGGCGTCGACAGCTGGACCTCGTCGCCGACCTCGATGTCCCCGGCCACGGCGGTGGCGCGGTCGATGGCAACCTCGCCGGGCTGCGACGGGCCGACCCCTTCGACGAGGCCGAACGGGTTGAGCGCGGCGTCCGTCAACCAAACGTTGCCCCCGCCGAGATCGCCTCGGATCGGCCCTTCATCCCCCAGCACGGACATCGGGCCGGACAGGAAGCCCTCCGCGGCGGCGACCTCCGGGAGCTCGCGGACGTCGTCGAGCACGGACGACGGGACGAGCTCGACCTGCACCCCGTCGCCACCGGGTCCCCCGCCCGCGAAGCCGAAGTCGATCTCGGGTTCCCGGGAGATCACCGCATCGACCCCGGCGAACTGCGACTCCGCGTTGATCTGGAGCGCTGCGCCCAACGAGTCACGCAGGATGAGCGCACCGGCGAGGAACCCGGTCGCGATCACGATCGCGAGGGCCGTCGCGATGAAGCGGGCGGGATGACGTCGGAGCGACGCGAGGGAGAGCTGGAACATGGTCAGGCTCCGAGGCGCTTCATGGTGTCGATGATGCGGGTGAGGTCGGGTGATGCCACGTCGTCCACCACCCGCCCGTCCGCCAGGAAGACCGCCCGGTCCGCCCGCGCTGCCACCGCAGGGTCATGGGTGACGAGGACGATCGTCTGGTCGAACTCCGTGACCGTCCGCCGGAGGAGGTCCATGATGAGCCCGCTGCGGTGGCGGTCGAGCGACCCGGTCGGCTCGTCACCGAGGAGCAGCTCGGGGCGGCTGATGAGCGCCCGGGCGAGAGCGACGCGCTGCTCCTGCCCGCCGGACAGCTCCCCCGGCAGGTGGTGGAGCCGGTCGGCGATGCCGAGGGTGTCGACGATCCGGGCACGCCAGGCCTCGTCGACCTTCCGTCGCGCGAACCTGGCGGGCAGGCGCATGTTGTGCTCGGCGTCGACGTACGGGACGAGGTTGGAGGACTGGAAGACGAAGCCGAGCCGGTCGCGTCGGATCCGCGTCAGGTCCTTCTCGCGGACCATCGTGATCTCGTCGTCGCCGAGGAAGACGCGTCCCGTGGTCACCCGGTCGAGCCCTGCGAGCAGGTGCAGGAGCGTCGACTTGCCCGAGCCGCTCGGCCCCATGACGGCGGTCATCGTCCCACGCGCGAACCCGAGCGTGACGCCGCCCAGCGCCACGACCTGCGACTCGTCGCGCCCGTAGACCTTGACGAGGTCGTAGACGCGTGCGGCGAACTCTGCGCCACCAGCAACCGGCTGGGGAGCCGGACCGGATCCGAGATCAGCCAAGGACACCAGCGGCCTTTCAGCGAGGGACATCCGACGATAGACCCCCACGCCCCGTCTGCCTCTGCCCAACCCCGTCCACCCGACCCCGCTCCCCACCGATCCCGAACCGCCGAGCGATGCCCAAACCTGCACCACGCAGGGAAATCCATCGCTCGCCGCAGACCCCGAATCGCCGAGCGATGCCCAAGCCTGCACCACGCAGGAAAATCCATCGCTCGGCGGAGGGATCGTGGCGGCGGCTCGCGTCCTCCACAGATCTCAACAACGCGCTCTTGCGCAGTCTGACGATGTTCAGTAAGACTTGACGGAATGACGAACCGACCTGCCCTCGCCCGCCGCGATCCGCGGCTGATCCGCCTCTTCCAGCGTGCGCGCGGTCAGCACAGCCTCTTCAGGGCTGACGAGGCGCTGTCGCTCGGCTTCACCCCGAGCGAGATCGAAGGGCGCCTGGCCCGGCGAGAGTGGGTCGCGCTCGCGCCTGGCGTGCTCGCCAGCGGATCGCTGGCGGTGACTCCGCGGACACGTCTGCGAGCCGGCCAGATGTACCTCCCCGAGTCCTGGGCGACGCACGAGTCGGCCGCGGCGCTGTGGGGGCTCCGCGGGTACGCGCTCGAGACGCCGGTGAGGCTTGCGCGGCACGACCCCGCTCCGATCCGGCTCGACGCCACGTTCGTCAGCCGCGTCGACCACGAGTCACAGGTCGCCGCGGTCGACGGGATCCGGGTGACCACGATCGCGGAGACCATCGTGGACCTCGCTGGCCTTCGCTACATGAGCGTGCGTCGACTGCTGACCCTCGCGGCTGACGCCTGCAGGCGGCTGCCCGTCACGCCCCGTGGGATACAGAGCCGTATCCGTCCCGGCCATCGCGGTGCCGCCCGGGTCCGTGAGATGCTGGAGCTGCTCGGCCTCGACGATCCGTCCCGATCATCGTCGGAGGCCATGATGCAGGCGGCCCTCCGACGCGTTCACGGGTTCGGTCCACCGGCGTTGAACGCCAAGGTCGTCGTCGGACAAGGACGGGTGGTCGAGTTCGACGCCGCGTGGATCGATCTGCGGGTCGCCGTCGAGTTCGATGGCCGTCCCTTCCACAGCCTTGGCATCGACCGAGCTCGGGACCAGCAACGAGATCGCGAAGCCAGTGCTGACGGCTGGGTCGTGTGGCGCGTCGACAACGAGATCGTCGACCACCCCGACTCGTTCATCGAAGAGGTCGAGCTCCGCCTCCACATGGCCCGCCAGCGCCGCCTCGCCGAGTGATGCCAAAACCTGCACCACGCAGGGAAATCCATCGCTCACCGCGACACCGTTGCGCCGAGCGATGCCGAAACCTGCACCACGCAGGGAAATCCATCGCTCGGCGGGGTGTGGGCAACGGCGACGGCCGCGAGCGATGCTCGCGGCCGTCACAGGATCGTGCGGTGGGGTGTCAGCTCTCGTCGTCGGTCGGCGCGTCGCCGCTGCCGGCGAGCTCGAGGGGTGGCGAGTCCGGAGCTCCAGGAGCCTCGACCGCGCGGAAGGTGACCTCGTTGGCCTCTTCGTCGATGTCGGCGACGATGAGCTGACCCGGCCCGTACTCACCGAGCAGCATGTGTTCGGAGAGCTTGTCCTCGAGCTCGCGCTGGATGGCGCGACGCAGCGGACGAGCACCCATCTGCGGGTCGTAGCCCTGCTCCGCCAACCAGCCCTTCAGCTTGTCGGTGAGCTCGAAGTCGATGTCCTTGGTCCGCAGCTGCGTCTTCACGCGCTTGACGAGGAGGTCGACGATCTCCTTGACCTCTTCCTTCGTCAGCGGGTGGAAGACGATGGTCTCGTCGATGCGGTTCAGGAACTCCGGGCGGAAGTGACGCTTCAGCTCGTCGTCGACCTGGCGCTTCATCTTCTCGAACATCGACTCGTCGTCGGACTTGGCCGCGAAGCCGGTCGCAGGCGACGTCAGGTTCTTCGTCCCGAGGTTCGACGTCATGATCAGGATGGTGTTCTTGAAGTCCACGTTGCGGCCCTGCGAGTCGGTCAGGCGACCGTCCTCGAGGATCTGCAGGAGCGTGTTGAACACGTCCGGGTGGGCCTTCTCGACCTCATCGAAGAGCACGACGCTGAACGGCTTGCGCCGCACGGCCTCGGTGAGCTGACCACCCTCGTCGTAGCCGACGTAGCCCGGAGGCGAGCCGATGAGGCGCGAGACCGTGAACTTCTCCATGTACTCGGACATGTCGAGGTGGATCAGCGCGTCCTCGTCACCGAAGAGGTACTCGGCGAGCGTCTTCGCGAGCTCGGTCTTGCCGACGCCGGACGGTCCCAGGAAGATGAACGAGCCGGACGGACGCTTCGGGTCCTTGAGGCCAGCACGGGTACGGCGGATCGCCTTGGAGACGGCGGTGATCGCCTGCTCCTGGCCGATGACGCGCTTGTGCAGCTCCTCCTCCATCTTGAGGAGACGCTCCGTCTCCTCCTGGGTGAGCTTGAAGACCGGGATGCCGGTCCACGTGGCGAGGACCTCGGCGATGACCTCTTCGTCGACGGTCAGGACGGTGTCGAGGCCCTCGGAGCGCCACTCCTTCTCGCGGCCCTGACGCCGCTCCATGAGCTTCTTCTCCTCGTCGCGCAGCTTGGCCGCGCGCTCGAAGTCCTGGTTGTCGATCGCCGCTTCCTTGGCGGAGCGGGTCTCCTCGATCTTCTTGTCGAGGTCCTTGAGGTCTGGCGGCTGCGTCATCGAGCGGATGCGCAGACGCGAGCCGGCCTCGTCGATCAGGTCGATCGCCTTGTCCGGCAGGAACCGGTCAGAGATGTAGCGGTCCGCGAGCTCAGCGGCAGCGACGAGCGCCTCGTCGGTGATGGTCACGCGGTGGTGCGCCTCGTAGCGGTCACGGAGACCCTTGAGGATCTCGATCGTGTGCTCCATCGAGGGCTCGGCGACCTTGACCGGCTGGAAACGACGTTCGAGAGCAGCGTCCTTCTCGAGGTGCTTGCGGTACTCGTCGATCGTCGTCGCGCCGACCGTCTGGATCTCGCCACGGGCGAGCATCGGCTTGAGGATCGAGGCCGCATCGATGGCGCCCTCAGCGGCACCTGCACCGACGAGGGTGTGGATCTCGTCGATGAAGAGGATGATGTCGCCGCGTGACGTGATCTCCTTGAGGACCTTCTTCAGGCGCTCCTCGAAGTCACCGCGGTAGCGCGAGCCGGCGACGAGCGCACCGAGGTCGAGCGTGTAGAGATGCTTGTCCTGGAGGGTCTCGGGCACCTCGTTCGAGACGATGCGCTGGGCGAGCCCCTCGACGATGGCGGTCTTGCCGACGCCGGGCTCACCGATCAGGACCGGGTTGTTCTTGGTGCGGCGCGACAGCACCTGCATGACCCG
>CBDTYW010000030.1:0-20464 GCA_965364735.1 uncultured Nitriliruptoria bacterium
CGTCGTCTGCACCGTCGACGGGGCAGCTCGACACGCGTCGCGGGCCGCAGCGCTCACGGCGGCCGGCGTCACCGTCATCGCCGTCGACGACGTCGCGGGTCGCGTCGACCTGCGGGCGGCCATGGAGGCGCTGGGCGCTCGCGGGATCCGATCGGTCTACGCGGAGCCGGGCCCGACGCTGGGCTCGGCCCTGCTCAAGGCCGGCCTCGTCGACGTGGTCCGGCTGCACGTCGGGGGTGGGGCCGGGCTCACGCGTGCGGGCTGGACCGCTCCGCTGGACGTCTCCGCCCTGACGCTGCGCGCCACGCACCGCCTGGGCACGGACCGCGAGTGGGTCTACGTCGCGTCGCTGGGAATCGCCGCCGGGGCGTCCGCCCCGGCAGACTGACCGCGACCAGACCCGCGACGGAGCGTTCATGTTCACCGGCATCATCGAAGAGCTCGGCGAGGTCGTCGGGCTCGACAACCAGGGCACGCATGCGCGCCTCGTCATCCACTCGCCGATGGTCGTCAGCGACGCGGCGATCGGCGACTCGATCGCGGTCAACGGCTGCTGTCTGACGGTCGAGGAGCACGTCCGCGACGCTGACGGGACGCTCGTGGGCTGGGCGGCCGACCTCATCGACACGACGATGAGCACCACCTCGCTCGGTGGTCTCACGGTGGGAGCGACGGTCAACCTCGAACGCGCCATGGCGTCGGGCCAGCGGTTCGGCGGACACATGGTCCAGGGGCACGTCGACGGCGTCGGCGAGATCGTGGGCCGTGAGGAGCAGCCGGGCACCGTCTTCCTGACGGTCCGCGCACCCGATCACCTGCTCCGCTACCTGGTCGACAAGGGCTCCGTCACCATGGAGGGCACGAGCCTCACGGTGGCGTCGGTCGACGGGGACACGTTCCGCGTCGGCCTGATCCCGCACACGTTGGAGGTCACGGTGTTCGGCACACGCGGCGTCGGCGACCGCGTGAACCTCGAGGTCGACGTCATCGCGAAGTACGTCGAGCGGCTCCTCGCGGCGGGCGTCCAGACGCCGTACTCGCCGAGCTGAGCGCGCGGCCTGCTCGCGTGGACTGGCCTCAGCGCCCGCGGGCCGCGACACTGTCATCGACGGCCCACCGCGGCTGATCGCCTCATCGCAGGAGCTTGCATGCCCATCGCCGACGTGACCGACGTCATCGCAGCCATCGCCGCTGGCGAGATCGTGATCGTCGTGGACGACGAGGACCGCGAGAACGAAGGGGACTTCATCATCGCGGCCGACGCCGTGACCGAGGCGCAGATGGCCTTCATCATCAACCACTCGTCGGGCTACGTCTGCGTACCGATGCTGGGCTCGGACCTCGACCGCCTCGAGCTGCCGCTGATGGTCGTCGACAACGAGGACTCCCTCCGCACGGCCTACACGATCTCCTGCGACGCGGCCGAAGGCGTGTCGACGGGGATCAGCGCGGCCGACCGGGCACGCACGATCAACCTGCTCGCCGACGACGCCTCGACGCCGGCCACGCTGGTCCGCCCGGGCCACGTCATCCCGCTGCGCTACAAGCCGGGCGGCGTGCTGCGTCGGCCCGGACACACCGAAGCCTCCGTCGACCTCGCCATCCTCGGCGGACGCCGACCGGCTGCGGCGATCTGCGAGGTCGTCAACAACGACGGCACGATGGCGCGGCTCGCTGACCTCGAGGTGCTGGCGGAGGAGCACGGCCTGCTGATCGGCACGATCGCTGACCTCGTCACACACCGGCGAGCGACCGAGGAGACGATCGTCGAGCGCGTCGCCGACGCGGCCGTCCCGACGCCGTACGGCGAGTGGCGCATGATCGGGTACCGCTCGCTCGTCGATGGTGAGGAGCAGGTCGCGATGGTGCACGGCGACCTGGCCGCGGCCGGTGACGATCTGCTCGTGCGCCTGCACTCGGAGTGCCTCACGGGCGACGTGTTCGGCTCGGCTCGCTGCGACTGCGGGGCGCAGCTGGACCTCGCGATGGCACGCATCGCCGACGCCGGGGCAGGGGTCATCGTCTACCTGCGAGGCCACGAAGGCCGGGGGATCGGCCTGCTCCAGAAGCTGCGCGCCTACGAGCTCCAGGACGCCGGCGCGGACACGGTCGAGGCGAACGAACGCCTCGGTCTTCCCGTCGACTCTCGCGACTACGGGATCGGCGCCATGATCCTCGCCGACCTCGGCGTCCACACGATCCGCCTGATGACCAACAACCCCGAGAAGCCTGCGGCTCTGCACGGCTTCGGGATCTCGGTTTCCGAGCGCGTTCCGCTCCAGATCGCGACGACCGACTTCAACCGCTTCTACCTGCAGACCAAGCGCGACCGGATGGGCCACCTCCTGGACGAGGACGCCCCGTCGGGCGAGGGCATCGCCGCCTCCAACCACGTCGGCGACATCGCCGGACAGCGCACCACGGCGCCGGCCGTCGTCGAGCGCTCCGGCGGGGCGTTCGCGGTCCCTGAGGGCCGGGGGACAGGCTCCGTGCTGTCGCCGCTGCCCGGCGACGGAGGCCATGTCGCCACCGAACGTCCGCGGCGCGCCCCGGCGAGCGGGGACCAGGGACCGAGCGGGCTCGCGATGCCGCGCCGCATCGTCCCGCCGCCGAAGGAGGTCTTCGGCGACCGCGAGCCCGAGGGGCTCAGCATGGGCCGACCCGCCTGAGCAGGCGCCCCGCTGCGACCGACTCGCCCGGTCTGGCATCATCACCCACCTCACGACCATGACCAAGGAACGACCATGGACCAGCACGTGACCCACACCGGCCGGATCGACGCCTCCGGTCTGCGCATCGGCATCGTCGCCGCACGCTTCAACGAGGCCGTCGTCGAGCGCCTCGTGAGCGGGGCGGTCGACACGTTGGTCCGTCACGGCGCGATCCCGGGCGACGTCCACGTCGCGTGGGTGCCGGGAGCGTTCGAGCTCCCCGTGGTGCTGCGCCGCATGGCCGAGTCCGGCCGCTACGACGCCCTGGTCACCTTGGGCGCGGTCGTGCGCGGCTCCACGCCCCACTTCGACTACGTCGCCGGCGAGGCCGCGTCCGGGTGTGCCGCGGTGGCTCGCGAGACCGGCCTACCGGTCGCCTTCGGCGTGCTCACGACCGACACGTGGGATCAGGCGGTCGAGCGCGCCGGTGGGAAGCTCGGCAACAAGGGCGCTGAGGCGGCCCTGACCGCGGTGGAGACCGCGAACCTGCTCAAGGATCTCTGAGCCAGCACCGCGAGGTTCCGCCTGCGAGTGCAGGCCGGTTATCCTCACGTCACCCCGTCCAGTCCTGTCGTAGAGGCCTGCGTCCATGCGCCGTCGTCGTTTGCTCCTGATGTCCACCTTCGCTGGCCTGTGGCTCCTCGGCGCTGCCCCGGCCATGGCCACGGACGCCCCGGCGGACGACCATGCCGAGGAGACCGCGGTCGACGACCACGCGGACGAGGAGATGGCGGATGACGACCACTCCGAGGACGATGGCGGAGCCGGCACCACGGGCGCCGCTGCAGCCGCGCTCGCGGGCATCGGGCTGGGCATCTTCGGATTCGCGTGGTCCGAAGCTGGCGCCGGCGACTACCCGAGCGACCATCACTGATGTCGAACATGGACAACGCAGGGTTCGACCCGTCCATGGCCGCCGATCTCGGCAGCCAGCGTGAGCCGTCGCAGGAAGAGGTGCGTCAGTACCTCGCGCAGCTCCGCGCGGCCCCGATCACCGCGATCGTCGCCCAGACGCTCCAGACCGCGCTCGACGCCGTCCAGGTCAAGATGGGCCGCAAGGACGGTCGGATGCTCATCGACATGATCACCGCGATCCGCGATGACTTCGGCGCCTACCTCGACCCGGAGTTCACCACGCAGCTCGACGAGGTCCTGCCGCAGCTCCAGATGGGGCAGGTCGAGGCCGAAGGGCAGATCCGTGAGGCGCTGGCCGCCGGACAGTGGTCCGAGTCCGACGACCCGAACGATCTCGTCGAGTACCCGGCGTCCGCGGACGAAGACGGCGACGACGCCGATTCCTCGGCGAAGCCCGCTCCCAAGCCCGCAGCGGCACCGCCACCGTCCGCCGCATCGCGTCTGTGGGTGCCGGGTCGCTGAACCGGCATCTGCTGCTACGCTCTCTCACGACAACTTCACACGAAGTGACCGGCGCCCCATGCCGGTCCACCCGACAGGTCTCACCTGACCGGGTCCCGGGGACTTCACCGACGTCGCGTCCGCGCAGCCTCGGCGAAGCCTCGTGACCACGGCGACCTGCACAGGTCGCCGTTTGACGTTGTCCGGGCCGTTCACCATGCTCGGCCCGCACCACACCAGCCACTCCACGAAAGACACCAGCATCGCCAGCCCATCACGTCGCGGAGACCAGCAGCAGGCCGAGAACACCGACGCGCGCACCAACGAGGACATCCGTGTTCCTCGGGTTC
This sequence comes from uncultured Nitriliruptoria bacterium, assembly GCA_965364735.1. Taxonomy (GTDB): domain Bacteria; phylum Actinomycetota; class Nitriliruptoria; order Nitriliruptorales; family Nitriliruptoraceae; genus CBDTYW01. The sequence goes on from CBDTYW010000030.1 coordinate 4,418, forward strand.
GCCTGATCGCTGCTGACGGTGAGCAGGTCGGGATCGTCCAGCTCTCGAGCGCCCTGCGCGCTGCGCGAGACGCCGGCCTGGACCTCGTCGAGGTCGCCCCGAACGCGGACCCGCCCGTCTGCCGTGTCATGGACTACGGCAAGCACAAGTACCAGCAGGCCCAGAAGGACAAGGACGCTCGGCGCAAGCAGAGCCAGATCGTGATCAAAGAGATCAAGATGCGTCCGAAGATCTCTTCGAACGACTACGGCACCAAGGCCGGCCACGTTCGACGCTTCCTCAACGACGGAGCGAAGGTCAAGGCGACCATCATGTTCCGTGGCCGCGAGATGGCTCACACCGAGCTGGGCAAGGTCCTGCTGGACCGTCTCGCCGAGGACATGGAAGAGATCGCCATCGTCGAGGCCTATCCCAAGGTCGACGGCCGCAACATGCTGATGGTGCTCGCGCCGATCAAGAAGAAGGTCGCGCCGAAGGACGACGAGGGCGAAGCGGCTCCGGCCGAGGCTGCACCCGACGGCGCTGCGCCGGCCGCAGAGCCGGCCGCAGAACCGTCCGCCTGACCTTCACCCCTTCCGACCACACCACACCACCCCGCCCCCTCGCGGACGGGACGAGCTCGCTCGCCCCGCACGCCATCAGGAGTTCGCAATGGCCAAGCAGAAGACCCACAGCGGTACCAAGGACCGCTTCCGCGTGACGAAGAACGGCAAGGTGCTCAGCCGTCAGAAGAACCGTCGTCACATCCTCGAGAAGAAGGCCGCTGCGCGCAAGCGTCGCCTCAAGGGCGACACCGTCCTGGCCCCGGGTGACGCCCGTCGCGTCAAGAAGCTCTTGAACATGTGAGCCAACGGGTCGGCCCTCGCGTCGACCCTCGCCGCCCCATCGCGGCGGCTCCTCCCGCACAACCACGCGTCACCGGAACCGGTCGGCGCAGATCACGAAGGACAACGTCATGGCACGCGTCAAGCGCGGCGTACACGCCAAGAAGAGCCATCGGGCGGTCATGAACCGCGCGAAGGGCTTCCGAGGAGCCCGCAGCCGCCGGTTCAAGGTCGCCAAGGAAGCCGTTCAGCACGCCGAGCGGTACTCCTACCGCGACCGCCGTCGCCGCAAGGGTGACTTCCGTCGCCTGTGGATCTCCCGCATCAACGCTGCCGCCCGTATCGAGGGCCTCAGCTACAGCCGCTTCATGCACGGGCTGAAGCTCGCCGAGATCGAGGTCGACCGCAAGAACCTCGCCGACCTCGCCGTCCGTGACGCGGCGGCCTTCGCGGCGCTCGTCGAGATCGCCAAGCAGGCGATCGCGGCGAAGCCGGTGGCCACGGCCGACGCGGCCTGAGCCAGCACGCCTCGATGACGGTCGCCTGCGGGCGGCCGTCATCGCGTTCTGACCGGATTCCAGGAGCTCAGCATGGATGACCCGGAGATCACCTCCACGAAGAGCGCCCGCGTCCGCGCCGTGGTCGCCCTGCACCGACCGCGAGGCCGTCGCGACGCCGGGCGCTACCTCGTCGAGGGCCAGCACCCGGTCGCCGAGGCGTTCGCGGACGGCGTCGTCGAGGACATCTACGTGACCGCGGAGGGGCCGTGGGACATCGCCTGGAGCGACATCGCGACCTTCGTGTCGCCGCACGTGATGGCGAAGATGTCGGACGCCACGACGGCGCAGGGCGTCATCGCGGTGGCGCGCTGGAGCCCTGCGTCGCTCGACGACGTCGTCGGCCGCGGCTGGCTGCTCGTCTGCGAGAACATGGGTGACCCGGGCAACCTCGGCACGACGATCCGGACCGCTGACGCGCTCGGCGCGGCCGGCGTCGTCGTCACCGCTGGCTCGGTCGACCCGACCAACCCGAAGGTCGTCCGTGCCTCGGCGGGCTCGCTCACGCATGTGCCGATCGTCACCGGCGTCACGGTCGAGGAGATCGCCGCGGCCTGCCGTGCTGCCGGCCAGCGACTCGTCGGTCTCGCCGGCGAGGGCGAGCAGGCGATCGACGCCGACGGGCTCCTGCGGGGACCGGTCGCGATCATCGCCGGGAGCGAGGCCCACGGGCTCTCGATGGAGGCACGCGCTGTCGTCGACGCGCTCGCCCACGTCCCGCAGCCGGGACGCGCCGAGTCGCTCAACGTCGCCGCCGCCACCGCGATCGCGGCCTGGGTCGCGTCCCGCGCCAACCCCTGACGCATCCCCCCCCGAGCGATGGATTTCCCTGCGTGGTGCAGGTTTGGGCATCGCTCGGCGAAGCGGCTTCCGGGCCGAGCGATGGATTTCCCTGCGTGGTGCAGGTTTGGGCATCGCTCGGCGAAGGGGGCGGGAGGATCACCAGGCGTCGGCGATGGCCTTGAGGGTGTGCGACTGGGCCTCGAGGCCGGGTGCCAGAGGGGCGATGACCGGCTGGGTGACGCCGTGGTCGCAGTGCTCGCGGATGCCGGCGACGACCTCATCGGCGGTCCCGATCAGGAAGATGTCGTCGACCATGCCGCGGTCGAACGCGGCGGCCATGCCGGCCTTGTCGCGCGCCTCGCTCGCTGCGGCGATCGCCGCAGCCTGCGCGGCGTATCCCTGCCAGGAGTAGAAGCGGTTGTAGCCCCCGGTCGCGACGTAGGGGGCGAACACGTGAGGGATGAACGACTTGGCGCCGTCGGCGTCGTCGGTGACGAGACAGAACAGCCGGGACACCACCGGGAAGCTCTCCGGCAGCGTCCGCCCGGCAGCCGCAGCACCCTCACGCACGACGTCGAGCATGGTTGGGACGAAGTCAGCGCGCACCTGGTTGAGGCAGACACCGTCGGCGAGCTCGCCGGTCATCCGCAGCGATCCCGGGTTGAGCGCCCCGATGAGGATCGGGATGGGGGCGGCGAACGGCGTCGGGTGCTTGTAGCCGCCGATCTTCACGAACTCGCCGTCGTAGGTGCCACGCTCGCCGTCGAGGATGGGGCGCAGCGCCTCCACGCACTCGCGGACCTGCTTCAGCGGCTTGCGGTACTCGACACCACCGAAACGCTCGACGAGCACGGAGCTCGAGGCGCCGAGCCCGAGCTGGAAGCGTCCGCCGGAGAGCTGCGACATCCCGATGGCGGTCATCGCCAGCACGAAGGGCGTGCGGGTCTGGACGGGCAGGACGGCCGTCCCGAGGTCGAGGTCCGTCGTGGCGGCAACGCCGGCGAGCGACGTGATCGCGTCCGGACCGTCCACCTCGGCGGCCCAGCAGGACCGGTATCCCCAGGACTCCGCGTCCTTCGCGAGCGCGACGCCTTCCCGCACGTCGACGCCGGTGGCGGGGAGGGTGAAGCCGAGATCGATGGTGGTCACGACGAAGTCCACTTCGGAGGAGGGGCCGTTCGGATCGCCGCCGATGCTAGGCCCGCCAGCCATCGACCGGGCGTTGTCGGGTGGGGGCTCATGCCAACCAGCCCCGCAGACGTTCAGCCCTGCTTACACTCGCGGTCGAGGCACCGTTGCAGGTGCGCGAACGTCGTGGCGGCAGCAGGGAGCAGCGTGCAGGGACTCGACCTCGTACCCGAGGCCGTGGTCGTCGTTGACGCGCAGCGCATGATCACCCTCGTCAACGATCGCGCGCTGCCGTTGCTGGGCATCGGGCCGGACTCCGTGGGCCATCCGCTCGCGGACGTCCTGGCGCTGCACGACCTGTCCGGCGCGCCGTGCATGAGCGGCTTGATCCCCGACGCCCTCGTGGAGCGGATCAGCGAGCAGGTGATGCGCGTGCACCTGGTCGACGGCCGCAAGCGCCCGGTCGCGGTGGCGGGCCGTCGTGGCCCGGACGGCTCTTGGGCCCTCACCTTCCGCAGCGCCGGTCGTCGCGAGCGCGTCGACGTGGCGCGGGCGGACGTCGTCGCCACGGTCAGCCACGAGATCCGGTCGCCGTTGACCTCGGTCAAGGGGTTCACGAAGACGATGTTGCGCCGTTGGGACCGGTTCACCGACGAGCAGAAGCGCAACATGCTCGAGACGATCAACGAGGACGCCGACCGCGTGACCCGGCTGCTGACCGAGCTCCTCGACGTCTCGCGCATCGACGCGAACCGCGTGCAGCTGCACCGGCAGATGGTCGACGTGTCCCGCATCGCCGGGAAGGTCGGGGACGCTGCCCTCGCCCGGCACGAGGGCCGCATCGTCAGCTTCGACGGCTGGGCGGACGGCGAGGTCGTCGGCGAGCCGGTCCGTGCCTACGCCGATCCGGACAAGCTCACGCAGTGCCTGACGAACATCGTCGAGAACGCGCTCCGGTACGCCCCGGACTCCGACGTCGAGCTCGTGGTCTGGAGCGAGGGCGATCACGCCCGTGTCTCGGTCCGGGACGAGGGGCCGGGGATCGCGGAGGACCAGTCGCGTCGGATCTTCGAGAAGTTCGGCCGGGGTCGGGAGGTTCGCCGTGCGGGGACGGGGCTCGGCCTCTACATCACCCGCGGGCTCGCACGTGCGCATGGTGGGGACGTCTGGGTCGACTCGGAGCTCGGGGCCGGGAGCACCTTCCACGTGTCGATCCCGGCGACGCTGCCGGATCACCTCGTCACCTGATGGCGATGGTCCGGACGGGCGCGCGTCGCTGCTCGGGCGGAAGGCGGTCCTGAGTACCCTTGCGCCGCCTGCCTGCCACTCGACGAATGATCTCCCACCATGTCGGACCCGACCGACGTCCCCGCCGTCGACCTCGACGCCGAGGCCGCAGCCGCGCTCGCCGCGATCGGCACGGCCGACGACGTCGCCGCGCTCGAGGACGTACGTGTCCGGTTCCTCGGCAAGAAGTCGCAGCTGGTCGTGGCGCAGAGCCAGATGCGCAACCTCACGCCCGACGGCCGCAAGTCGCAGGGGCAGGCGATCAACGCGTTCAAGCAGACGTTCGAGCAGGCCTTCGGCGCTGCTCGCGAACGGCTGGCAAGCGCCGAGCTCGACGCGCGGCTGCGTGCCGAGCACCTGGACCTCACGATGCCGCCCCGTCGCGTCCCGCCGGGCCGTCCTCACCTGCTGACCCAGGTTGCCGAGGCCATCACGGACGTGTTCGTCGGCCTCGGCTACGAGGTCGCCGACGGCCCTGAGGTCGAGTCCGGCACCTACTGCTTCGACCTGATGAACATCCCCGCGGATCATCCGGCCCGCAAGGAGATGGACACGATCTACGTGGCCGAGGGCAACGACGTCGTCCTGCGTCCGCACACCTCATCGGTCCAGGCACGGCTCATGACCACGCGGACGCCACCGATCGCGGCCGTCATCCCGGGCCGGGTCTACCGGCAGGACACCGTCGACGCGACCCACTCGCCGTACTTCCACCAGGTCGAGGGCCTCGTCATCGACCGTGGCATCACGATGGCGCATCTGCGCGGCACGCTGCTGGCGTTCGCCAAGGCGATGTTCGGACCGGACCGCGAGGTCCGCATGCGCCCGTCGATGTTCCCGTTCACCGAGCCGTCGGCCGAGGTCGACATCTCGTGGGACGGCCACGGCTCCAACGACGGCTGGCTCGAGATCCTCGGTGCCGGCATGGTCGACGAGGCGGTGCTGAGCGCATGCGGCATCGACCCGAGCGTCTACTCGGGCTTCGCGTTCGGCGTCGGGATCGAGCGGGTGGCGATGCTTCGTCACGGGGTCACGGACATCCGCGAGTTCACCGAGGGCGACGTCCGTTCGCTCGCCAACTTCTGAGAGACGCATCATGAAGCTCCCGCTCTCCTGGCTCCGCGAGCACCTCGACATCGACGTCGACGCCGACGAGCTCAACCGCCTGATGGGCGTGCGCGGCCTCGAGGTCGAAGAGGTCACCACGCCCGGCGCCGGCGTCATCGGCGTCCGTACGGCCAAGGTGCTCACCCGTGAGCCGCACCCCAACGCGGACAAGCTCCAGCTCGTGACCGTCACCGGTGAGGGCGGCGAGGGCGTCGTCGACGTCGTGTGTGGCGCGACGAACTTCGAGGTCGGCGACGTCGTCGCCCACGCCTTCCCGGGCACGACCCTGCCGGGTGGGTTCCAGCTGACCCAGAAGGAGCTGCGTGGCGTCGTCAGCAACGGGATGCTGTGCTCGACGTCGGAGCTCGAGATCGGAGCCGGCACCGACGGCATCCTGATCCTGCCCTCCGACACGCCGCTGGGCGTCGACCTCAACGAGCTCGCTCCGCTGGGAGAGCCCGTCATCGAGATCGCCGTCATGGCGGACCGCGGCGATCATCACTCGGTGCTCGGGGTCGCCCGCGACCTCGCCGCGATCCTCGACGTTGCGTTCCGTGACCCGGAGGTCGGCGAGCTGCCGACCACGCCCGGCGTTCCGATCACCATCTCGGCCGACGACGGCTGCCGGCACTTCGTCGGGGTCAGCCTCACGGGTGCGACGGACGGGCCGTCGCCGCTGTGGCTGCGCCTGCGTCTCCATCAGTGTGGTGTCCGGTCGATCTCCAAGGTCGTCGACGTGACCAACTACGTCATGCTCGAGCGCGGGCAGCCGTTGCACGCCTTCGACCAGGACCGCCTCGCCGGACCGTCGATCGACGTCCGCTGGGCCACCGACGGGGAACAGGTCACCACGCTCGACGACGTCGAGCGCACGCTCGTCACGACAGACATGGTCGTCTGCGACGCCGACCGGGCGCAGGCGCTCGCCGGGGTCATGGGCGGGCTCGCGACCGAGGTCACCGACGCCACCGAGACGATCCTGCTCGAGGCGGCGATCTGGCTGCCGAACGCGGCGCGTGACACCTCCAAGCGGCTGAACCTCACCTCCGAAGCCTCGAACCGCTTCGCACGCCGTGTCGATCCGGCCGGCGCTCGCGGCGCAGCGGCCCGCGCCACCGAGCTGCTCGTCGAGCTCACGGGCGCCACGGCGACCGCCACGTCCGAGGCCGGCACCGCGGACACCACCGCGGTGACCTCGGCGCCGCTCGACGCCGTCTTCGGCCAGCGGGTCATCGGCTACGACGCTGCCCGATACGGCGCGTTCCTCGGCCTCCCGGACCTGGACGCGGCCAGCCAGGCTGCGCTGCTCGAGCGCTCGGGCAACCAGGTCGTCGTCGGTGACACCGACGCCACGGTGACGGTGCCGTCGTGGCGCGGCGACCTCGTCCGCGGCGTTGACCTCTCCGAGGAGGTGGCGCGTCTGCACGGCTATGACCGCATCCCGGCGACGATGCCTCCGCTGTCCACGCAGGGGGGGCGCAGCGCGCGTCAGACGACGCTCGCGGATGTCCGGCGCGCTGCGGAGGCGGGCGGCTTCCACGAGGCGATCACCAAGCCGTTCGTCGCGGTCGAGGGACTGGTCCTCGTCGCCGACGAGGAGGCGCGGGTCAAGCTCGCGAACCCGCTCGCGCAGGACGCCGGCGCCATGCGCCCCGGCATCGTCGAGGGTCTGCTCGACGTCGTGCGACGCAACGTCGGTCAGGGGCGACCCGGGACGGCCGTCTACGAGATCGGGCGCGTGTTCCGCCGCCCCGGGGGTCCGCTCGACATGGCGGCCAAGGCCTTCGCCGACGACTTCGCGTGGACGGATCCCGAGGGCGCGGTGCTGCCGACGCAGCCGAAGGCGCTCGGCATCGTCGCCCAAGGACGCCAGACGGGACCGGACTGGGTCGGCGAGGACGCCTGGGAGATCAGCGACCTGATCGCGGTGCTCGACGAGGTGGCTCGCCGGACCGACCCCGGCACGTTGCCGGGCGAGCGCACCCGGGTCCTGCACCGGATGCCGCTCGAGCACCCGGCGCTGCACCCGGCGCGCTGCGCCGCGCTCGCGATCGACGGTCCCGACGGGACCCCGGTCGTGGTCGGCGTCGTCGGCCAGCTCCATCCTTCGGAGGCGGAGCGTCGCAACCTCCCCGAGCCGGTCCTCGTGGCGGAGCTGCTGCTCGACCCGCTCGTCAGCCACGTCGGGGACACGCGAGCGCCGCTCCAGGCCCGGCCGATCTCGAACCAGCCGGCCATGATGTTCGACGTCGCCGTGCAGGCGAGCGACGACGTGCCGTACGCCGTCATCGCGGCAGCCGTCCGCGCCGGTGCCGGCGACCACGTCGACGAGGTCTGGCAGTTCGACGAGTACCGCGGCGAGCAGCTCGGGGACGGGCAGCGCTCGCTGGGCTTGCGGCTGAGGCTCCAGGCCGCGGACCGCGCGCTCACCGAGGCGGACGAGCAGGCGGCGATCGAGGGCGTCGCCGAGGCGGTGGCCGCGATCGGCGCGACGATGCGCCGCTGACATGGATGACCTGCCCGTCACGCGCAACATCACCATCCCTGCCTGGGAGCTGGTGGTGCAGACGATGCGCGCGTCTGGGCCGGGTGGACAGGGCGTCAACAAGACGGACTCCAAGGTGGAGCTCCGCTGGAACATCGAGCACACGAGCGTCCTGAACGACACCCAGCGCGCGCGGGTCCGGCGGGCGCTGCGCTCGCGCCTGACCCTTGAGGGCGACCTGATCGTGCGTGCCGCTGACGAGCGGTCCCAGCACCGCAACCGCACCTTGGCGCGTGAGCGCCTCGCCGGTCTGGTGCGCGACGCGCTCCAGCCGCCGAAGCCGCGTCGCTCGCGGTCGACGCCGACCCGGAACCAGAAGCGCAAGCGGCTGGAGTCCAAGAAGCAGCTGTCCGACAAGAAGCGTCTGCGCAAGAAGCCGGAATGGTGAGCCGCCTCCGCGCCGCCAGCCTGGCGCTCCTCGCACCGCTCCTGCTCGCCGCGCAGGTCGACGTGACGCGGCCGCTCTTCACGTTGACGGATGACCGGATCGTGGAGGCGAGCGGGATCGCTGCATCGAGCTGGCGGGATGATCTCTACTGGGTCCACAACGACAAGGGCGGCCTGCCCGTCCTCTACGCGGTCGATGACTTCGGCGACACGGTCGCGACGGTGCGGGTCGGTGGGGCCGACAACGTCGACTGGGAGGACATCGCTCGCGCCCCCGGCCCGACAGGAGTGCCGAGCCTGTGGATCGCCGACACGGGCGACGCGGACGCGGACCGCGACGACGCCATGATCTACGTCATCCCCGAACCGCTGATCGGGGTGACCGAGTCCGATCTCGTGCTGACGGTGACCGCGACGCGCTACCCCATCGTGTACGACGACGGGCCTCGCAACGTCGAGGCGCTGCTCGTCGGCCCGGACGGCACGGTGGGGCTCGTCTCCAAGGGGGAGCGGGGGACCGACCCGGTCGTCGTCTCCGCGCAGGGCCTCGTCCCGGACGTCGACAACCTCTTCCAGGCCGTTGCGCTGCTGTCGCTCGAGGACCCGCCGCCGCCGAGCGGACCTGAGCAGGAGCCGCCGCCGGGTCGGTTCGTCGTCACGGGCGGTGACGTGTCGCCGGATGGTTCGCTGGTGGTCGTCCGCACGTACGGCGACGCGCTGTTCTGGTCGGTCCCGGCCGGCCGCCCGTTCACCGAGGCGTTCGGCCGCACACCTGCGCGGGTCCTGACGCCGCCTGCTCGGATGGGTGAGGGGATCGCGTTCACGCGCACGGGACGGGCGCTCGTGACGTCGAGCGAAGGCGAGCGGGCGCCGGTCCACGCGTTCTCGGTGCCGGAGGGGATGGCGCTGCCGGAGTTCTTCCCTCCGCAGCCGCCGAGCGGCATCGCCATCGCCAACCCGGCGCGTCCGCGGCCCGGCGCGGTGGAGCCCGACAGCGAGCAGCGGCTGCGACAGATCCTGATGCTGGCGCTGGGAGCGTCGATGTTGATCGGGATCGGCGCGCGCATCTCGCTGGCGCGGCGACGCGACGACGCCTGACCACCTTGCATATCAATGCATGATCGTGCATGATGGGTGTTCGCGCACAGGACAGGGTCATGGCCAGCAGCATCGGGATCGTCGGCGCCTCCGGGTACGGGGGAGCTGAGCTGCTGCGTCTGCTGCACGGCCACCCCGCGATGGACGCGACCGTGATCGCCGCGTCGAGCCAAGCGGGTCGGCCGGTCGCCGAGCTGTTCCCGAACTTCGCGGACGGGCTCGCCGACGGCACCGCGCGGGTCTTCGACGCAGTCGACGTCGAGCAGCTCTCCACGCTCGACCTGGTGTTCCTCGCGACGCCTCACGGTCCAGCGATCGAGATCGGCAGCCAGCTCGCGGACGCCGGGGTCAGGGTGATCGACTTCTCCGCCGGCTTCCGCCTGAGCGCCGCGGACTTCGCGACCTGGTACGGCGAGGAGCACCCGCGGCCGGATCTGCTCCCCGCGGTCTACGGCCTTCCCGAGTTCCACCGCGAGAAGATCATCGGTGCGACCCTGCTCGCGAACCCGGGCTGCTACACGACCACGACGCAGATCGGACTCGTCCCGCTGGCGCACCTCGTCGTCGCCGGCACCGTCAGCGTGGTCGGCATGAGCGGGCTCTCCGGGGCAGGCCGGACCCCCAAGGACTCCCTGCACTTCAGCCACGCCCATGCCGACGTCGTCGCCTACGGGGCGCCGACGCACCGACACACCGGCGAGATCGAGCACGGCGTCGCGATCGCGCGTCCCGACGTCGAGATCGGCCCGGTGACCTTCGTCCCGCATCTCGTCCCGATGTCACGCGGGCTGGCCGTGACGACGACGGCCGAGCTGCGCGAAGGGGTGACCGCCGCACAGGTGCAGGACGCGCTCGTCGCGGCCTACGCTGCGGAGCCGTTCGTCCACGTCCTTCCGTCAGGAACGTTCCCGCACACCGGCGCGGTGGCCGGATCCAACGGCAGCCAGGTCTCCGCGGTCGTCGACCCCCGGACCCGGCGGGTCGTGATCACCAGCGTCACCGACAACCTCGGCAAGGGCGCGGCCGGCCAGGCACTCCAGAACGCCAACCTCATGCTCGGCCTCGACGAGGGGCTCGGGCTCACCGCCGTCGGGACCTACCCGTGACCCAGCTCCCCGAGAACACGCCTGCGGGCGTCGACCTGCCGCCGCCCCCGGCGCCCCCGGCAGACCTGCCGCCCCCGTCGGTCGTGGAGCCCCCGGCGCCTCCGCTCGACACGGCGCTGGCCAACGACCGCCCCGCACCGGAGGGCAACCTCTTCGCGCCGAAGGCGGTCCCGTTCATCTCCGGGTGGGGGCCCCGCGACCGCAGCGCCGTCACGCGCATCGAAGGCGGTGTGACCGCGCCGAAGGGCTTCCGGGCAGGAGGTGCTGCCGTGGGCCTGAAGAAGTCCGGGCGTCCGGACCTCGCGCTCGTCGTCGCCGACGAGATCGCCACCGCGGCTGCGGTGTCGACGACGAACAAGTACGTCGCCGCACCGGTGGTCCTGAGCAACGAACACCTGCGCAACGGGCATGCCCGCGTCGTGGTCGTCAACGCCGGCAACGCGAACGCCTGCACGGGACCGCAGGGAGACGAGGACGCGCGCGCCATGGCGGTCGCCATCGCCGACGCGGTCGGGTGCGACCCCACCGACGTCGTGGTGATGTCCACCGGCGTGATCGGCGTGCCGATGCCCGTCGCGAAGGTCGTCGCCGGGATCCCGACGGTCGTCGCGGACCTCGGCTCGGACCTGCCGGCCTCGGCGCGCGCCGCCGACGCCATCTGTACGACCGACACCGTGCTGAAGCAGATCGCCGTCCGCGTGACCGACGAGCTCGGCACCTGCGTCATCGGAGGGATGATCAAGGGGGCCGGCATGATCGAGCCGGCGATGGCGACGATGCTCGGCGTGATCACGACCGACGCCAAGATCCCTGCGCCCATCCTCCGCTCGATGCTGCGCACCGCCGCGACGTCGACCTTCAACCGGATCTCCATCGACGCGTGCGGGTCGACCAACGACATGGTGGTCGCGCTCGCGAGCGGGTCCGCTCCCACCGCCCCGTCGCTCGAGACGCTGCAGCTCGCGTTGACCGTGGTCTGCGCGGACCTCGCGGCCGCCGTGGTGGCGGACGGCGAGGAGACGACGAAGACCGTCGTGATCCGGGTGAAGGACGCAGCCACCGAGCTCGACGCCGAGGACCTCGCACGCGCCGTCGCGTCGTCGGTTTTGGTCCGCGCTGCGCTTGCCGGGGCCGACCCGAACTGGGGTCGGATCCTCGCCGCGCTCGGAGCCGCCCAGGTCGACTTCGAGCCGCGCAAGGTCAGCGTCCGCGTCGCCGGGATGACGGTGTGCCGGTTCGGCGTGGCTGCCACCTTCGACCGCGACCAGGCGTCGTGGGCGATGCAGCGCGACATCGTCGAGGTCGAGATCGACATGGGTGCCGGGACGGCTTCGGCAACCATGCTCACGGCGGATCTCACGACCGGCTACGTCCACTTCAACAGCGCGTACACCACATGACGGCCCCGCTGAGCACCGCGGACGCCAAGGCCGCCGCAGCCGACCCGGACTCGGCGATCGTCGCCGCGCCGGATCCGCGCTCCGAGGCCGCACAGATCAAGGCTGCCGTGCTGCGTGAGGCGCTGCCCTTCATCCAGCGCTTCGCGGGTGACGTCGTGGTCGTGAAGTACGGCGGCAACGCCATGATCGACGAGGAGCTCAAGCGGTCCTTCGCCGCGGACATGGCGCTGCTGCATGCGGTCGGGCTGCGACCCGTCATCGTGCACGGAGGCGGTCCGCAGATCAGCGCGCTCGCCGAACGGCTCGACGTCGGCTCACACTTCGTCGCGGGGCTGCGTGTCACGAACGAGCCGATGCTCGACGTCGTCCGCATGGCCTTGCTCGGCCAGGTGAACCCGGAGCTCGTCGGCCTCGTCCAGCGGGCGGGCGGCCCGGCCGTCGGGATCAGCGGGACCGATGCGGGACTGCTGACGGTACGTCCGGCCGTTGGGCCGAACGGCGAGGATCTCGGCCGCGTCGGCGAGGTCACGGCCGTGGACCCGAAGATCCTGCTCGACCTGCTCGACGACGGGATGCTGCCGGTCGTGGCGACGCTCGGCCGGGACGCGTCGGGCCTCGACCGCAACGTGAACGCCGATCTCGCTGCAGGACAGATCGCTGCGGCGCTGGGAGCGCGCAAGCTGGTCTACCTGACCGACGTGCCGGGGCTGTACCTGGACTTCGGTGACGAGGGGTCGCTCGTCAGCGAGATGACGCTGACCGCTCTGGAGGACCTGTTCGCGAGTGGATCGCTGCACACCGGCATGTTGCCGAAGGTCCGCTCGATCGTGCAGGCGCTGGCGGACGGCGTCCCGCAGGCCCACATCCTCGACGGCCGCGTGCTCCATGCGGTCCTGCTCGAGATCTTCACCGATGCCGGCATCGGGACGATGATCACCCCGGCCGCCGTTTCCATGGATCAGCCGGAGGGATCGGCATGAGCGACCTGATGAGCCCGACGCAGGCCGCCGAGGCGGCCCAGCAGCATCACGCTGAGATCTCGGCGCGCCGCGACGCCCACGTCTTCGACACCTACGGGCGCACGCCGCTGACGTTCGTCCGCGGCAAGGGCACCGCGCTGTTCGACGGCGCGGGACGCGCATACCTCGACTTCCTCTCCGGCCTCGCCGTCACCTCGCTCGGACACGCCCACCCGGCGGTGACCGCCGCGGTCGCCGCGCAGGCCGAGACCCTCGTCCACACGTCGAACCTGTTCATCACCGAGCCCGCCGTCGAGCTGGCAGAGCGGCTCGCCCGCATCACCGGCTGGGACGATGCGAAGGTGTTCTTCGCGCAGTGCGGAGCAACGGCCAACGAGGCTGCCATCAAGCTCGCGCGCAGGCATGGGCTCGCGCAGTCGAAGGAGAAGTTCCGCGTTGTCACGCTGGAGGGCTCGTTCCACGGCCGGACGTTCGCGACGCTCGAGGCGACCGGACAGCCCGCGAAGCACGAGCCGTTCGCGCCGCTGATGGGCTACGTCGACACCGTCCCGGCCGACGATCCTGCGGCCATGACCGCTGCCGTCGGACCCCAGACCTGCGCGGTGCTGATCGAGCTCGTCCAGGGCGAGGGCGGCGTCCGCCCGACCGACCCCGAGGTCGTCTCCGCGGCTCGCGCGGCCTGCGACGCCCACGGGGCGCTGCTCATCGTCGACGAGGTCCAGACCGGCATCGGCCGCACGGGACCGTGGTTCGCGTTCCAGCACGAGGACTTCACGATGCGCGGGCTCGTCCCCGACGTCATCACCGTCGCGAAGGCGCTGGGCAACGGGTTCCCGATCGGGGCGATGATCGCCCGCGGCGCGGCCGCCGACGCGTTCGGGCCGGGCGATCACGCGACGACGTTCGGCGGCAACCCCGTCACCGCTGCCGCGGCGAGCGCGGTGATCGACACGATCGAGGACGACAACGTCCTCGCGCTCGCAGCGTCACGAGCCCGTCGGCTGGTCGCCGGGATCGACGCGCTCGTGGGCGACGCCCCGTTCGTCACCGGAGTCCGGGGTCGTGGGCTGCTCCTCGGCGTCGTCCTCGACGCTCCCGTCGCGAAGGCAGTCGAGGTCGCGTGCCGCGACCACTTCCTGATCGTCAACGCCGTTGCGCCGGACGTGGTCCGGCTCGCGCCGCCGCTCAACGTCACCCGTGAGGAGGTCGACCTCGCGCTGGCCGGTCTCCGTCAGGCGCTCGTCGCCGTTGCTGAAGGGACCGCCGAATGAGCCTCCAGATCCTGGTCATCGAGGACGATCCGTCCGTCTCCGCCGTGCTCCGCGAGCTGCTGAGCATCGAGGGCTACGAGGTTGCGCTCGCAGCGGACGGCCTCGCTGGTCTGCTCAAGGTCCGGATGGGCGACCCGGACGTGGCCCTGCTCGACATCATGATGCCGAACGTCGACGGGGCGCGGGTGCTCGCCCAGCTCCTCGAGGAGGGCGGCGGGATCCTGCCGGTGCCCGTCATCGTCATGACCGGCTCGATCGAGGCTGCCGAGGATGCGCGCGACCTCATCGGCGCCGAGAACGTGTTCGTGAAGCCGTTCGAGATCGACGAGCTCGTCGAGCGGATCAAGTCCGTCACCCGGGAGACGTTGTGACGACCCCCGAAGCGCTCCTCGCCGGTCCGGTCCTCGCCGGGCTGCGCGGTCGCGACTTCCTGCTCGCCGACGATCTCTCGGTGACCGAGCAGGCCGCGGTCCTCGAGCTCGCCGCAGCGCTGAAGCTGCGCCGTCAGGCGGCCCTTTCCTCCGGACGCACCGACATGATGGATCACCTGGGGGGTCGGAGCGTCGCCATCGTCTTCGAGAAGCCGTCGCTGCGGACCCGGGTCTCGTTCGAGCTGGCCGTGCATGAGCTCGGGGGACATGCCGTCAAGATCGACGACGTCGAGATCGGCCTCGGCAAGCGTGAGACAGTCGGCGACATCGGCGCCGTGCTGAGCGGCTTCGTGCAGGGCATCGTGCTGCGGACCTTCGGTCACGAGAAGCTCGTCGAGCTCGCTGCGGCCTCAGGTGTGCCGGTCATCAACGCGCTGTGCGACCTCGAGCACCCCTGCCAGTCGCTCGCCGACCTCCAGACGATGGCGGAGGAGTTCGGTGACATCGCCGGGCGGACCCTCGCCTACGTCGGTGACGGCAACAACGTCGCCCACTCGTTGCTGGTCGCCGGCGCGAACGCCGGGGTCCACGTCGTCGTCGCGCACCCCGTCGGCTACGCGCCCGACGCCGCTGTGGTCGCCCGGGCACAGTCCATCGCCGCGACGACCGGGGGATCGGCGACGACCACGACGGACCCCGTCGCCGGGGTCACCGGCGCCGACGCGGTCTACACCGACGTCTGGACGTCGATGGGGCAGGAAGCGGAGTCGGCCGCACGGCTCGCGGCCTTCCAGGGCTTCCAGGTCGACGCGCCGCTCATGGCCCACGCCGCTGACGGCGCCATCCTGCTGCACTGCCTTCCGGCCCATCGCGGTGAAGAGGTCTCGGCCGAGATCATCGACGGTCCGGCCAGCCGCGTCTTCGCCCAGGCGGAGAACCGGCTCCATGCCCAGAAGGCGCTGCTCGCAGCCCTCCTCGCCGGACCGCTGACCTGATGAGCGACGCCAAGCTCCGACGTCAGGACCTGCTGCGCCAGCTGCTGGTCGACGGCGACCTGCACTCGCAGGAAGAAGCGGTGGCCGCCCTCGCCGACGCGGGCATCGAGGTCAACCAGGCGACGGTGAGCCGCGACCTCGACGAGCTCGGCGCGGTGAAGGTCCGTGGAGCGGCGCACCGCCTCGTCTACCGGCTCGCGGCCGCCCC
>CBDTYW010000031.1:0-20370 GCA_965364735.1 uncultured Nitriliruptoria bacterium
GCCCTGCTCGGAGGCGACGGGCCGCTGCTCGGAGCGGTCCGCGAGCTCGAGACCGCGCTCAGCCCCGCAGATCTCACGGCTCCTCCGACGGGCGGCTGAGCGATGCGCCGCGGACGGGGTTCCTCGCTTCCGCTCGCTCGCGTTCGTAGAGTCTGCTCACTATGACTGCATCCTCCTCCACCCCGCCCGAGGCACCACGCGAGCTGGAATCCAGCCCGTGGGTGCATGAACTGTCGGAGACGCTGCTCCAGCGTCGCGAACTCGCGGTCCGCGTGGCCCTGGGCGTTGCGATCGTTGGCGTGCTGCTCGCCGTCGTCGGGATCCTGCCCGCCACACCCTTGGTGGGCTTCGCCGTGGGCGTGGGCGCCTGCATCGCCGCGCTGGCGACGGTGCTGGCGGTTGACACCGGTGAGATCACCGTCCACAACGCCCGCCACGTGCGCAGCTCGGGATCGACCGTGCGCGCATCGGTCGTGCGTGACTCCGGCCGCGAGCAGTGCACAGAGCTCGCGCACACGTTCGCCACCGGTCAGCGCCTCATCATCGGCGTGACCGTCCCGTCGCGTGCTCAGGACGACTCGAGCGCGGTCGCGCTCGGCCTCGCCTCGACCTTCGCACGTGACGGTCAGCGGACCCTGCTCATGGACCTCGTCGACACGACGCGCGTGTCCGTCGACGGCGCGAGCGAGGTCGCCGCGGGGACGGCGCGCTTCGCGACGACCGTCGAGTTCGACGCCGACCTGTCGCTGGCCCGGATCTCCGCGGGACGTCGCCCCGAGCTCGCGCTCAGCGGCCTCAAGGGGCTCGTCGAGCGGCTCCCGTCGGACATCGAGACGCTGATCGTCGCGCTGCCGGGGCTCCAGTCGCCGGCCGTGATCGAGGCATGTGGCGCGCTGGGCAACCTCCTCGTCCTCGTCGACGCGGGTCGCACGACACGCGTCGACCTGATCGCCACCCTGAACGCGGCCGACGCCACCGGGGTCACGTGTGAGGTCGTCCTGGTCGAGGACGTGACCGCAGCGCCGGCGGTCGCCGTCCGCACCGCTGAGGTGGCTCCTGATCTCGAGCGTCCCCGCCCGCTCGGCACGCGCGCCCGTGAGGTCTGGGCTGGCGACGCCACCCCGGAGGACGAGGTGGCTGCTCCGATGTCCGCTGCGCCGGCAGTCGGCGGAGGTCACGTCGAGGTCCGCCAGCCGCGTCGCCGGCCGGCTGACCCCGAGTCGGTCACGACGCCAGACCTCGACGAGGCCCCGACGGCCCCGACGGCCGCAGCGAGCGGCTCCGACGACGCATCGAGCGACGACGCGGTGGTGTCCGAGCGCCCGGTCCGTCTGCGCGACGCCATCTCGAAGACCCTGACCGCCAAGGCGACCGAGGCGCGGGACTTCGCACGTGCCCGTGCCGAGGCGTCACGTGCCGAGGAGCCGGAGCCTGACGTCGCCACGGTTGACGTCACCGACCAGCCCGTCGCAGCGGGTACCCCCGCCGGCAACGGTTCAACGTCCGTCCGCTCGCAGTCCGCGAAGGAGTCCGTCCGTGGGGCTGCCGAGCGTCTCGCCCCCGCGGCGACCGCGCGACGCGCCAACGCAGCACGCGACCCGCGCGACGGCGGGCCAGCTGCTGCAGTCCCGTTCATCGAGCTCGGCGACGCCGACCTCACGCGCGAGCTGCAGACCCCCGACGAAGGCTGAGCCCCAGGCTCACCGCGTCCCGTCGGGACGGCGGCAGACCGCGATCACGAGGATCGCGAGCGCCGCGCCCGCGAGGTCGATGGCGACGTCGCTGAGCGATGGAACCCGCCCCGGGACCGCGAGCTGGATGAGCTCGCTGAGGACCGCGCCGCCGATCAGCAACGCGATCACGACCCGGTCGATGCGCGTCCGCCAGAACACGAGCGTCGCGGCGAAGATCAGGAAGCCGGCCGCGTGCCCGATTTCGCCCATGCCCGACGACACCCCGGTCAGGTCGTCGCCGGGGATCGACACGCCGATCACGATCGTCGCCCACGAGATCAGCGGGGCGATCCATCGGGGCGGACGGCGGTGCTGCGACACGGGGTGGTGCTCCGGCGGGACGTAACCTCCTCGCGACCGGTCGGCCGCGAAGGCTCATCATCGCGGATCGTGGCGCCGGGACCTGCTTCGAGAGGATCTGACGTGCGCGCCAAGCTGGTCGTCATCGTCACCGCCCTGCTGCTGGCTGCCTGTTCCGGAGGCGGGGCGCTCTCCACGAGCTGGCGCGACCTGACGGCGCCGCTTCCGGCGGGCTGGGTGGTCGTGGCGAACTCCGAGACGGCCTTCACGATCGCCGACCGACCGCTGCCGGAGAACCCGGACGGGTTCTCGACGTCGGCGCCGAGGGCGGACCGCCCCGACATCGACGTCCTGCCCGAGGCAGGCATCTACTTCACCTACGAGCCGTCGACGGCGCCCGATGACTGGCGTGACCTCATCGCCGGGGCGCTCGACGGGACCGTCGAGCGCGACGAGTCGATCGAGGTCGACGGCATCCCCGCGACCCTGCTCCAGTTCTCCCACGAGAGCGGGGGAGTTGCGACCCGCGAGATGGTCGTGCTGATCCCCTCGCGGGGCGTGGTCCTGATCGCCCAGCCCATCGGCATCCTGGCCAGGACGGTCGAGGGCGCCCCGCCGCCCGGTCCGGGCCTCTTCGACGCGCACCTCGACGAGTTCCTCGCCATCATCGACGCCATCAGCTTCGGGGCGCCGCTGCGGTGATGTGGCCGGCTGGCCACGCTGGGATCGGGATCTCCGGGCGATCGAGGCATTACCGTGCACACCGGTGAGCGGTCGAGGAGACACGTGACACCCGGGAACGACGTCGACACGGCGCGCGCTGGCATCTCGAACGATGGACAGCACGGCCGCGTCCTGTCGCGCCTGAACGCCCGTGGCATCCGGATCCTCCAGGCAGCGGACTTCCTGGGGCTCTTCGCCCTGATGATCCTCACGAACCTGGTGCGGTACGGGCTCACCTGGCCGGCCTACGGACCCGCCGGGGGACCGGGCGCGTCGCGCGGGAACATCCCGACCTACCTCGTCGCGTTCGCCCTGTGGGCCAGCCTGCATGTCGTCATCGCGTACTTCATGGGGCTCTACGAGCGAGAGCCGCGCCTGGGTGCGCCGCCGGTGCTGCCCAAGACCGTCCGCTCATCCGCGGCTGCGACCGTCCTGATCATGGTGATCGGGTTCGTCACGACGCGATCGCTCCTGCCCGCCCCGCTCATCAACCTCCTCGTCCTGTTGTTCCTCGGCTCGATGGTCATGGCCGCCAACCGACGCATCACCCATCTGGCTCGGCTGCGTCGCGAGGGGCCGCCGCGCGTCGTCATCGTCGGAGCGCCGGACGATCTGAGAGTTGCCGACTCCCACCTCGCCGAGGTCCGTGACCGCGCGCTCATCGTCGGCCGGACGACGGATGCGAGCCTGACGCGGCGGGTCGTCGTCGAGACCGACGCGACGGACGTGATGATCCTGTCCAGCGCCGCGCTCGACGACCTGGGCCCCAGCCGGCTGGACGAGCTGCATGATCTCGGGGCCACGGTCGTCATGCGGGTCACCGCGCGGGAGACGCTCTTCGGGCTCCAACGACTCCGCGAGGTCGGCGGGATGCCCTTCGTCCTCCTCGAGCGGCACACGCTGCCGGCGAGCCGAGCCCGGCTCAAGCGCTTGCTCGAGCTGCTCCTGCTGCTGGCGTTCGTCCCGGTCTGGCTGCCGGCGGTCGGCGTGGTCGCCCTCTACGTCAGGTGGATGGCGGGGGCCCCGGTCCTCTTCTGGCAGGAGCGCGTCGGCGCAGGCGGAGCACCGTTCCAGATGGTGAAGTTCCGGACCATGCACGTCAACGCCGAGGAGGATGGCGCGCCGCAGCTCGCTCAGCGCACCGACCCCCGTGTGGTCCATGGTCTTCAGCCGCTCCGGGACATGCGCCTCGACGAGCTGCCGCAGATCCTCAACGTCATCCGGGGTGAGATGTCGCTGGTCGGCCCGCGCCCGGAACGTCCCGAGTTCACGCAGCGCTTCCAGGCCGTCATCCCCGGCTACTCGCGTCGACACGAGCTCGCGCCGGGCATGACCGGGCTCGCCCAGATCCAGGGTCGCTACGACACCGACCCGGAGTACAAGCTCGGCTACGACCTCCAGTACCTCGTCAACTGGTCGCCGGTGCTGGATCTGGAGATCCTCGCGCGTACGGTCTGGGTCGTCCTGTCCCGACGGATCTGACCGACATGCACATCCTCATGGTCGTGAAGTCCGACCTCGGCCACGACGTGCGTGTGCAGCGGGAAGCACGGACGCTGCTGGACGCCGGGCACCGGGTGACCGTGTGCGCTTCGCGGTCCTCGAGGCCCGTCGACGAGCGCATCGAGGTTGTCGAGGTCGATCCCGTCGGGGGAGCGGACGGCCGACGTCGTGACCGGATGCCGGCGCCGTTGCGGCACACGGCGCGATGGGTGCTCCTGCCGCAACACCGGGCACGGGCCGAGGCCGGGTTCGCGCGACGCGCGGTCGCGGCTGGCCTGAACGTGGAGGATGTCGACGTCGTCCACGGCCACGACCTGACCGGTCTGGTGCCGGCCGCGGCGCTCGCCGCTCGCCTGCGGACGCCGTGGATCTACGACGCGCACGAGTGCTGGGCCGGTCGGCGGCTGGTCGGACGTCCCGACCCCGTCCGCCGTCGTCGGGAGCTGGCGGTCGAGCGGGAGCTCGGCGGACAGGCCGCGGCGCGGATCACGGTGAGCGACGGCATCGCCGCGTGGATGCGTGACCAGCATGGTTGGGGCGACGTGATGGTCGTGCGCAACACCTTCCCGGTGACGGCGGCGCCGGATCCACGCGATGCGCCGCCCACCGGGGTCGTCTACGCAGGCCTCGTCAAGCAGCGACGCGACCTCGAGGTCTTCCGTGATGCCTGCCGCGCCGCTGGCGGCGCGTGGGACGGGGTCGTCGTGGGTCCGGTCGACCCGGGCTTTGCCGCCTGGGATCCCGGGGTGCTCGAGATGCGCCCCTCGGTCGCGCCCGAAGACATCGACGCGATGCTGCGAACCGTCGGCATCGCGCTCGTGCCGCTCCCGGACGACTGCCTGAACCATCGGCTGGCCCTGCCGAACAAGCTGTTCCACGCGGTGCGTGCGGGGGTTCCGGTGGTGGCCGCGGACCTGCCGGAGATGGCGGCGGTCGTCCGGCGACACGACCTGGGTGAGCTGTACACGCCCGGCGACGTGACCTCGCTCGGCGCCGCCGTTCGACGCGTCATGGACCGCCACGCAGACCTCCTTCGGACGGTGTCGACGGCCCGGGCTGCCCTGTCGTGGGAGGTAGACTCCCGGCGTCTCCTCGACGTGTACGGATCGCTCCCCGGAGCCTGACCGTGAGGCTCTCCGCGCTTCACCGCGGAAGGCCCCCTGGATCCCGTGCTCCCGCATCCCACCGAGGTCCACTCGTGAGCCGCCCCCGCGTCCTGTACGCCCCCCGCAACATCTCCGGTCAGGCCTCCGCGTACGTCGACGCCGTCCGCGACCGTGGCTTCGACGGTGAGGTCTGGTCGTACGGGCCGACGGCCTTCGGGTTCTCCGCGGACCGCGTCTTCGACAAGGTGGACCTCAAGACCGACCCGGACCTGCGCGTCCGGACGTTCGTCGAGGCCGCGACCGAGTTCGACATCTTCCACTTCCAGTACGGCCGTTCTCTGCTCGACGCCCGCGACGTGACCGTCCCGGACCTCTGGGACGTGCCGGTCCTGAAGTCGCTCGGCAAGCGCGTCTTCATGCACTGGCGTGGCTCGGACGTCCGGCTGCGCTCGATGCACCTGGAGCGTGAGCCGCACTCGTACTTCAACACCGCCGACGTCGCCTGCGACGAGGACGCGATCCGCGCGCGCATCGCGATCTGCCGGCGGTTCTGCGACGGCATGTTCGTCTCGACCCCGGGCCTGCTGGACTACGTCCCGGACGCCCAGTGGCTCCCGCACGTCGTTGACCCGGAGGCGTGGGCCACCGAGCGAGGTGACGAGCCGGCCGTGCCGCACGTCGTCCACATCCCGTCGAACGCCGGGCTCAAGGGCAGCGAGCACATCGCGCCTGCCGCTGAAGCGCTCGCCAGCGCCGGGGACATCACCTACGAACAGCTCAGCGGCCTCGACCGTGACGAGCTGAAGGCCGCCATCCAGCGCGCGGACATCCTCGTGGACAGCCTGACGATCGGCGACCACGGGCTCATCTCCGTCGAGGCGATGGCGGCCGGCACGATCGCGGTCGCCCACATCCATCCGCGCAACCGTGACCGCAACCCCGGCTGCCCCGTCGTGCAGGCAGAGGTCGACACGATCGGTGACGTCCTCGAAGCCCTCGCCACGGACCCGGACCGTCGGGCAGCGCTCCGTCAGGAGTCGATCGGATGGGTGATCCGTCGCCACAGCCCCGCGGCGGTCGGTGCCATCCTGCGGACCGCCTACCGGATGCCGGTGAGCGTCCCGACGTCGTCCGTGCCGGAGTGGCCGCGCTCCGACGCGCAGGCACGGGTCGAGGACCTCGAGCAGCAGATCGATGATCTCCGCGCAGGGACGGACCCGATGAAGGGGCTGACCCGTGTGGCGCAGCGCGATCCGTCGAAGTTCGCGATCGGCCGCCTCGTCGCGCGCATCGAGGAGCTGGAAGCAGCGCTGCGGGCCGCGAACAGCACCAGCCCCGTGCTTCCCAAGAAGCGTCGG
Organism: uncultured Nitriliruptoria bacterium; assembly: GCA_965364735.1. Classification (GTDB taxonomy): domain Bacteria; phylum Actinomycetota; class Nitriliruptoria; order Nitriliruptorales; family Nitriliruptoraceae; genus CBDTYW01. Next base: position 6,724 of record CBDTYW010000031.1, read on the forward strand.
AAGACCCGGCTGCGGACCCGCCGCGTCCGCGAGTACCTGAAGCAGAACGCGACGTTGCACCGAGCAGGCAAGAAGCTCGCCGACGCGGTCTGGCGCTGACCGTGAGCCGTGTCCTCATGCTGGTCATCAACCCCATGACCGCCGACGCCCGCGTCGACAAGGAGGCGTCGTCGCTCGGACGTGCCGGCCACGACGTCACCGTGCTCGCCACCATGGGCCCGGGGCTGCCGACGCAGGAGGATCGGGAGGGCTACCGCCTGGTCAGACGTCCGTACCAGCGGGTGATCAAGGACCGGATCGTCGCGCGACGCCGAGGCGCCACCGCCCGCAGCCGCGACCTCCGGCGCGCCCTCGAGACCGCCCGCCGCCATCCCACCCGCGGTCGCTCTGCGCTGCCCGCGGACCTCGTGGCCCGCGCCCACCTGACCGGGCTGCGCGCCCAGGAGATCGTCGACAACGCGGCGTACGCGGTGGGTGGCGGGACCCTGAAGACGCTGCGCAGCCGGATCATGCCCGTCGAGTACTGGCGTGGGCTCGTCGAGCCGGCCATGGCGGACCTCGGGCGGTTCGACGTCGTCCACTGCCACGACCTCGGCACCCTCGAGGCCGGCTGCCGGGCAGCCCGGCTGCACGAGGGCGCTCCCTCGCGCGTGGTCTACGACAGCCACGAGTACTACGTCGAGCAGAACACGTCGTGGACCGCTGCCGAGCGTCGGCTCTGGCAGCTCCACGAAGCCCGGTGGATCCGTCGCGCGGACGCGGTCATCACCGTCTCCGGCTCGATCGCCGACGCGCTCCGTTCCCGATACCGGCTTGCCCGGACCCCGTCGGTCGTGCACAACGCGCCGCCGCCGCCGTCCGCTGACGTCGCGATGTCCGACGTCCGGACCGACGCCGGCGTCGGCGACGTCCCGCTCGCCGTCTACGTCGGCGGCGTCAAGCCCGGGCGCGGGGTCGAGCACCTGGTCCCGGCGCTGCCGCTCGCCGAGCGCTGGCACCTCGCCATCATCGGTGCGGGGCACACGAGCAGCGGACACCTGAAGACGATCCTCGACGCGGCGGCCGAGGCCGGCGTCGCCGACCGCGTCCACGCGCTCGACGCCGTGCCGGCATCCACGCTGCCGACCTACCTGCGCACCGCGACGCTCGGCGTCCACCCGATGGAGCCGATCTGCCTGAACCACGAGTACGCCCTGCCGAACAAGCTGTTCGACTACGTGTTCGCGGGGCTCCCGGTCGCGGTCTCGGACCTCACCGAGATGCGCGGCTTCGTCGAGGAGTACGAGGTCGGCGTGACGTTTGACCCGTACAGCCCGGCGTCGGTCGCAGACGCGATGGACGCCGTCCTCGACGACGACGGCTGGACGCGTCGGGCGGAGGCCGCGGTCCCCGCGATCCGCGCACGGTTCGGCTGGGAACGGCAGGAGCAGATCCTGCTCGAGACCTATGACCTGGTCGTCGCGGGGGTGGCTCCATGACCGCTCCCGAGGTCCGTGTCCACGTCCCCTATCGGCGAGGGTTGCCGCCGATGCGGCAGTACCTGACCGACGTGTGGGACCGACGTCAGTTCGCGTTCCACATCGCGCGGTCCGAGCTCAAGGCCCGTCACCTCGACACGTGGTTCGGGCAGCTCTGGACGGTGCTGAACCCGCTGCTCCTCGGCGGCGTCTACTTCTTGCTCGTCGGCGTGATCTTCAGCTCCGGGAAGGGGTTCGGCTTCCTCGTCAACCTGCTCGCCGGGCTCTTCGCGTTCTACTTCACGCGCAACGCCGTCGGCAGCGGGGCGTCGTCCGTCGTGTCCGGCGGGTCGCTGGTGACGTCGTCGACGTTGCCGCGCCTGATCCTGCCGCTGAGCTCCACGCTGCTGTCGGTGATGCTGTACCTGCCGACGCTGCTCGTGTACGCCCTGTTCCACGGGGCCGCGATGGCGACCGGGAGCGACCTCACGGTCGGGCCGTGGCTGCTGCTGGTGCCGGTGGTCATCGCGCTCCAGTCGCTCATGAACTTCGGGCTGGCGATGATCTTCGCGACGGCCAACGTCTACTTCCGCGACACGTCCGCCTTCCTCCCGTACATGCTCCGGATCTGGCTCTACGTCTCGCCGGTGCTCTACCGCCCGAGCGACCTGCCCGCGAACGTGCCGAACGTGATCCACTGGATCATCTGGGCGAACCCGCTCACCCCGCCGCTCGAGGCATGGCACCAGATCCTCTCCGACGGCCGCTGGCCGGACCCGTTGCTCCTGCTGGCCAGCCTCGGCTGGGGGCTCGCGCTGATCCTTGTGGGTGGCCGTCTCTTCATCTCGAGGGAGCGTGACTTTGCCGTCCGACTCTGAGCTCCTGCGCCCGGACCTCGCGATCTCGGTCCGCGATCTCCACGTGCGCTATCGCACGACGGTCGATCGCGTGCCCACGATCAAGACGCGGCTCAAGTCCGTGGGCCAACGCGCGCGCCTCGTCCATCACGTCGACGCGCTCAAGGGGGTCTCGTTCGACGTTCCCCGAGGCCGCGTGTTCGGCGTGATCGGCGGCAACGGCGCCGGCAAGTCCACCCTGCTCCGCACGATCGCCGGGATCCTGCCGCCGTCCGAGGGGCAGGTCGCCGTGCGCGGCAAGGCCCAGCTCCTCGCGCTCGGCCTGGGCTTCAACAAGAAGCTCTCGGGGCGCGAGAACATCTTCCTCGGCGGGCTGGCCGCGGAGATGACCCCGCATGAGATCGAGGAGAAGTTCGAGGCCATCGCGGACTTCGCCGACATCGGCGACTTCATCGAGCTGCCGCTGACGACCTACTCGTCCGGGATGTTCAGCAGGCTCGCCTTCTCCGTCGCCGTCCACATGGACCCCGACATCCTCCTGATCGACGAGGCGCTGAGCGCCGGCGACGCCGCCTTCAAGACCAAGGCGAAGGCCAAGCTCGAGTCGCTCGTCGGACGGGCCAACACCATCGTGGTCGTCAGCCACGGGCTCGGCTCGATCCTCGAGCTGGCGGACGACTGCCTCTGGATCGACCGCGGGCGCGTCATGGAGCGCGGGGCCCCGGTCGACATCGTCAAGTCCTACACGAGGTACGTGAAGACGGGAGAGATGCCGGCGGTCGTCATGGAGGACCTGTGACCGTCGAGGTCCTCGTCGCGACGGTCGCCCACGATCTCGCGGACGCGCGCATCCACCGTCTCGTCGCAGCGCTCGTCGACGTCGGTCTCGACGTGTCCATCGCCGGCACCGGCGACCTCGCGGGCGCCCCGGCGGGTGTCCACGTGACGTCGCTCGGGAATCGCCGGTCGTTGCCCTCGCGCCCGCTCGCCGCCGCGCGGCTGCTCGGCCAGCGAGCACGCGTCCTGCTCGTGGTGGACCCAGACCTCGCCATCGTCGGGCGTCTGTGGCGGCGGCTGCATCGCGGCCGCCTCGTCGTCGACGTCCACGAGGACTACGCCGCGGTCCTCGCGGACCGCAGCTGGATCCGTCCGTCGACGCGTCGTCTGGTCGCTGCGCTCGCACGTGCTGCCGAACGCGCTGCCGCGGCCGCAGACCTGACCCTCGTCGCGGACGACCACGTGCCACCTGCCGCGGCTCGCCGTCGGGTCGTGGTCCGCAACGTGCCGTCGTCGACCTGGCTGCCAGATCCTGACGCGCCGCGCGACGCTCGCCCGCGTGCGATCCACGTCGGCGACCTGCGCACGTCGCGCGGTCTCGACGACATGGTCGCCGCCGTGGCTGCGGCTCCCGGCTGGATCCTCGACCTCGTCGGCCAGGTCGGCGACGCCGAGCGAGATCGGGTGCTCGCCGGGGCCGGGCAGGCAGCTGACCGCATCCGGTTCCACGGACGGCTCGCGCCGGTTCCGTCGTGGGAGCTCGCCCGCGGCGCGTGGGTCGGCCTGTCGATGCTGCACGACACCCCGGCGTTCCGCGCAGCGATGCCGACCAAGATCCATGAGTTCCTCGGGTCGGGTCTGCCCGTCCTGTCGACGCCGCTGCCCCGCGTGGCAGAGCTGCTCTCCCGTTCGGGCGCTGGGGTCGTGGTCGCCGGTCCGGAGGACGCAGCCCGTACGCTGCGGGCGTGGACCGATGACACGTCCGAGCTCGACGATCTGCGAGACTCGGCACGGGCATGGGCACGGTCCGCGTCCGACGGGCCCAGCCCCTTCGCGGCCGCCGCCGCCGAGGTCGCGGCGCTCCTGATGAACCCCTGACGATCCTGCTGTGGAAGTGCTGACATGACCTTCCGGGTCCTCGACTCCGCCGACGTCGATCCCCGCGCCGAGATCGGCGACGGCTCGACGATCTGGCACCTCGCCCAGGTCCGCGAGGGCGCCAGGCTCGGGCCGGGCTGCATCATCGGCCGCGGCGCCTACGTCGACGCCGGCGTCGTCGTCGGCGCGAACACCAAGATCCAGAACTACGCGCTCGTCTACGCGCCGGCCACCCTCGGCGCCGGCGTCTTCATCGGGCCTGCCGCGGTCCTGACCAACGACGTCTATCCGCGGTCCGTCGATCCTGACGGCGCGCTCAAGGGCGGCGACGACTGGGACGCGGCCGGCGTGCACGTCGGCGAAGGCGCGGCGGTCGGGGCGCGCTCTGTCGTGGTCGCGGGCGTGAAGATCGGCGCGTGGGCGCTGGTCGGCGCCGGCGCGGTGGTCACCAAGGACGTCGCCCCCCACGCGCTGGTCGTCGGCGTTCCGGCGAAGCGCGTGGGCTGGGTCGGCCACGCCGGCGTGCCTCTGGAGGCCGACGGCGACGACTTCGTCTGTCCGAGAACCGGACAGCGCTATCACGAGACCTCTGAGGGTCTGGAGACACGATCATGATCCCCGTCGCGAAGCCCCTCATCGGAGACGAGGAGCGCGAGGCGGTCGACGCCGTCATGCGCTCCGGCATGATCGCCATGGGCCCCGAGGTGGCCGCGTTCGAGGAGGAGTTCTCCGCGACCGTCGACGGTCGCCACTGCGTCGCCGTCAACTCCGGCACGTCCGCCCTGCACCTCGCGCTGATCGCGGTCGGGGTGACCGCCGGTGACGAGGTCATCGTCCCGTCCTTCACCTTCGCGGCGACCGCCAACAGCGTCCGGCTCGCGGGCGGTGAGCCGGTCTTCGTCGACATCGACCCCGACACGTTCTGCGTCGACCCGGCAGCCGTCGAGGCCGCCATCACCTCGCGCACCACGGCGATCATGCCGGTGCACCTCTACGGACACCCGGCCGCGATGACCGAGCTGACCGCGATCGCGGAGAAGCACGGCCTCGTCATCGTCGAGGACGCTGCACAGTCGCACCTCGCTGCGCTGGACGGCACCCCTGCCGGGGCCTTCGGCAAGGCTGCGTGCTTCAGCTTCTACCCAACGAAGAACATGACCACCGGTGAGGGCGGCATGGTCGTCACGCCGGACGCCGACGTCGCACGGATGCTGCGGCTGCTGCGCAACCAGGGCATGGAGAAGCGCTACGAGAACGAGGTCATCGGCTTCAACGTGCGCCTCACCGACATCGGCGGCGCGATCGGTCGCGTCCAGCTGCGCAAGCTCGCGGACTGGACCGCCACGCGCGAGCGCAACGCCAAGCGCCTCGACACCGAGCTTCGCGGCGTCGTCGTCCCGCCGGTCGCCGACGGCGCGCGTCACGTCTACCACCAGTACACGATCCGCTCCGACCGTCGTGACGCGCTCGAGCAGCACCTGCGTGACTCCGGTGTCGGCGTCGGCGTGTACTACCCGATTCCCGTCCACCGCCTCCCCAGCTTCGGGCTCACGCTCGACCTCCCGGAGACGGAGCGTGCAGCTGCCGAGGTGCTGAGCCTCCCGGTCGGCCCGCACCTGTCCGACGACGACGTCACTGCCGTCATCGCGGCCGTCAACGCCTTCAGCGAGGCCTGATCATGAGCGACACGCTGCGCGCCGGCGTCATCGGTCTCGGGATGATGGGGCGCCACCACGCCCGCATCCTCGGCTCCTCCTTCGACGACGTCGAGCTCGTCGCCGTCGCGGACCCGATGGGTGATCGCTTCGGTGTGGCCAAGGGCATCACGCTGTGCGCGTCCATCGAGGAGCTCGTCACCCATGACCTCGACCTGTGCGTCGTCGCGGTGCCGACCGAAGGGCACGAGCGGGTCGGTCTGGTCCTGGCCGAGGCTGGCGTGCACACCCTGATCGAGAAGCCGGTCGCCAACGACAAGGCCGGCGCAGACCGCCTCGTCGCTGCCTTCGCCGCCAAGGGGCTGGTCGGTGCGGTCGGACACGTCGAGCGTTACAACCCGGCGCTGCAGTCGCTCCGGGCACGTCTGCGCAACGGCGACCTCGGGGAGATCTTCCAGATCACGACGCGCCGGCAGGGGCCGTTCCCCGCGAGGATCAACGACGTCGGCGTCATCAAGGACCTCGGCACCCACGACATCGACCTGACCGCCTGGGTCGGCGGCGCGAACTTCGCGTCCGTCTCTGCCCGCACCGTGCACAAGGCCGGCCGCCCCCACGAGGACATGCTGACCGCCATCGGCACCCTCGCGAACGGCGTGGTCACCAACCACATCGTGAACTGGCTGACGCCGTTCAAGGAGCGTCGCACGATCGTGCATGGCGAGCGTGGCGCGTTCGTCGCGGACACCGGCACGATGGACCTGACGTTCTACGAGAACGGTGAGGTCGCGTCGGAGTGGGAGGCCATCTCCAGGTTCCGCGGGGTCTCCGAGGGTGACGTCGTCCGCTACGCCATCCCGAAGCCGGAACCGTTGGTGGTCGAGCACCAGAACTTCATCCGGGCCATCCGCGGCGACGCGGACGCCGACATCGTCACGCTCGAAGACGGCACCGCGACCCTCGCGGTCGCCGAGGCGATGATCCGGTCCTCGCTCGAGGACGGGTCGCTCCAGCGGCTCTGACGCAGCTCGTCAGGACGCGTCGAGCAGCGCCTGCACGGCCGCGGTCGCGGCGTGGCCGTCGCCGTAGGGTGTCGCGTCGGTGTCGGGCATCGGGCGGCCGACGGCTGCGGCGATCTGCGTCGGGTCGCTGACGAGCACGTTCGCTCCGAGCTGCACCGTCTCGAGCCACTCGGTCTCGGTGCGGACGGTCACGCAGGGCGTACCGAGCACGAACGCTTCCTTCTGGAGTCCGCCGGAGTCGGTGATGACCTGGCTCGCGCGCAGCACCGCGGCGACCATCGAGCGATACGGCAGCGGCGGGACGGTGGTGACGCCGGGACGCTCGAGCGCGAGCCCGTGCTCGGCGCACTTGGCGACCAGCCGCGGGTGGGCGGCCAGCACGACGGGGAGATCGGTGGCTGCGAGCCCGTCGAGGACGGCCGCGAGCCGTGCGGGATCGTCGGTGTTCTCGGCGCGATGGATCGTGGCGAGGGCGAAGTCCCCGGGCGGGAGGTCGAGCTCCGGCGGCCGCGCAGCGACGCTGTCACGGACGAGGTGCGCGATGTCGACCATGACGTCACCGACGTGACGGGTCCGGGCAGCGAGGCCCTCGTTGGCGAGGTTCTCAACGGCAACCGTGGACGGGGCGAGCAGCAGGTCGGACGCGTGATCGGTCAGGACCCGGTTGTGCTCCTCTGGCATCCGACGGTTGAAGGAGCGAAGACCCGCCTCGAGGTGCGCGAGCGGAAGGTGGATCTTGACCGCGGCGAGCGCGGCGGCGACGGTCGAGTTCGTGTCGCCGTAGACGAGCACCCAGTCGGGGGAGTGGTCGAGGAAGACCGTCTCGAGACCGGCGAGCATCGTCGCGGTCTGCGCGCCGTGGCTGCCGGACCCGACCCCGAGGTTCACGTCCGCTGCCGGGATCGCGAGCTCGTCGAAGAACACCTCCGACATGTTGCTGTCGTAGTGCTGGCCCGTGTGGACGATCGTGTGCCGCGCACCGGCGGCGACGAGCGCCTCGTGGATCGGCGCGAGCTTGACGAACTGCGGGCGGGCGCCCACGACGGAGAGAACGTGCATCGGGTCTCGGCTTTCAGTGGTCGGAGGCCGTGAAGATCGTGCGGAGGGCCTCGAGCGCGTCGCGGCCGTCGGGCAGGTCGTGCTCGGGGAGCCAGGTGAGCCCGTGCTCGGCGGCGACGGCGGCGTCGAAGCTGAGCAGCACCACACCGTGCTCGCGCAGCTGCCGGATTCGTGTGGGCAGATCGTCATGGGCGGACAGGACCGCGGCGGCGAGGATGTCGTGGGCGCGGAGCATCGGGAGGTCGTCCTCGAGGCGTCCGCCGTTCAGCCCTCCGAACAGGCTCTCGCCGTCCTCGGACAGGACGTGGCTGTATCGCTCCACGACACGGCGGAGATGCTGCGTCTGCCATGCGATGCGACCGAGCCGGACCGAGCCGACCCGGATGTCGGCGTCGTCCGAGCCCGGAGTTCCGACGACCGCCTGCACATCGAACGCATCGATCCCGAGCTCCGCGGGGCCGAACGCCTCGGCGAGCCGGGAGAGCCTGGCCCCGTGGTTTCGCGGTCCCGCGAGCAGCGCGGTCCGGCTCCGTCGGGGCGTGCCGGTGTCTCGGAGCTGACTCCGCATGCGCTCGCTCAGGTCAACCTGGTCGAGCGGCTCGTCGAGGATCCCGAGGTCGCGGTAGAGCGCGACGAGCGCGTTCGCCTGGGTCTGCCAGCTGTAGGTGCGGAGGCGCTCGGGGTCGCGCAGCCCGGCTGCGATCGCATCGTGGCGTTGCAGCCCACGGGTGATCGCGTCCGCGAGGGAGACGGCGTCGCCTGAGGCGAAGACCTCGCCGACGTCGTGGCGGCGCACGAAGTCCGACATCGCTGCGACGTCCGAGGACACGATCGGGATTCCCGCGTGGAGGTACTCGAAGAGCTTGTTGGGGAGCGCGATCTCGTGGTTGACGAACCCGGCGCGGAGGGGGTGGATGCCGAGGTCCGCGGAGCTCAGGTACGCGGGGACGTCCTCGGATGCGACCATCGGCGCCGTGTGGACGCGGCCGCCGAGATCACGTTCGGCGACGTGCCTGAGCAGCCGTCGACCGAACTCCGTGCCGAGGTTGCTGACGATCGCGAGGTGCACCGAGGGGAGCAGCGCGATGGCGTCCACCAGCTCGATCAGCCCGCGGGCCTCCGTCGCGCCGCCCGAGTAGACGACCAGGGAGGCGTCGTCCGCGAGCCCGACGGTCTCGCGAAGCGACGGGATGTCGGGACGGGTGTCGGCCTCAGGCACGAGCGGGGCGTTGAGGACGACGCGGCAGCGGTCTCCGTCGAGGTCGTGGTCGCGGCGAAGGAGCTCGGCGAGCGGCTCGCTCACCGTGATGACCGCGTCGGCGTCGCCGATGAACTCGCGCTCGAGCTGCACGTAGGCAGCAAGGCGACGAGGGCTCTTCAGCGCCATCCCGGGGACGAACTCGTGCGCGTCATAGACGAGGACGGGCGCGGCCCCGTCGCGTGCCCGCCGGCGCGTCGCCATGGCGGCGATCCCGATGACGTGGACGTCGTGCGCGTGGATGACGTCGGGCGCCAGCTCCGCGAGGACGGGGAGGTAGGCGTCCTGCATGTCCATCAGCGTGGCCAGCTCGTCGCGCCAGTCGAGCTCGGCGAGCTCGGCGACCTCGGGCTCTGCCTCGCGACCAGCCCGCCACCGGCCGTCCAGCTCTCGGAGCGACGTCCGGAGGTCCTCGAGCTCCTGCGTGGCGCCATCCATGAGCGTCTCGCGCTGCTCGAGGAAGCTCGACGCTGCCGCCTCCTTCGCGGCGGCGTTTGCCGCTCGTGTCGCGGCTCGTCTCGCCTCGAGCTGTCGCCGGGCCCGGTCGAGCGCTTTGCGGTTGATCGCCATCCTGGCTCGATGACCGACCCTCACGCTCGAGACGCCGGCCCGGGCCGTGAGCGAGGCGACGCGGTCGAGCCACTGAGGTGGCGTCTCAGCGCGGTTGGTACGCCAGTCCGCATGGCGCTGCTTGAGATCGCCGACACGCTGCGCCGTCGCCTCGTTGTGCTGGAGGCGCTGCTGTCTTCGCAGCTCGGACTCGCCCTCGAAGCTCTCGAGCGCGCGCGCCAGCTCGCGGTCCAGCGCGGCGTCCTGCGATCGTCGGGTGGCGTGCTGGGTCTCGCGGACCTGCGCGTTCACCGACTGCAGGGCTGTGCGCTTCGCCTCGATGTCGCGCAGCAGCCGGCGGCGATCGCGGAGGTAGTCGCGCTTGCTCAGGCCCGTGGAGCCGCGGCGGTCCCGACGGTGACGATCGTCGAGCGGAACGTGACGGATGACGACGTCGCCCATCCTGGTCACGGTGTCGATCCCGGTCGGCGACATCCCGACGACCGTCACCCGCGCGCCGGCGAGCGCGATGCTCGCCGCCGACTTCTTCACCCGGGAGTCGCGGGTGACATCGTTGCCGACGACCATGACGACGTGTGGGGTGGACATGTGACCTCCACGCGCTCCCGGTGGTCCCGGCCGCGGCCGAGGTCCGGCGGGCTGGCTTCACTGGCTGGCTACGCTAGCGATCCGGGCGCTCCCACCCGGGTACCCGACGTTTCGTGAGGTTTCCGTGAAGGTCTGTGTCGTCGCGCTCGGCAAGATCGGACTCCCGCTCGCCGTGCAGTTCGCGTCTCGTGGCATGTCGGTCGTCGGGGCGGACATCTCCGCCGAAACGGTGGCCCTCGTCAACGAGGGCAAGGTCCCGTTTCCGGGAGAGGCCGGCCTCGACGAACGGCTGCCGGCCCTCGTTGAGAGCGGCGCCATCACTGCCACGACGGACACCGCAGCCGCCGTCGCGCAGTCCGATGTCGTCGTGGTCGTGGTCCCGCTGATCGTCGATGACCAAGCGCGTCCGGACTTCGGCGCGCTCGACGCCGCGACGCGCGACATCGCCCGCGGGCTCAAGCCCGGCACGCTCGTGTCGTACGAGACCACGATGCCGCTGCACACCACGTGGCAGCGCTTCCGTCCCATGCTCGAGGAGGGCAGCGGGATGGTCGTCGGTGAGGACCTCATGCTGTGCCACAGCCCGGAACGCGTCTACAGCGGTCGGATTTTCGCGGACCTGCGCCGCTACCCGAAGCTCGTCGGCGCCAACGACCCGAAGTCCTCGGCTCGCGCCGTCGAGTTCTACGAGGCTGCGCTGGAGTTCGATGACCGTCCCGACCTCGACCGCCCGAACGGCGTCTGGGACCTGGGTTCCGCCGAGGCTGCGGAGTTCGCGAAGCTCGCCGAGACGACCTACCGCGACGTCAACATCGCGCTCGCCAACGAGTTCGCCCGCTACGCCGACCGCATCGGCGTGGACGTCTACCAGGTGATCGCGGCGTCGAACTCGCAGCCGTTCAGCCACATCCACCAGCCCGGCGTGGCGGTCGGTGGACACTGCATCCCGGTCTATCCGCGCCTCTACACCTCGACGGATGATCAGGCCCGTGTGCCCGTCCTCGCACGTGAGGTCAACGAGACCATGCCGGTCTACGCGATCGATCTGCTGGAGCGCGAGATCGGTGACCTCGACGGCCTCACCATCGCCGTGCTCGGTGCGGCCTATCGCGGCGACGTGAAGGAGACCGCCTTCTCCGGCGTCTTCCCGCTGGTGACGGAGCTGGAGCGTCGGGGCGCCAAGCCCGTCGTGCACGACACGGTCTACGGCAACGATGAGCTCATCGGGATGGGGTTCACCCCGTTCGCGCTCGGCGGTGCGGTGGACGGTGCGATCGTGCAGGCCAACCACGCGGCCTATCGGGGGCTGACCCCGGCATCGCTGCCGGGAATCCGCGCGCTCGTCGATGGCCGAGCCTGTGTTGACCCGTTGTCATGGGGAACCGAGATTCCGCATGTTGTGATCGGGGCCCCCAAGGCCGTCCTCGGATCGGCGACCGGATGATCCGCCGCCGCGCCCTCGCGGCCGTGTTGTCGTCCGCGATGCTGCTTGCAGCATGTTCGACAGCCTCAGATGTTCCCGTAGGCCAGGAGACCATGCCCGAGCCCGATCCGACGCCCGTGCCGACCACGATTGACCGTGCGCGGCTTGCGACGAGCGCCAGCCAGCGCAGCGGCCCCTCGGTGCTCGAGTACCCGCTGCCGTACTCGGACGATCCGGTGCTCGCCGTCGCGAACTACGAGAAGAACACCTCGTTCTCGTTCGCCGCCGACGGAGCCCTCTTGAAGGACTACGGCGATCGCTATGACGGGGCGGGCGTGCAGCTGTCCCCGGTTGCTGCGAGTCAGTACTGCTACGCCGCTCACTCCGCGTGGCTCGCGACCGAAGACCAGGCGTACGCGGACCGGGTCATCCAGCAGGCGACGGCACTGCTCGGACGCGCCGTCGACCTGGGCGCCGGGCCAGTCTGGACCTACGACTTCCCGCAACAGACCTTCAGCGCCGAGCCGGGCTGGATCTCGGGGATGGCCCAAGGTCTTGTCGCTGCCTGCATGACCCTGGCCGCTGACCTCACCGGGGACGAGAAGTTCACCGATGGCGCGCGAGCGGCCCTCCGAGCCATGGCCGCTCCGATGGAGGATGGCGGTACCTCCACGGACGTACCCGGCGACGCTGGTGTCTTCTACGAGGAGGTCGCCGCGCCCGGAATCCCATCAAGCCGGATCCTCAACGGCATGGTGTATGCCCTCGCTGGTGCTGAGCTCCACCTCGAGGCAAACGGGGCTGACGAAGAGGTCGAGTCCATCGTCGAGCGAGGGCTGGCAGGGCTCGAGGCGTCGGTCGCTGACTACTTCGTTCCTGGCATGACGCTCTACGACCTCGGACCAGAACGCGCAGCCCGGTTGATTGCTGACTACAACACGGTCCACGCTTATCAGCTGCTCTGGCTGGGGCACCGCAGGGGGCAGTTCGATCTCGTCGATCGTGCATACGACGCGATGCGCAACGAGACGATCTCGATGATGCAGCCCACCTTCGAGCTGCTCGAGGGTGAAGTGATCGAGGGACGTGGACTCGAGAACATCGCTGGCATCCGAAGCTACTTCGCCGGTGTGCGAGGCCAGACGCTTCGGCTCCGCATGACCACCGACATCCCGTTCCGCGAAGTTGCCGCGTACGGATACACCGACGAAACTTCACCGGCTGCGATGACGGTCAACGGAGTCGAATCGAAGATCGTCCGACGCACGCTCGTGGCGTCGCTCGACGAGTCCGTCACCTCGGTCGAGATCACTCTGGAGCCGCAGGACGGCAAGCCCGTGGCCCTCTTCCATCTGGTGCCGCTCGCCGACCCGGAGGCGGTGCCGCTCGACGTCTTGGCGTCGGACCTGACGTCCTATCGAGGTGGGGGCGTCAACAAGAACACCCTCACCCAGCCGCGCAGGTCTCCGATGAACGTCCTCGACGGCGACGCCGAGACGTCATGGAGCACCGATCACTCCACGTCGTGGCTGATGGTCCGCGTGGCAGACCGCACGGCGACCGGGCTGACCGTGGGCCTGTGTGACGAGTCCACTGAGCCGGTCGTGAGCCAGCTCGACGAGGCGTACGGCGAGCTGTCGTCGCGGGTGGCCTTCGGTGACGGATCCGTCACGCTCGACGGCGAAGCCCGGCACGTCCTGCTCGAGTTCACCGGCGACGCCTGCGTGACCGTCGTCGACGTTGTCCGCGGCTGACGTCCCTCAGAGCCCGTACCTCAGTGCCCGTCCGGCAGGGTCCGGCCGGGCGGGACGAGGAAGCCCACGCCCCATGCGTGCTGGAGCACGGCCCATGCCCCGGCAACCCGGGCGCGGGTCGCCGGCGTG
>CBDTYW010000032.1:0-20181 GCA_965364735.1 uncultured Nitriliruptoria bacterium
ACCGCTGCGAGGACGCCGCCGGCGCCCGTCGACGGGAGGCTCACGGGCGCTGGGGTGGTCGTCGGGCTCGGCGACGGTGCCGGTGCCACGGTGGCTGGCGTCGTCTCGGGCGGGCTCGCGGGAAGATCGCTGCGCTCGGCGAGCGGGCCGGTGCGCTGCTCCATGCGTGACGCCCCGGCATCGGTGCCCCACGCGGACACGAACGTCGACTCGGAGCCGTGGACGGTGGTGTTGGTCACCCGCAGGTGGTCGCCGTGGAAGGCGTCGGCGGTGATGTCCATGACCCAGGTCGCGGTGTCCTCGCCCTCGAAGAAGCGGATGTGCGGGTTCCCGGCGAGCACGCCGGCAGTCACCAGCGGCGCGAGGGGCTCGCCGCCGGGCACGACCTCGTCGACGAAGCCGCGATTGGTCACCGCAGGCGTCAGGAACTCGACCGCCGGGTTGGGCAGCAGCGGGTTGAAGCCCGTGGAGTCGTAGATCGCCGGGTTGAAGGGGTCCCGGGTGACGTCGGCGGCGAAGGTCGGGTGGATGTCGCCGGTGATCACGACCACGTCGCTGACGTCGGCTGCCTCGATCGCGTCGATCAGGCGGTTGCGCTCGGCCTGGTAACCGTCCCACTGGTCGCCGTTGAGCGAGTTGCCGCCGTTGCGCACCCCGATGGTCGTCATCAGGTCACCGAGCTCGTCCGGGAGCACCGGGATCCCGCCGAGGTACCAGGGCGCGAGCATCGTCTGGTTGTGCAGGATCTTCCACTGCACACCGTCGGCCTGCGCCGTGGCCAAACCGGCATGCAACCACTCGCGCTGGGCCAGCGAGATCATGATCCGGTCATCGGCGGTGGCTTCCGGGACGAAGATCCCCATCGCATCGCCGGGCTCACCGATGAGCGGGATGTCGTCGCCGCGAGGCTGCTCGTCGCGCTCCAGTCGGGTGTCGAGCGAGAAGATCTCCAGCAGCGTTCCCCAGCGGTGACGGCGCCAGATCCGCATCGGGTCGGACGGGTCGGGTGCGCGCGACGGAATCCACTCGCGCCACGCCTGGACGCCGTTGTCGATGCGCTGACGGAAGTCGCCCTGCGTCTCGGGGTCGTGGTCGGGGGACCCGTCGCGCCAGGTGTCGTTGACGGTCTCGTGGTCGTCCCAGATCACGAGCCACGGGTGGACCTGGTGGCACCGCTGCAGGTCTGGGTCGCGGCGGTACTGGCCGTAGCGCTGGCGGTACTCGTCGAGCTCGACCAGCTCGACCTCAGGGAACATCGGACGATCGACGTTGCCCCGCGCGTCGGACTCGTAGATGTAGTCGCCCATGTGCAGGATCAGGTCGAGGTCGGCCTCGGCGAGCACGCGGTAGACGTTGAAGAAGCCGTTCTTGTAGTTCGCGCACGTGGCGGTGCCGATGCGGAACCGGTCGACCGTCGAGGTCGGCAGCGGCGCGGTGCGGGTGCGTCCGACGACGCTCGCGCGGCCGAGCGCGGCGAACGCGTAGAAGTAGGTCGTGTCGGGGGCGAGGCCGCCCGGGTCGACGTGGACGGTGTAGTCGCGGGCAACCGTCGTCGTGACGGTTCCGCGGGCGACGACGTCGGTGAAGCCCAGGTCGGTGGCGATCACCCAGTCGACGTCGACGTCGCCGGAGTCGACGCCGCTCCCGGCTCCGCCTGACGGGTCGTCGACGGGGACCTCGGTGACGCGCGTCCACAGCACGACGGAGTCCGGGATCGGATCACCGGATGCGACGCCGTGCAGGAACGGCCAGAGCGGGTCGTCGCGCAGCGCGTCGCCGGAGGTCTGGGCAGCGGCGGGCCGCATCGCGAGGCCGAGCGCGGCCGCCACCCCAGCGGCGGACTGGAGGAATGAACGGCGTGTCGTGCGGGCCACGTGAGCATCCTGGGCGTGTGCGTGCGTGCCGGGACGGTAGGCCGAGATCGCGCGACCGGCCGCGGGCGGCCACCTGCTCATGGTGGGCGACGAACTCGTCACGACGTCCGTTAGCCTGTCGCTCCCTCTGGAGGGTTGGCAGAGCGGACGAATGCACTGGTCTTGAAAACCAGCGGGCCCGCAAGGGTCTCAAGGGTTCGAATCCCTTACCCTCCGCGACCGCGCTGGCTCGGCTGTTCGTGTCGGCATCGTCACTGCGTTCCTCATGACCGGACCGCCCCGGCGAGGACGGAGCGCAGCCGGGCTGTTGACGCGCCCTTCGCAGCGTGATAAATCGGACAAGTCGCCGCATCGTGCAGTGGCTGGGACGAGGGGAACTGGTCATGAGGTCATTCTCGCGCGCGCGGAGCGCAGCTGCATGTTCGGTGCTGCTGTCAGCGGTGCTGCTGGCAGCCGTGCCAGCCTCAGCTCAGGAGCAAGGGGACGGAGACGACCGGAGCACGCGAACTGCACCTCGTGCAGGTGCGCGGACACAGGCGCCGGCCGCACGCGCCGCGTCGAGCGGGCAGCTCGTCCACGGAGATGCGTTCAATGCGATCGGGTCGGACGAGTCGTTCGCGTCGTTCGACCTGAGCACACCGGGGACGGTGACGCCCATGGGGCCGCTGCTCGACGGCTTCGTCGACATGGCGTTGGGTGGCGACGCCGGGCCCGGGGGCGTGCTGTACGCGATCCAGCGGGACGGGATGCTCGTCTCGGTCGCGCTCGACGGGACGAGGACGGCGATCGGCGCTTCGTCCTCGACGACCTCGATCGACGCGATGGCGTTCGATGCCGACACCTCGACGATGTACGCGGCGAGCGGCAACTTCGGCGCCGGCGACTCGTCGCTCTACACCGTGGACCTCGGAACCGGCGCGCTGACCTCGCTCGGGACCATCGCCGGCTTCGTCGTGGACGGCATGACGTTCGACACCGGCGGAACGCTCTACGCGATGGATCAATATGGTCTGTGGGGCACGATCGACACGACCCTGGCGACCGTCACGGTCATCGCGACGCTCGACTACGACGACGGTGCGCTGACCTTCGAGGGGCTCGACACCGACGACGCAACCGGAACGCTCTACATCTCCTCGAACTCATCCACCGAGGGGGACGTGCTGCGCATCGTCGACCCGTTGACGGCAACGACCACCAGCGTCGGAGCCCTGGGGGACGGCAACCAGTTCCCGTGGATCGCGATCGCGCCGGGCGAGGAACCCCCGGCCACGCCGACCTGCTTCGGGCTGGATGCGACCATCGTCGGCACGGAGGGCGATGACGTGATCAACGGGACCTCAGGGCCAGACGTGATCGTCGGGTTGGGGGGTGCCGACACGATCCGTGGTCTGGGTGGTGACGATGTGATCTGTGGCAACGACGGCAACGATTCGTTGCTCGGAGGCAACGGTGAGGATCGGATCAACGGCGGCAACGGCGACGACTACCTGCATGGTGGAGCAGGCAACGACCTGCTGAACGGGAGCAAGGGCGAGGACTCGCTGCACGGCTCTGACGGCAATGACACGCTCAAGGGCGGCCAGGACGCCGACTCCCTCCATGGGGACAACGGCAACGACTACCTGGCTGGCAACACCGGTGACGACCGAATGTTCGGCGGCGCAGGCGTTGACTGGTTCAACGGCGGTCCCGGTGCTGACCGGATCCATGCCAACGACGGGATCGGAGGCGAGTGGATCGACGGCGGACCTGACAGCGATGTCTGCACAACGGATCCCACCGACTCCGTCAGCAACTGCCCGTAGGTGATCAGGCAGCAGGAGTCCCGGCCGTCACGGCCGGGACGCACTGCGGGAGAGCGAGATCACCTTCAACGAGCCGGTGACGCGCCACGACGCGCGAACGGCCTCGGGCTCCTCCACGGCGTCGGAGCGTTGACGGGGGCTGGCACCACCGTCGCATCCAAGAGATCCGGCACGCGCGCCGGACATCCGGCAGGATGCTCCCGTACGTGTCGATGCTTGGAGGAACCCCGATGACGTCACTCAAGAGCGTCGGCGCCCGCAGCGTCGGACTGCGCGGACAGGTCAGCGACCTCGCGTCAGGCGATCCGGCGGCCCCGCCTGACGCCCCGCATGCCCCGTCCACCGTCCGGCTCTGGACCGACCCGCGGCTCGACGGCCCGCCGAACATCCTGCAGGGTGGCATCGCGGCGTCGCTGATCCCGACCGCCGTCGTCTTGGGCACCGAGCTCGTCGACCGGGCACGGCTGACGTCCTTCGATGCCCGGCTGATCGCGCCGACACCGCTCGACACCGAGCTCGTGGCGATGGTCCACCACCCGCTGGGCGATGGCACCGACTGGACCGTGGAGGTGCAGCACTTCGGCCGCACGACCGTGTCGGGCATCGCGAACTTCGACGGGCCTGCGGGCGACGAACCTGAGCTCCCGCAGCTGCGCGCCTTCGCGTTCGGTGATCTCCCGCAGCCGCAGCCGCAGCCGCACATGGCCAGCTGCGTGGTCTGCGGATCGGCCGCCGTCGACGGCCTCGACCTGCATCCTGGGATCATGGACGGCGACCGGGTGCTGAACGCATGGACCCCCGGCCCCGAACACGTCGACGACAACACCGGCAGGATCGACCTCCGTTGGCTCGCCGGCGCGCTCGACTGCCCCACCGCGTGGGCCACGAAGCGCCACCTCGACGAGAACGGCTGGATCGGCGCGCTCCTCGGTGGCTTCCGCTACCGCCGCTTCCGTGACGTCGCCGACGAGCCCGTGCGCATCGCGGCATCGCTCGATGCCGCCGACGGACGCAAGTTCCGCGCCACGTCCGCGATGTTCACCGAGTCCGGCGACCTGATCGCGACCGCGAGCACCTTCATGATCGGCGTCGCGTCCATCCCGGCGCCGCCGGTCTGAGGCGAGCGGTCAACCGGTTCCAGAAGCTGTCACGACGCTTCGCGCGTCGGTGCGGTGTCGTCGAGGTCACCCCGCGGGACGACGAGTTCGTCGACGTCAGTGGTACGGGTCCGGCTGAGCCGGACGGTCGCCCCGGTCTGCGCGGCGATCTCGGACAGCCGTCGCTGAGCACGCTTCCACGGCGGCGCCTGGCCTTCGCGCTCCGTCGGCCACATGCGCTCGATCTCCGCGTTGAACTCCGCCCCGAGGAGCATCGCGAAGCCCTGGATGTAGAGCCAGAGCAGGAGGAGCAGGGGCACGGCGAGCGGTCCGTAGACGCTCTCGTCGCCGAAGGCTGAGGTCGAGTAGACGCGCAGCCCCAACGTGCCGAGCAGGCCGATCGTGGTCGCGAGCGCGGCGCCGGGGAGGTCTCGGCGCCATGGGGTGCTCCAGGGCGCGGCGACGTGGTAGAGGACGGCCACGAACGCGGTCACGACGGCGAAGGCGGTCGGCCAGTAGACGCTGCGCCAGACGATGCCCCAGGCGTCCGGCAGACCCGCCCACACCGCGATCCGGTCACCGAACCCGGGGCCGGCGACGATCACCGGGATGAGGAGGACGCCGCCCACCACGCCGACGACCGTCAGCAGCAGGCCGTACAGGATCGACTTCCAGCTCGCCCGGGTCCGCTCGAGGTTGTAGGCGATGGTGATCGAGTTGACGAGCACGCGCAGGGCTCGGGACGCGGAGAAGAGCGTCAGCACGAACCCGAACGAGATCACGTCGGCGCGACGCTGACCGAGGATGTTCTCCACCAGGGGGATCACCCTGGTGTCGACGGTCTCGCTGTCGAACATGGCGAGCGAGGCGTCACGGACGACCTGGGTGACCTCTGCCTGGAAGTCCGCCCCGAGCGCGGATCCGACGAGGCCTGCCACGCCGACGATCGTCAGCAGCAGCGGCGGCAACGCGAGCAGCACGAAGAACGCGATCTCGGCGCTGAGCCCGAGGATCCGATCGTCCACCGCGTCGATGATCGTGCGGATCAGCAGCTCCACAGGCTCACGCACCCGCGACGGCAGGCGGGCGACCACACGGGCCACGGAGCGGGGGACATCCTTCACCCGCCCAGCGTAGGCCGGCAGTGGACCGATCTCGGCGAGCCCATCATGACCTGACGGCCCGGAAGGAGAACCGCGACTGCATGGCCGCTACGCTCTGTCGCCGTTGGCCGCAGCCCCGCTGAGGTCGACGATCGACCGGGAGCTTGCTCCCGGCCGAGGAGACATCGCCTAGTCAGGTCTATGGCGCGGGACTGCTAATCCCGTTGGGTACATCGTGCCCTCGAGGGTTCGAATCCCTCTGTCTCCGCCACGCACGTTCCGCGCCTTCGCGCGGGACGTGCTCATCCCGTTGGGTACAACGTGCCTCGAGGGTTCGAATCCCTCTGTCTCCGCCACGCACGTTCCGCGCCTTCGCGCGGGACGTGCTCATCCCGTTGGGTACAACGTGCCCTCGAGGGTTCGAATCCCTCTGTCTCCGCTGGTTCGGCTGATCGGGTCGGCATCGTCACGGCGTTCCTCAGGGTGCCGACCCGGCCGAACCGAACCTCGCTTTGCTCAGGATCGCTCAGGCCGCGATGGTCAAGGCCAAGGGCGATCGGGGAGGGCGGACAGCCGGCCCCATCCAGCGTCAGCGCTTGCGGCGCACGACCAGGGCGATCACGCCACCGATGAGGGCGGCGGCGGCGAGGATGACCAGACGGCTGCTGGCGTCGGCGGGAACCGACTGCGAGCCTGCCGGCTCGGACGCGACGACGGGGCTGGGCTCGTCGACGGGGTCCGACGCCTCGGTCGGGAGTGTCTGCGCGCTGACCGCGAGGACGTGGACCGCCGCGCTCACTCCCTCGGACGTCGCGACGAGCGATCCGTCCGGCAGGTACGCGAGCGCTTCGCCCTGGGATGACGTGGGAAGGTCGACGCGGCGCGGCGTCGTCGCGAACGCCCCGATGACGTCGCCGTCGACGACGTCCCACTCGAGCAGGTCCTCGTAGGTCCGGACCGCCACGAGCGTCCCGTCGGCGCTGACATCGCCGCCGGTTGCGATGTGGAACCCCAGCGATCCGAGCGGGCCGCCTGCGGTCGGGTTCGGCGGGCTCGGTGCCCGCAGCCCGAGCGATGCCACGCGTTCCAGCGTCACGGCCTCGGCGGGTGGGGTCGCCGGCATGGCGGCGCGCCAGACCGATGCTCCTCCGGCGATCTCCTTGGTGACCAGCAGGACGTCGCCTGTTGCCGGATTGAGGAGCAGCGTCTCGACGTCGTGGAACGTGTCGGGCCAGACGAAGCGGTAGGTCGCGGGCGTCGCGGTGAGCATGGCGCCGGGTCGGAGATCTTCGGTGGACGGCTCGGCGACGACATGCACCGCGAGCTCGTCGCGCGACCGACCGTCCTCGACGTTGTCGCCGACGTCACCGAGGAAGAGCGCGGGGGAGCCGTCGGACGGGGACGGGCCCGACGCCACGTCCTCCCAGTCCGTCGCGCTCGCGCCGTCGAGACGCAGCGTCGCGACGGTGGCGCAGTCCACCAGGGAGACGGCGTACACGACCGGCCCGTGGCCGGAGTCGTTGTGGGTCCAGACGAGGTCCGGGAGGCCGCCCGGCGACCGGGCGATCCCGGAGGCCTCCGAGATGCGTTCGTCGACGAGCCCGCAGCGCTCGAAGCCCTCCTCGTACGCCCCGGCAGCCGACACCATGCCGACGAGGAGCACGGCAGCGAGCGACGCTGCGCGGCGACGGACGGAGCGGAGGTCAGAGGTCATGGCCGGAGTGTGCACCGCCGCCGCCGTGCCGCCGTGTCCGTTCGACGCGTCCGCCGCCTCGGACGGCGTGCGCGCCACATCCGATCGGGGCTGACCCGTGTGTCGCAATCGCCGCACGAGGCGGTACCGTTCATCGCCGCACGCGCTGGTAGCTCAGCACGGATAGAGCACCTGACTACGGATCAGGCGGCCGGGGGTTCGAATCCCTCCCAGCGCACGCACACGAAGCCCTCGCCACGGCGGGGGCTTCGTCGTGTTCGGTCGCGGTCGCGTGGCCGCCAGCATCCTGCGTCACGGTGATGGTCCGTGGGCACGGAGAACCCAGCGGTGTCCGTCCGGACGACCACAGCGGAGGTCTCGCGGCTGCTGCGTCGGGTTTGCTGGGAGCGGCACGGGGAATCGGGGCTCGACGGAGAGGCGCACACATGGAGCGGGTCCTCCGTCTCCTGCGTGACGCCGTCACCGCGGCGGACGACCTCATCGACCGGACCGTCGGCTACGACGTGCATCTCGGGATGCTCGCCGGCGGCGTGTTCGTCGGGGCGATCGTGCTCGCGATCAGCGTGCGCCGGTCGAACTCGGTCGGCTCCGCAGGCGCGCGACGGGTCGCCCAGCTCGGCGTCGCGGTCGCGGTCTCGTTGATCGTGCTCATCACGCTGTCCCCGGGCGACTTCCCCGCCAACGCCGCAAACCTGACCCCCGGAGCGTCCTTCGAGCGCTACCTGCGCAACCACGACCTCGACGCGGCGGTCAGGAACCTCGCGTTCAACGTGCTGCTGTTCGTCCCGTACGGGCTGGCCCGTGGGCTGCAGTTCCGCGGCCGCGGCGGACGGCTCACGTGGCTGAGGATCACCTCAGAGGCGATGGTGTTCTCGGCGGCGATCGAGGCCATCCAGCACTACGCGCCGCTCGGCCGCGTCACCGACGTGGACGACGTCATCCTCAACACCATCGGCGGCTTCCTCGGCGCCATGGCAGCGCTGGTCGTCGTCAATGCCCAGGAACGGCTCGTCGGCCCGCTGCCCGCAGATCAGGACGGGCGACGGACCAGCGAGCGGTAGCCGGCGAGGGACAGGCCCATCAGCAGGAACGTCCACGAGGTGAGGTTCCAGCCGGTGGCGGGGAGCTGCTCGCCTGCGGTCGGCGTCTCGGTCGCGGTGGGCTCCGGTGCGGGGGCCGGCTCACCGCCCTCGACGGCGAAGAGGTGGCCCTCGGCGTCGAAGAAGCCGGTGACGGTGGCCTGGGTGCCGTCGGAGAGCGGGATGCACCAGGTGTGCTGGTCGTCCACGCGGGTGGTCGGCTGACCGAAGGCGTAGACGGTCTCCTCCGAGCTCATCCCGACCTGCAGCACCGAGACGTCGGTGGCGGCGCCGGTGTCCTCGCGGCAACGGTCCACGACCGCGCCCTTCGCGCGCTCCCAGACCTGCAGGTAGGCCTCGGGACCGCGGGCCATGTCAGCCATCATCGCGTCGCCGCCTTCTTGGCGCAGCTCCTCGAACCAGTCGGCGTGCAGGCCGTAGTGGTCGACGCCGTCGACGTTGACGTCGTAGACGCGCTCGCCAGAGACGTTCTGGTTGACCGTCACGCCACCGAAGCCGGTGTGCGGGTAGACGACCGGGTTGGCGACGTCGGCGCCGCGCGGGCCGGGCTGTCCGCCGAAGCCGTTCGTGTCGGCGCCGAAGCCGATGCCGAAGACATAGCGGTCGTCCATCCACTGGACCTGCTCGGCCCAGCGCGCCGCGAACGTGTCGGCGTCAGCGCTGCGAGGCGTGACGATGCCGCCCATCTCGATGATCTTCTCGTACGCGGTCGCCTCCGACCAGCCGTGCGACGAGATCACGCCCTGGTAGCCGGCGGCGTCGATGCGGTCGAGCAGCGCGATGCGGCTCTTGACCGACATGTGGTCGGGGTCGATGAGCACCCCGCGGGCCATGAGCTCGTCCGCGATGAACTCGCCCATCGGCAGCAGCCCGATGGTGTTGCAGTGGGGCGGGCTCGCGTAGAGCGGAGCGAACCCGCCGAGGGGGAGCGCCCCGGCGACATCTCCGAACAGCGCGTCCTGAGCGGGACGGAAGCCGGAGTCGATGTCGTCGAGGTTCGCCTGGGTCTTGTCGTGCTGGTCGTCGTGGTAGTCGTCCGGGCACGGCTGCATGTCGAGGAAGCGCCCCGACGAGATGAAGTTGCCGCCGTTGGTCGCGACGCCCGTGGTGCCGCCGTCGCCGGTGACTCCCGCGAAGGCGTTGTCGAACTTGTTGAGCAGCTCCATCTGGGAGATGCCGAGCGCGGTGAACTCATCGAGGTGGTCGACCACCGTCTGCTCGTCGCACTGCGCGACGCCGTTGGAGAGCGAGCAGCCGAACGGCTCCGAGGTCTCGATGCCGTTGACGACCGCCAGGCGGCCGGAGTTCATGACCGCGCGAGCCTCGAACGGGTCGGTCACCACCGTCATCCAGCCGTGGCCCGGCCCGCCGTACTGCGCGTCGATGTAGCGCTCCATCTCGCGGATGGCGGCGTACTCGAGGCGCAGCGTGTTGGTCTCGTCACAGGGGTTGCGCTTGAGCGGATAGACCTCGCACAACGTCTCGTTGTCGACCAGCAGGTTCACGGCCAGGCGCAGCCCGCCGCGCCAGGCCCGCTCGGCCCAGGAGTGGTACATCGCCTCGTGGGTCAGCGACTTCTCCGCAGGCCAGTCGACGAACGTCGGCCAGCCGACGGTGTCGTGGCCGAACGCGTCCTCGGGGCTCGACACGGCGGCCTCTCCCACGCCTCCGGTCTCGTGGTCCGGGCAGTCGACGAGCGCGACCGTGACGCCGTAGCGGTGCCACGGACGGCCGCAGCGGATCTCACCGCCGATGAACTCGAACGCCATCCAGTGCACGTGCCCGTCGATGTAGCCAGAGACCTCCTCGTAGGACGTGTCGCCGGTGGGCTGGGCACCGTCGATGTTGACCTGGGGCTCGGGGTACGTGGCACAGCCGTCGTCGGCGCGGAACGAGAGCACCGCTGTCGCGCCTGCCGGGTCGATGCCGGCGGCGTCGGGACCGACAGCATCATCGCCCTCGCCGGTCGAGAAGTTGACGACGTCGCTGCCGGCGTCGACGAGCGTGATCGTGCCGCCGGTGGCGGTCATGATCTGGTCGGTGTCGGGGTGCTGGACGGTGAATCCGCCGGCGACCTCGTCCACGAGCCATTCGCTCACCGGACCGGGCGTGCCGCCGAGGCCCGTCGTCGCGCCGGACGCCGTGACGTACTGCTCGTCTGCGGTGAAGAACATGTAGGTGCCGAGGTCGGTCGCCTGCATCCGCAGGGCCGCGAGCAGCACCGTGCCGTCGGCCTCGGTGAGCGCGTAGCAGCCCTTCGAGATCTCGTAGCGGTCGGTCGGCGTGTCCGGGAACACGCGATCTTCCTGGAGCACGAACCCGATCGGGTCCGGGCCGTGGCTGGAACGCTCGACGCTTCCCGCGATGGTCCCGACGACCCAGTCCTCGACGTCGACGGCCGAGGACGAGATGTTGTCGCGGGAGTGCCGCGCCGCCGGTCCGTCGGCGGCAGCCGGCAGCGCGGTGATCGAGAGCGCGACCAGCGCCGTCGAGGTGGTGACGACGCGAAGCGCGCGACGGACGTGTGTGTCTTGACTGCGCATCAGCGCGATCCCTCCGGAGGCGACAGCGACGTCATCTCGACGTCGTGCGACCACCAACGGTGCCGTGTCCGACGCCGGCAGCCAGATCGCCGGCGACTTCGTGCGAGCGTCGCGCGTTCGCGTGCGTTCGCGTGCGGCGTGTCAGGACGACGGGCGGCGGACCAGTGAGCGGTAGCCGGCGAGCGAGAGGCCCATCAGGAGGAACGTCCACGAGGTGAGGTTCCAGCCGGTGGCGGGGAGCTGCTCGCCTGCGGTCGGCGTCTCGGTCGCGGTGGGCTCCGGTGCGGGGGCCGGCTCACCGCCCTCGACGGCGAAGAGGTGGCCCTCGGCGTCGAAGAAGCCGGTGACGGTGGCCTGGGTGCCGTCGGAGAGCGGGATGCACCAGGTGTGCTGGTCGTCGATGCGGGTGGTCGGCTGACCGAAGGCGTAGACGGTCTCCTCCGACGACATCCCGACCTGCAGGACCGAGGGATCCGTCGGGGCGCCGGTGTTCTCTCGGCAGCGGTCGACGACCGCGCCCTTCGCACGCTCCCAGACCTGGAGGTAGGCCTCGGGCCCACGGGCCATGTCGGCCATGATCGCGTCGCCGCCGATCATCCGCAGGTCCTGGTACCAGTCGGCGTAGAGGCCGTAGTGGTCGACGCCGTCGAGGTTGACGTCCCACGTGCGGTCGCCGGTGGTGTTGCGCTCGACGGTGACGCCGCCGAAGCCGGTGTGCGGGTAGACGACGGGGTTGTCGATGTCGGCGCCGCGCGGGCCGCCCTGGCCACCGAAGCCGTTGGTGTCGGCGCCGTAGCCGAAGCCGAACACGTAGCGATCGTCGACCCAGTCGAGGTGGGTGCGCCACTTGTTGACGAACCCTTCGGAGCCACCGGCGTACGGCGTCACGATCCCGCCCATCTCCAGGATGCGCTCGTAGACGGAGTCGTCCGACCACGAGTGCGACGAGATCACGCCGTGATAGCCGGCTGCGTCGGCGCGGTCGAGGATCGCCTGACGTCCGCGGGTGGAGACGTGGTCAGGGTCCATCAGGATCCCACGCTCGGCCATCTCGTCGAGGAGGTATTCACCGATCGGCTCGAGCCCGAGGGAGTTGCAGTGCGGCGGATTGCCGTAGACCGGCGTCGAGCCGGGCGGCAGGAACGCCGCGCCGATCTGGCCGAAGATCGCGTCCTGGGCCGGTGCGAAGCCGTCGTCGATCTGTGTCGCGTTGGCCTGCTCCTTGTCGTGCTGGTGCTCGTTGAAGTCGTCCGGGCAGGTCTCCATGTCCCAGAAGCCCCCGGCCGAGAACACGTTGCCGTTGTTGATGACCGCGCCGGTCGAGCCGCCGTCACCCGTCACGCCCATGAAGGCGTTGTCGTACTTGTTCAGGAACTCCATCTGCGCGATGCCGAGGTCCTGGAAGAAGTCGAGCGAGTCGCTGACGTGCTGCTCGGTGCAGTCGACGGGCGCAGCCAGTCGACGGCAGTTGAACAGCTCCGAGGTCTCGATGCCGTTGATCAGCGCCAGGCGGCCCGAGTTGATGATGGCGCGCGCCTCGAAGGGATCCTTGGCGATGCGGAGGAAGCCGCGACCGGGGCCGCCGTACTGGGCGTCGATGTAGCGCTCGATCGCGCGGCTTGCCTCGTACTCGAGCAGCAGCGTGTTGGTCTCGTCACAGGGGTTGCGCGTGAAGGGGAACAGCTCGCACAGCACGCGGTTGTCGACGAGCAGGTTGACCATGACGCGCAGCCCGCCGCGCCAGGCCCGCTCGACGCCCGTGTAGTACATGCCCTCGTGGGTGAGGGAGTTCGACTGTGGCCAGTCGTTGTAGGACGGCCAGCCGACGGTGTCGTGCTGGCCGGCCTTGTCGCCGCCGGACGTGAAGGCCTCGCCTGCGCCCCCGCCCGCGGAGTGGTCCGGACAGTCGACCATCGCGACCGTGACCCCGTAGCGGTGCCACGGGGTGCCGCAGCGGATCTCGCCGCCGATGAACTCGAACGCCATCCAGTGCACGTGCGCATCGATGTAGCCAGAGACCTCTTCGTACGGCGTGTCGCCGGTCGGCTGCTCACCCGAGACGTTGACCTCGTGCTCGGGGTGGACCGCGCAGCCGGTGTCGAGCGCGAAGCCGAGGACGGCCCCGTCGATGCCGACGATGGATGCCGCGGGAGGGCCGACCGCCTCGACGCCATCACCGGTGGCGGTGTTGGACAGGTCGGTCCCGGCGGCGACGAGGCTGAGGTCGTCGAGCAGGATCTGGTCGCTGTCCGGGTGCTGGACGGTGAAGCCGCCCGTGACCTCGTCGACGAGCCACTCGGCGTCCGGGCCCGGGGTGGTGCCGACACCGCTGGTGGAGCCGTTGCCGGTGATGTAGCTGCCGGCGTCGGTGTAGAACATGTAGGTGCCGAGATCGGTCGCCTGCATGCGCAGCGTGCCGATGAGCTCAGTCCCGGAGGCGTCGGTCAGGGCGTAGCAGCCCTTCGAGATCTCGTAGCGGTCGGTGGCGGTCTGCGGGAAGACGCGGTCCTCCTGCAGGACGAGGTCCGTCGGGGGAGCCTCGTGGCTGAGCCGGCTGACGTCGCCCGCGATCGGGCCGACCTTCCAGGCAACAGCGTCGGCGGTTCCGCCGGTGACGTGCTGGGAGGCGGGGCCGTCGGCTGCAGCCGGGGCGGCGAGGAGGAGGCTCGGGACGAGCAGCGCGAGGCCGGTCGCGATCCCGGTCGCTCGACGTCGGACGTCAGGGGTTCGCAGCATGGTCAACACCTCTCCCGTGGCGTGGTGCCGCGTCGCCGTACCGCGGTGGCACCTCACACTCTGCCGCGCTGCGGCCGATCTGCCACGTCGAGATCGGGATCGTGCGCGGCTCGCTCGAGCGTGCGCGGTCTGGTGAGGGTCAGGCCAGGACGCGTCGGTCGGATCCCTCGACAGCGGCGACTGCGCCTGCACGTAGCCGTGAGAGCGTGCTGGAGAACGCGCGGAGCTCGTCGACGGACAGATCCGCGCACGCCGTGCTGATCATGTCGTGCTGGAACGCCTCGAGCCGATCGAACACCGCTCGCCCGGCGTCGGTCAGGCCGAGCAGCACGGAGCGTCGGTCGTCGGGGTTCTCGTCGCGCGTGACCAGTCCCGCGTCGAGGAGCTGGTCGACTGATCGGGACGCGCTGGAGACGTGGGTCCGGGTGAAGCTGGCCACGTCGCCGACCTTCTGGGCGCCGAGGTGGATCGCGCGCAACGCGATCAGATGTGGGCCGGAGAGATCAACGAGGTCCTGGGTGGCCTCGGCGATCGCGCCGGTCATCGCCTCGAGGTTCTCGAACTCGCGCAGGACGTTGCGCAGCTCCTCGTCGCGGGTGCGGTCATCGGGCGTCACGGGCACTGCCTCACGAGATGTCGGTGTGCGATCAACATACTATCTCCGTTGCAAAAGTTGCGAGACGCAACAGTTGCACGTACCGTTCGTTGCGCTCCGCACGTACCTCTCCCGCCCCGCACGCCCGCTCCCGGGCGCCGCCAGACCTGACGAGCACTCCTGATGAACATGCTCCTGAACGGCCTGCGCCGAACGGTCACCGGCCGCCCCGGCGCGGTCGTGCTCGTGATCCTGCTGATCACCGTCCTCATGGGCGGCCTCTCCACCCAGGGGACGGTCACCAGCGGCTCAGTCAACCTCTCGTCGGACTCCGAGGCCGCGCTCACCGCGGAGGCGATCGAGGCGCGGTTCGGCGCGGACACCTCCGCGACCGTCTCGCAGGTGATCGTCCGCGCCGACGACGTGCTCTCTCCGGAGGGTCTCGCCGCAGCGTTGAGCCTGCGCGCGCAGATCTCGAGCGACCCGGCCATCGCTGCCGCCATCGTTGCTGACCCACGTGGGGGAGACGGCATCACCACGTGGGCCGACCTCGTCATCGGCGCCGCCGTCTCGCAGGGCCTCGACCCGACCGCGCTCGACGACACCACGATCGACCAGCTGCACGCGGCCAGCCTCGCGAGCCTTCCCCCCGAGCAGGCGGCGCAGTTCGGCCAGCTCGCGAGCGCAGACTTCGACACCGGCATGGTCATCGTCATGCTCGACACGACCGACGACGAGGCGCTGCTCGATGCGCAGCTCGCGTTCGGTGACCTCGTCGGGACCGACGGCGTCGAGATCCGTCCGTTCAACCTCGCGCTGTTGACCGCCGAGTCGCAGGATGCCATCGAGGGGCAGATGGGCAGGCTGCTCGGGCTCGCGATGCTGCTGATCATCGGCATCCTGATCGCGATCAACCGCAACGTCGTCGACGTCGTGTCGAGCTTTGCCGGCCTGATCATGGCGATCGTCTGGATGCAGGGACTCGGGACGCTCCTCGGACCGGGCTTCCTCGAGATCACCGACGGCATGGGCGACATGACCATGGCGATCCCGATCCTGTTGATCGGTCTGGGCGTGGACTACGGCATCCACCTCTCGTCGCGCTACCGCGAGGAGCGGGTCACGGGATCCGAGCCGACGAAGGCTGCGAGCGACGCCATCGGCGCCGTCGGTGCAGCCCTCACCCTCGCCACCATCACAACCGTCGTCGGCTTCCTCACCAACGTCGCCAACCCGCTTCCCCCGCTCCAGGACTTCGGCATCATCGCCGCGGTCGGCGTCATCGCGGCGTTCTTCATCATGACGGCGTTCGTCCCGGCCACGCGCCTCCTCGCCGACGGTCGGTACTTCGCCAAGCACGGCGCTCACCGAGTCCAGCGCGCAGGCGGCGGCGAGGACGGCCCCGGGGCGCTCGGTCGGCTCGCAGCATCCGTCGCGCCGCTCGCGACGCGGCGCCCGGTCGCCGTCCTCGGTGTCGCCGGCCTCCTCACCATCGCCGCAGGCTTCTCGGCAAGCGGGTTGTCGACCACGTTCAGCCAGACCGAGTTCTTCCCGTCCGACTCCGAGGCCCTCGCCACGATCCTGATCATGCAGGACGAGTTCGGCGGCGACCTCAGCGAGACCACGCGCGTGTTGGTCACCGGTGATGTCTCCGACACGACGGTGCTGGACGCCTACGTCACCGCGCTCGCCGACAACCCGGACGTCCGTGTTGTCGACGGTGCCCCGCAGGCCCAGGTGGCGATCGCCCCGGACGCGACGTCGGCCATGATCGCGATCAGCACCCAGGCTGGCGAAGCCGGCGTGGACCGTCTCGAGGTGGACCTCCGCGGCGACGCCGCCATCCTCACCGACGCGGGCTTCGAGGTCGGTCTGACCTCGGAGAACCTGCTCACCGACGCCGTCATGGACGACCTGCGCAACTCACAGGTCACCGGGCTCGTGCTGACGCTGGTCGCCTCGATGGTGATCCTCGCGCTGGCCTTCTGGTTCCGGCACCGCACCCCGATGCTCGGCGTCCTCGCCATCGCATCGGTTGGCGTGGTCACGGTCTGGGTGCTCGGGGTCATGGCCGCGGTCGGCATCCCGTTCAACATGATGACGGCGATGATCTCGGCGCTGGCGATCGGCATCGGCGTCCCGTTCGGGATCCACGTCGTGAACCGCTTCCTCGAGGAACGCGCCATCACCCCGGACGCAGGAGCCGCGCTCACCCGCACGCTCGAGCAGACCGGAGGGGCGCTGGTCGGCTCCGCGCTCACCACCATGGCCGGCTTCGGCGTTCTCGCGCTGTCGACCATCTCCCCGATGCGCCAGTTCGGCATCGTGACCGCCATGACCATTGGTTTCGCGCTGGTCTCCAGCGTGATCGTGCTGCCGGCGACGCTGACCCTCTGGGCCCGCGTCACCGACCGTCGACGCCCCGTCGGGCCGTCCCCCGCGAGCTCCGACGAGACCGCCCTCGACGACGCCCGGGTGCCTGTCCGCGCCTGACTGCACAGCACGATGCGCCGCCGCCGATGCCCCTCGGCGGCGGCGCCTTCGTGTACGTGGTCATGGCCGCATCGCCGAGATCGCAGCGTGGTGGCCAGCCATGCCGTGCACGCCGGCGCCGGGCGTCGTCGACGCTGATCCGATGAAGATGCGGGGGTCCGCGGTCGCCCACGGGTCGACCTGCAGGCGCGGACGCAGGATGATCTGGGCGCCGGCCTGGCTGCCGCCGCCGACGTCGCCGCCGACGAGGTTCGCGTTCTGGGCCTCGAGCGCTGCCGGCGTCGTGATGTGTCGCGCTCGCACGACGTCGCGGAACCCGGGCGCGAACCGCTCGATCTGCCCCTCGAGCTCCGGCAGCGCGTCGCCGACGAACCCGTGGGGGACGTGGCAGTACGCCCAGAACGTGTGCTTGCCCGCCGGAGCGCGGCTCGGATCGAAGCGCGTGTGCTGGGCGGCGAGGACGTACGGGCGCGCCGCGACCCGGCCCGCTGCGACCTCGGCCTCGGCGGCGACGATCTCCTCGAGGCGCCCGCCGAGGTGCACGGTGCCGGCCTCGGCGACATCGGCGTTGGCCCAGGGGACCTCGGCATCGAGCGCGTAGTCGACCTTGAAGGCGCCGGGCCCGTACCTGAAGCGTCCGAGCGCCCGGCGGTAGCGGTGGGGGAAGTGCTCCCCGGTGACCGAGAGCACCTGGCGCGGCGTCAACGCGAACACGACCCGCTTCGCAGGCGGCAGGTCCGCCATCGTCGCGACACGGGTGCCCGTGCGGATCTCGCCACCGAGGTCGGTCAAGCACGCCGCGAGCGCGTTCGTCAGCTCCTGCGCCCCGCCGCGCGGGAACGGCCAGCCCGAGCCGTGGGCGAGCGTCCCGAACATCAACCCCAAGGCTGCGGTCAGCGGCCGGGTCAGCGGCAGGATCGCGTGGGCGGCGTGGCCCGCGAAGAGCGCGCGTGCCCGATCCTCGTCGAAGCGCAGCCGGGCGTAGGCGTTGGCGGAGAACGCAGCCTGCAGTCCGAACCGGGCCGCGGAGACCGGGTGGCGCGGGATGCGGAGCACGGAGGAGAGCACGAGCTCCAGCAGCTCGTCCTGGTGCGCGACGAGCGGGGCGTAGGCGGCTCGGTAGGAGTCGCCGTCGACGCCGAGTCCGGCGATGGTCCGCTCGAGGTCGTGCCAGGCGATGGCCGCATCGCCACCGTCGAGCGGATGCGCGACCGCAGCTGGCGGCATGACCCACTCGAGGCCGTACCGCTCGAGGTCGAGGCTGCGGAAGAACGGTGAAGCAATCCCGAGGGGATGGATGGCCGAGCCGACGTCGTGGATGAACCCCGGCTCCGTCAGCTCCGCCGACGCCAGCGCCCCGCCGATCCGGTCGTTGGACTCCAGGACGAGGACAGACCGACCGGCCCGAGCGAACGTGATCGCGGCCGACAGCCCGTTCGGGCCGGACCCGACGACGACAGCGTCCCATGGCTTGGTCACAGACGACCCCTTCCGGTTGGCGCTCGGAGGAGCGTGCCCCCTCGTGGGTGGGCGCGCAGTCATCGCACTCAACCGCACACCGCGCGGTGTTGGCTCGCGCCGAAGGGCAGAGCATGCCAAGGTGGACGCCTCGCGCGACGGGGGCCAACCTTGCGTGCCTGCGGGGAGCGAAGACATGTTCAGCTCGACGATCGACCGGCGGAGGATCCACATCGCGGTGGTCACGGCGTTCGCGCTGCTGATGCCGCTCGTCTCGGCGACGCCGGCTGACGCCGGGCACGGCCGTGATCGTGACCGTCCGCAGGTCCGCGAGGAGGCGGTCCGGGACGGGCTGAGCTATGACCGCTTCATCGTGCGGTACCGCGACGGCAGCGACGAGGAGGTGTCCGACGCAGCCGTCGACGCGCGCGTGGACGCGGCTGCCCGCGACCGCGGCACCAAGGGTCGTCTCCTCGTGCGTGGCAACAGCCGTGCAGCGGTCGTCGCGGTGGACCGCGCGCTCCGGGGAAGCGAGGCCGTCGCCTTCATGCGCCTGCTCGCGGCGAACCCGGACGTCGAGTGGGTCGAGCCGGACCAGATCCGCACGATCGCCGCGCTCCCGAACGACCCTCGGGCGTCCGAGCAGTGGCACCTCTTCGGCCCGCAGGGGATCCGGCTCGACGACGTTCCCGCTGCGCACACCGGCAGCGACGTGGTCATCGCCGTGCTGGACACCGGCATCATCGCGCACCCGGATCTCGCGGGCCAGACCATCCCGGGGTACGACCTCATCAGCGACACGTTCGTCTCTCGCGACGGCGACCTCCGCGACCCCGACCCGACCGATCCGGGTGACTGGATCGAGTCGCAGGACTGCGGGAACCCGAGCTTCGTCTCGTCGTCATGGCACGGAACGCACGTCGCCGGGACCGCCGCTGCCGCGACCGGCAACAACACCGGTGTCGCTGGCATCGCGTCGGGTGCGAAGATCCAGCCCGTGCGCGTTCTCGGCCGCTGCGGCGGTTACACCTCAGACATCGCCGACGCCATCGTCTGGGCGGCTGGGGGCAGCGTCGACGGTCTGCCCGTGAACCCGACGCCGGCCGACGTCATCAGCCTGAGCCTGGGTGGTTCCGGCGCGTGCTCTCTCGCTGAGCAGCAGGCCGTCGACACCGCGCGGTCCTTCGGTGCGGTCGTCGTCGTGGCGGCCGGCAACCGTGGCGGCGACGTCGCCAACTCGTCTCCCGCGAACTGCGTCGGGGTCATCGCCGTCGCTTCCTCGGGCCCGAACGGGACCCTGCCGAACTACTCGAACCGCGGCGGCGAGGTCGACCTCGCCGCACCTGGCGGCGACATCCGGACGTCGAGCTCGCAGGGCGTGCTCTCCACGCTCGGCTCGGGCACGCGGACGCTGACCGGTACCACCTACGGCTGGCTCGAGGGCACGTCGATGGCCACCCCGCACGTCTCCGGCGTCGCCGCGCTGGTCATGGGCGCCGCACCGGAGCTGACGCCGACCCAGGTCGAGGATGTCCTCACGCAGTCGGCGCGGCCCTTCGCCGGCTTCTGCGCGGGCTGTGGTTCCGGGATCCTCGACGCGGCCGCGGCCATCGCGCTGGCGACCGGGGAGCCGTCGCCGACGCCCACCCCGACGCCCACG
>CBDTYW010000033.1:0-20038 GCA_965364735.1 uncultured Nitriliruptoria bacterium
CGCGACCTCTACGCGGCGGGCCGCGACCTGCTCGGCCCGGCCGCGAACGTCCGCAGCCCCGAGGCCTCGCCCTTGGACGACGCCGAGGGTTGGTGGAGCCGTTACTGGTTCTCGCGCACCGCGACGATCTACGCCGGAACCTCCGAGATCCAGCGCTCGATCATCGCGCGCCGGGTTCTCGGCCTGCCGAAGGGATGACGATGAGCACCCCGACCAGCGGCATCGCGCCGGAGTTCACCGAGGAGCAGCTCGCGCTCGGCGAGATGTCCCGCGACCTGTTCGACAAGCTCGCGACGCCGGCGGTGCTGCGGGCGATCATCGACGGCGCTGACACCGACGCCGCATCGCGTTGGCGCCAGATCTCCGAGGTCGGCCTCGCGGGCATCGGTGTCGTGCCGGAGCACGGCGGCATGGACGGCGACACCCGCGACCTCCAGCTCGTGCTCGAGGCTGCGGGCCGCTCGGCGCTGCCGGACCTCGTCAGCGCGACCATCGCCGTCGCCGCGCCGGTCATCGGCGCCCACGCTCCGACGGAGGTTGCCGGGGACTGGCTCCCGCGGATCACCAGCGGGAACATGCGCATGGCGCTGGCGCTGGACCCGGATGGGTTCGTGAGCGGACTCGACGTCGCCGACGGCGTGCTCACCACCCGCGGCGACGCCCTCATCGCGGTCGTGGTCGAGGACCTCGACGTCACCGCGCTGCGCCCCGAGGACGCGACGCGTTCGGTCTCGTTGATCCGGATGGCCGACGACGCCGGCGCGACCGTCGGCGGCGCGGACGCGATCGCCGAAGCGGTCGACCGCGCGATCCACGCCAGCGCGGCTGAGCTGCTGGGCGTCTGCCAGCGACTCCTCGACGACACGGTCGAGTACGCGAAGCTGCGCAAGCAGTTCGACACCCCGATCGGCGCGTTCCAGGCGATCCAGCACACGCTCGCCGACATGTTCGTCGCGGTCGAGGCGAGCACCTCGATCGTGCGCGCCGCGGCACGCTCGATCGCTGTCGGCAACGCTGAGCAGCGCGCCCACGCCGTCCGCATCGCGAAGGTCGCGGTCTGTGAGGCCTGGGCACGCGTGGACCGCGATGCGCTGCAGCTGCACGGCGGCATCGGCTTCACGTGGGAGCACGACCTCCACCTCTGGCTGAAGCGCGGCGCCGCGCTCGCCGCGCAGCACGGAGGTGCCCGCGAGCACCGCGCGTGGCTCTCCGCCAACGCCGTCCCGAACTGACCTCTCGCAGGAGCACCCCATGACCATCGACCTCGACGGGCGCGTCGTCGCCATCACCGGTGCTGCCGGCGGCCTCGGCAGCGCCTACGCGAAGCTCCTCGCGGCGCGCGGCGCGCGCCTCGTCCTCAACGACATCGGGGCGTCGCGCGACGGCTCCGGCTTCGACCCGACGATCATCGACGGGGTCGTCGACGCGGCCACGCAGGTCGGCGCTGAGGCCGTCGGGGACTCCGGGGACATGTCGGACCCGGAGGATGCGAACGCGTTCATCGCCAAGGGCATCGCGACGTTCGGGCGCATCGACGCGCTGGTCAACTCCGGCGGCCTTCTGCGCGACCGGATGTTCGTCGGGATGTCGATCGACGAGTTCGACGCCGTCATCCGCGGCCACCTGCGCTCGCACTTCTGCCCGTCGCAGGCGCTCGCTGCCCACTGGCGCGCCGAGTCCAAGGCCGGCAACGAGAGCGACCGCAGCCTGGTGTTCACCACCTCGAACGCCGGCCTCTTCGCCCAGCCCGGGCAGTCGAACTACGCCGCCGCGAAGGCCGGGATCGCCGGGCTCGCGGTGACGCTGGCCGACGAGCTCGAGCGCTACGGCGTCCGGGTGAACTCGCTGTCGCCCGCGGCGCGCACCCGCATGACGACAGCCGTCCCGGCGATGGCCGACATGGTCGCCGCGCCGGAGGACGCCGACGCGTTCGACACCTTCGATCCGGTGCACGTCGCCGAGGTCGTCGCGTGGCTCGTGAGCCCGCAGTGCGACGCGACCGGGCAGACGTTCTTCATCCGCGGACAGGAGCTCAAGGTCGTGCGTGGCTGGCGCTATGCCGACGAGCTGCACGCGGACGATGGCTGGACCGCCGACTCGATCCAGGCACAGTTCGCCGGACGTGACTGGGAACGGACCCCTCGTGCCTGACGCCACCGCACCGGGATCACCCGAGGGCCACGGGCTGCTGGCGGGCCGCAAGGTCGTCGTGACCGCCGCGGCCGGCACGGGGATCGGGTTCTCCACCGCCGTGCGCCTCGCCAAGGAGGGCGCGACGGTCTGCATCTCCGACCATCACGAGCGTCGCCTCGGTGAAGCGCTCGAGCGACTCAACGCCGAGGCGCCTGCGGCCCAGGGCGACCACATCGCCATCGTCTGCAACGTGACGGACGAGGTCGGCGTGCAGTCGCTGTTCGCCGGAGCAGTGGCGCAGCTCGGCGGGCTCGACGTCGTCGTGAACAACGCCGGCCTCGGGGGAGAGGTCGCGCTCGCGGACATGACCGATGACCAGTGGAACGTCGTCATCGACGTGACGCTCACCGGGACGATGCGCTGCACGCGCGCGGCGGTCACGACGCTCCGCGGCCAGGGCGGCGGGATCATCATCAACAACGCCAGCGTCCTCGGATGGCGCGCCCAGCCCGGCCAGTCGCACTACGCGGCCGCGAAGGCCGGAGTCATGGCGCTGACGCGTTGCGTCGCGGTCGAGGAGGCGCCGAACGGCATCCGCGTCAACGCGGTCGCCCCGAGCCTGGCGATGCATCCGTTCCTCGCGAAGGTCACCTCGCCGGAGCTGCTCACGGAGCTCGAGGCCAAGGAGGCCTACGGCCGCGCAGCGACGGTCGAGGAGATCGCCAACGTCATCGCGTTCCTCGCCTCCGACTACTCGACCTACATGACCGGCGAGATCGTCAGCGTCTCGTCCCAGCGCGCCTGAGGAGCCAGCATGCCGAAGATCCTTGACGGCCCCGACGCGGTCCGCGCGGCGGTCGGTGATCGGCTCGGGGTGAGCGACTGGGTGGAGATCACGCAGGCGCGGATCGACGAGTTCGCCTCGGCGACGGGTGATCGCCAGTGGATCCACGTCGACCCGGAGCGCGCCTCCGCGGAGTCGCCGTTCGGCTCGACGATCGCGCACGGCTATCTGACGCTGGCGCTGACCAACCAGTTCCTCCCCGAGATCGTCGAGGTCCGGGGGTTCTCGATGGGCGTGAACTACGGGACGAACAAGGTTCGATTCCCGAGCGCCGTCCCGGTCGGGGCGCGGGTGCGGGGCGTGGTCGACCTGACCTCGGTCGACGACGTGAAGGGCGGCATCCAGACGGTGATGACGATCACGGTCGAGATCGAGGGCCAGGATCGTCCGGGCTGCGTCGTCGAGGCGATCAGCCGGTA
The DNA here is from genome assembly GCA_965364735.1 of uncultured Nitriliruptoria bacterium. Taxonomy (GTDB): domain Bacteria; phylum Actinomycetota; class Nitriliruptoria; order Nitriliruptorales; family Nitriliruptoraceae; genus CBDTYW01. Next base: position 3,397 of record CBDTYW010000033.1, read on the forward strand.
CGTCCTCTGATCCGGGTGCGTTCTGAGCGCAGCGGAGAGCGCGGCACCTTCTCCGCGCAGCGTCGTGCCAGGCTTCGTCATCTCGCGTTGCGCCGTGACATCCACGTCGATCTCCGGTTGATTCTGCGAACACATCGTTTGCAGTTGTGAACGCAGTTTCGTTCTGGCGATCAGTCCCCTCGACGGTCTAGACTTCGGTCCATCAGCGCGACGCCGCGTCTCGGCGTCCAACGAGGAGGCATTCACGTGGAGTTCGGCATCTTCCTGCAGGGGCACACGCCCGACCATCGCGTCGCGGAGAACCCGAACTACGAGTCCTACGTGTTGCTGCGTGAGATCGAGGTGGCGGTCGCCGCCGACAAGGCCGGCTTCAAGTACTGCTGGATGTCCGAGCACCACTTCCTCGAGGAGTACTCCCACACCTCGGCATCCGGGAGCCTCCTGGCGTTCATCGCCGCGAAGACCGAGCAGATGCACGTCGCGACGGGCATCCGCAACCTCCACCCGACGGTGAACCATCCCATCCGCGTCGCGGAGGAGGCCGCCACGATGGACATCATCACCGGCGGTCGGTTCGAGCTCGGGACGGGACGGGGCGCCGGCCAGCACGAGGTCCACGGCTTCGACATCGACTCGGCCGACGAGACCGAGCCGATGTGGCGCGAGGCCATCACCGAGCTGCCGAAGATGTGGCGCGAGACCGAGTACTCGCACGAGGACGGCGTGCACTTCCGCGTCCCCGGCAAGCGCAACGTCCTGCCGAAGCCGCTGGGACCGTCGCACCCGCCGCTGTGGGTCGCGGCAGGATCGCCCGACACCTTCGTCAAGGCCGGCGAGATGGGACTCGGCGTCATCGGCTTCTCGATCGGCTCGATCGACTCCATCGCCAAGAAGGTCGCCGCCTACAAGGACGGGATCTCGCGCGCCGAGCCGGTCGGTGACTGGATCAACGACAACATCATGACCACGACCACCGCGATCGTGATGGAGGACGGCCAGAAGGCTCGTGAGGCCGCCACGAAGGCGGGCCTCAGCCTGCTGCACGCCGGCGTCTACCGCTACCACTCGACGATGCCGCGCCCCGACTACGTCCCGACCTGGCCCGAGCGTCTCCCGGAGCCGGACCTCGACACGATCGAGTTCATGATCGAGGGCGGGTTCATGTTCTGTGGCGACCCGGACGAGGTCACCCAGCAGATGAAGCGCGCCGAGGCCACCGGCGTCGACCAGGTCTCGATCTCGCTCGCCATCGACATGCCGCAGGAGGTTGCGCTCGAGACCGTGCGCCTCATGGGCGAGCACGTCATCCCGGTCTTCGACACCGACCCCGAGCACCGCACCACGAAGCAGCGTCGCGAGCAGAACACCTGACGTCGACATGGATCCCGTCGCCCGCCTCACCGCGATCGAGGAGATCCGTCGGCTGAAGGCTGCGTACTTCCGGCTGCTCGACACGAAGCAGTACGACGCATGGGCGGGGCTCTTCACGGAGTTCGCGGTGTTCGACGTGCGCGATGACGCGGAAGAGGCCGGGGTGCACACCGGACGTGCCTCGTGGGTCGCGTTCGTGCGCGCCGGCACGGAGCGCGCCCGCACCGTCCACCACGGCCACACGCCCGAGATCGACCTCATCTCCGAGGATGAGGCGACCGGGATCTGGGCGCTGGATGACGTCCTCGAGATGCCTGACGGGAAGGGCGGCCGGCACGTGATGCAGGGCTCAGGGCACTACCACGAGCGCTACAGGCGCGAGGACGGCCGCTGGCGGATCTCGTCGCTGCGCCTCGAGCGCCTGCGCGTCACGTTCACCCACGAGCCCGCGAAGCGCTGAGGGTCATGCGCCGGCGAGCTCGGCCGGGAGCCAGAACCAACGCAGGTGCTCGAAGTCATCGGTGAGCTCCGGCATGCCCGGGGTCTCGGAGTACGGGTGCTCGTCGAGGGCCGCGATCAGTCGGTCGGCGAGCGTGAGGTAGTCAGCGAGGCGAGTCGCGGGCGCGGTACGGCGGAGATCGGTGAAGGTCATGCGACCGTCGACGTAGGAGATGTCGTCGAGGCTCATCGGTGGGTCGACGAGGCCGCTGGCGTGTGTCCAGAGGCCCGTGGCCGGCTCGAAGCGGTACTGGGGAACCAGACGGTGCCCGTGCGTCGCGACCCACTCCACGGCCGCGAGGATGAAGTCCGCGACGGTGTCGTCGATGAAGTAGTTGAAGTTCACCCGGACCCAGCCGGGCTTGATGCCCTCGCAGCCGGTGGTGATCTCGCGCTCGAACTCGTGGCTCGTCTCGAGGTCGATGCCGAGGAGCCGGTGGCCGTACGGGCCCGCGCACGAGCAGCCACCACGGGACTGGATCCCGAAGACGTCGTTGAGCAGCGCGACGACGAGGTTGTGATGGAGGTAGCGCGTCGAGGACGCGCCGTCCGGTCCGGACGCGCAGTGGCGCACGACGAACGACACGATCGAGAGGCGCTCCGCCGCATGGTTGCCGAGCACCTCGATGCAGTCGTTGGCTGACCAGCGGCTGATCGCGCGCTGGATCAGCGCATGCTCGCGGGCCGCGATCGTCTCGACGCCGACCGCCTCCTTGAGCTGGAACACGAGCCCGCAGCGGATCGCCTCGACGATCGCCGGCGTGCCACCCTCCTCGCGGTGCTCGATGCTCGTCAGGTAGGCGTGATCGACCGGGTTCACGTAGGCGACCGTCCCGCCACCGGGCACGACCGGGACGGTGTTGCTGAAGAGCTCCCGACGGGCGACCAGCACCCCGGGCGTGCCCGGACCGCCGATGAACTTGTGGGGGGAGAGGAAGATCGCGTCGATGTGGTCGTCGGCGTCGTCGCGACGCATCGCGATCTCGACGTAGGGCGCCGCAGCCGCGTAGTCCCAGAAGGCGAGCGCCCCGTGCTGGTGCAGGAGCCGGGAGATGCCGCTCACGTCGGTGGTGATGCCGGTGACGTTCGAGGCGGCGCTGAAGGAGCCGATCTTCAGCGGTCGGTCCGCGTACTCCTCGAGCCGCGCAAGCAGCTGCTCCTGGTCGATGTGGCCGTCCGGATCCTCGGAGATCGTGACGACGTCGCAGATGGACTCCCGCCACGGCACCTCGTTGGAGTGGTGCTCGTACGGGCCGATGAAGACCACGGGGCGCTGGTCGTCGGGGATGTGTGAGGACAGGCCCCAGGACGCGTCGAGGTCCGCAGGGATCCTCAGGTTCAGCGCGCCGATGAGGCGGTCGATCGCGCCGGTCGACCCGGAGCCGCAGAACAGCACGACGTGCTCGTCCGGGTCTGCCCCGACGCACTCGCCGACGATGCGGCGGGCGTCCTCGCGGAATCGCGTGGTCTGCAGGCCGGTGCCGGAGGACTCGGTGTGCGTGTTGGCGTACATCGGGAGCACCTGCGCCCGGATGAAGTCCTCGAGGAAGCTGAGGCTGCGTCCCGATGCGGTGTAATCGGCGTAGGTGACCCGCCTCGGGCCGAACGGTCCGCTGACGACGGTGTCGTCGCCGATCACCGAGTCGCGGATGAGACCGATCAGCTCGTTCGGAGCGGTCACGGTCAGCCCTTGTGGCCCTCGCGGAACACGCGCGTGACCGCTCGTGCAGCCTTGTCGAGCTTGATGTCGCCGGAACCACCACGCGTGAAGCGGAGCTTGCGGGAGAATCGTGAACCCATGCCGTGGACCTCGTCGGCCTCCTCGGGGCTCAGGTCGAGGTCCTCGAGCCCGTCGTCGTGCTGGGAGTTGGTCTCGTTGCTCATCTCATGCTCCTCCGGTCCGGGCCACCACGATAGACCCCGTGCGCACCTCGCCGCTGATGTCAGAGGTCCAGCTGCTGGCTGACGAGGTAGAAGTACAGGCCATGTCGCTCCATGAGCTCGTCGTGCGTTCCGAGCTCGGCGATGCGGCCGGCGTCGAGCACGATGATGCGGTCGGCGTCACGGACCGTCGAGAGCCGGTGCGCGATCACGATGGACGTCCGCCCGGCGAGGATCCTGCCGAGGTTCTGCTGCACCGCCCGCTCGGACTCCGCGTCCAGCGAGCTCGTCGCCTCGTCGAGGAGGATCAGCGCGGGATCGCGGTAGACCGCTCGCGCGATCGAGACCCGCTGTCGCTGTCCTCCGGACAGCTGCACGCCGGTCTCTCCGACCAGCGTCTCGTAGCCGAGCGGCAGCCGGCTGATGAACGCGTGGGCGTTCGCGAGCCTGGCTGCCCGCCGGACGGATCCGGGATCCGGCGCGTCCTCACCGAAGGCGATGTTGTTCGTCAGGGTGTCCGCGAAGAGGAAGCTCTCCTGCAGCACCACACCGATCTGACGTCGGACGGAGGTCAGGTCGAGGGTTGCGAGGTCGAGCCCGTCGAGCTCGATGGACCCTTCGGCCGGGGCGATCAGCCCGGCGATGCACCGCAGCAACGTGGACTTGCCTGACCCGCTCCGTCCGACGATCGCGAGCGTCTCGCCGGCATGGATCTCGAGATCGACACCGTCGAGGATTCGGGGGCTCTCCGGCCCGCCGTACTGGACGGTCACGTCGCGCAGGCGGATCGCACCGGACAGCCGCGGCGCCGGTTGGGCGTGCGCGTGGGTCTCCGGCTCCTCGACGAAGATGTCCTGCAGGCGGGTGAGGATGATCGCCGCGTCCTGGATGTCGTCCCACACGCCGACGAGGTAGTCGATCGGGCTGGTGGCGAGCGCGGCGATCGCGTTGAACGCGACGAACTGGCCGACCGTGAGATCGCCGGTCGTCACCCGCAGCGCACCGACGAACAGGAGCGCACCGAGACCGACGAACTCGATCACGTCGAAGACGACGCCGTGGCGGAGGCTCGACTGCTGGAGCTGGATCCCGCGACGGGCCATCTCCGCGAAGTCGTCGACGAGCTCCTGTCCCAGCGAGCCCTCGGCACCCATCGCCTTCGCGGTCTCGACGGCCTCGATCGCCTCGACCTGCTTCGAGGCGTAGCGACCGGCATGCTCCTCGAGGTTGTCCGCGATCGGACGGATGCGATGTGCGGCGAATCGGATCATCCCGAGGTTCAACGGGATCGTCGATGCCCACACCAGGCTCAGCAGCGGGTCGTATGCGACCAGCAGGACCAGCGAGACCGCGAGCTTCAGCACTGAGGTGACGAAGGTCGCGGCGTGGCTGACGACGAACTCCCGCACCTCCGCGAGGCCCTCGAGCCGTCGCTGCACGTCACCGACCCGACGGGCGTAGAAGTAGCTCATCGGCAGCGAGAACAGCCGCCGCGTCAGGCTCGAGAGCGACTGCTTGTCGAAGTCGTAGGCCAGGTCGGTCAGGACGATCCCCTGGATGAAGCCTGCCGTTGCGATCACGAGCGTGGTCGCTCCGAGTCCGGTCACGATGCCGGCCAGCAGGTCGACGTTTCCGTCGCGCAGGACCCCGTCGACGATGCGCTGGGTGAAGATCGGGAGCAGCAGCGTCATGACGCTGACGACGGTCGAGATCACGATCGCCATGATGATCGCGGGCCGGAGCTCGCGGACATACGGCCGCAGGAACGCGGCTTGCTCTCGAAGGTTCTGTCGCTCGAGCCGCTCGGTGGGAGCGAACGTCGCGGTGTAGCCGGACCAGGACGACATCAGGCGTTCGCGCGTCACCCGCCGTCGCCCGCGGGCCGGATCCGCGATGACCGCGTGGCTGGCGCTGACGTCGAGGAGCACGACCCAGTGGTCGCGATCCCAGTGGATCGCGGCCGGGAGCGAGAGCTCGTCGATCTTGCTGGGGGAGACCTTGGTGGCGCGTGCGTCCAGACCGATGGCCTTGGCTCCGTCGACGATGCCCGCCAGCGTGCTGCCACCCGTGGACGTGTTGCAGACCTGACGCGCGCGGGCCAGCGAGATCCTCGCGCCGTGGTGACGGGCCACCATGACGAGGCTCGCGGCGCCGCAGTCGGCCGCGTCGACCTGGTGGGTGATCTTGAACCGTCGGATCTTCCGCTGACGTCCGGCGGGGCGATCGGCCGCGGGGGATGCCGCGTCCCGGGTGACCGCGGCCGCGGGGTCGGGCGACGTCGACGTCGGGACGAGCTCCTCGTCGAAGCCCGTCGGGACCTGGGCACGCTGCTGGTAGGCGTAGCGCTCGGCGAGGAGCTTGACCTCGCGGGCGAAGGTTGGGTCACGCTCGACGAGGTCGGTGAGGAGCGCCGGGGGGACGGCGAGCAGGCGGCCCTGCGTCAGGGCCGTCACGGTTGCTGCGCGCGGGCTTCCGGTGATGGTCGACTGCTCCCCGAAGATCTCCCCATGCCGTGCGAAGGCAAGGCTGCGATCGTCACGGTGTGCGCGGAACCGCCCCTCGCGGACGACGTACATCGGGCCCGCCGGATCGCCGGCGACGATGACGTCATCACCGGCCGCGACCTCGATGTCCTCGACGCCCTCCAGCAGTCGTCGGAGCGGCGCGCCGCGCAGCGCGGCGAAGCTGGGGAAGCGTCGGAAGAGGACGTCGAGCTGGTTGCGACGGACGTCGAGCCGGAGCGTTGCGCCGATCTCGGGATGCTGACGGACGAGCCCGCGGAGCAGGCCCCCGTCGAGCCGGAGCACGCGCGACGGGACGCTCGTGCGGACCGTGGCGGTACGCACCCCGCCGTCGATCAGCGCGCTCTGGCCGATCAGCTCTCCCGGCTCGACCGTCGCCAGCGCGATCTCCTCCAGATGGTCGTCCTCGGTGATGACGCGTGCCCGTCCTTCCGCGAGGACGTAGACGGCGTCGGCGTTCTCGCCCTGTCGCACGATCACGCTGCCGAACGGGAGGTCGAGGCTCACGAAGCTGCTGCGCACGACGGTGCGCAGCTCGGGCGTGAGGAGCTGCAGGAGCGGCAGGTCGTCGAGCACGCTGAACGGATCGAGCGGCGTGCTCGACGCTCCAGCCGCGGGGCGGTCACCGGTGTGCATGCGTGCCCTCGTGCCAGTCGAGGCGCTGGTGCCCGGCGCCGTCGATCGCCAGCCGGACGAGCTCCCTGAGCGCGTTCTCCCGCAGCACCGGGTCCGCGGGGTTGGCGGGCCGTCGGGCCTGGACGGTGGTGATCTCCCATCGACCGTCAGCACGTTCCCGCGGACCGACGACCTTCCCCTGAGGAGCGTCACGGAGCAGGCGCTGACGCGCCGCGGACAGGTCGGTGAGCAGTCCGTGCTCCCTGACGACCTCAGCGCACGAGATGTCGGCGACGCGGATCGGGTCGTCACCGTCGTGATGCACGCAGAGCCGAGCCTCGGCGGCCGGATCCCGGTCGGCGAAGACGAGCGTGAGGGCGTCGACCTCCGTCCAGTCGAGCGCGCGACGCGCGACGTGCTGGTGCAGCGCGTCGGCGTCGATCATCACGTTGGCGAACACCGCGAGGACTTCGTCCGGGTCCGACGGGTCGTCAACGCCGCGCGTGTGCAGCACCTCGCGGGCGAGCAGGTCCGTGAGGCGCGCGTCCAGCTCCACGTCGAGCGTGCCCGTGATGACGGAATGGTCGAGGACGTCGCGGCTGTCCCATCCCAGGAGCTCGTCCGACGCCGGCCGGTCGTCGTGACGTCCCTCGACCAGGGCCTCCGCGGTGAGGAGCGTCCGCCACCTGCTCACCGAGAGGTCCCATGCGGTGAGGCGGGCACGGAGCGCGTCGGCGGTGATGAGCCCCCTGCGCCGCCGCCAGGCGCCCTCGCGTGACGGCAGGTCGACGGTCGCGAGGGCTGACTCATCGGCGTCGAGCGCGGAGAGGGCGCGGGTGGCGGCCCGCTGGACCTTCGCCCAGCGTCCGACGGACCGTGACCATCTGACGACGTCGCCCCAGGTCTGTGTGCCCGACTCCGCCGTCGAGACGACCGGGTCGGACCACCACGGTGCGGGGGTGTTCCTGGTCACCGAGCAAGGTCCCGCTGGCGGCTTCGCAGGGCTTCGAGGCCTGGCGGCAGCAGCTCCGTGACGACGCCGAGATCTGCCAGGAGCCCGGCGCCGGTCTTGAGGTGCCCGGCCGCTCCGGGGGCGTCGGGGAGGGCGGCGAGGACGAGGCGGATCAGGCCCTGCTCGTAGACCGAGTTCGCGCGGACCGCGGAGTCGAGCGCGGACCCCAGGTGCTCTGCTGCAGCGTCGTGGTCGCCGAGGATCGCCTCGGCCGTCCCGAGCACGCGCTGCGCGCCCGCCTCGAGGTTCGGGTCGCCGAGCTCGCCGCCGGCGAGGAGCTCCTCCGCCCGGGTCACGGCAGCGTCGGGGTCGTTCTGCGCCAGCTCTGCCTCCGCGAGCCAGAGGTCCGCGACGTGGACGTAGTAGCTGGTTCCGAGCTCGACGAACTTCTCGCGTGACTCCGTGAGCATGGTCGTGGCCTCGTCGAGGCGCCCCTGCCGCAGACGAACCCTGCCGCGGTTCTCGCGAGCGACGTGGATCCCGAGGGTGTAGCCGACCGCGTGGAAGATGCGGTCCGCGGCGTCGAGCTGCTCCTCGGCGAGGTCGAGGCGCCCTTGGTCGGAGTACACCTCGGCGACGTTGTTCCGTGAGGTCCCGGACCAGGTGGCGGCTCCGGCGGTCGCCATGGTGTCCGCCGAGGCGAGGTAGTGCTCGATGGCAGTGGCCCAGTCGCCCGCGAAGTACGCCGCGACGCCCAGGTTGTTGATCGAGTGGGCCTCGTACAGCAGGTCGCCGACCCGGCGGAACAGCACGGCCGCCTTCTGAGCGAAGTTGCTCGGGCGTCCACGGTAGGTCTCGGTGATGTCCTGCAGCAGGTAGGCATGGGCGAGCGAGCGTGCGTCATCGGAGATCAGCGCGTCGCGCTCGGCGCGCTTCGCCCACGTGACGCAGTCGTCGTAGCGTCCTTGGTGGTAGCGGACCCCCGCGTACGCAAGCTCGATCGGCCCGGCGAGGATCGCTCGCGCAGCGGGAGCTTCGCGTTCGATGCGTGACAGCGCGCGGCCGTAGATCCGGAGAGCTCCGGAGTAGTTCGCGGCACGCTCCTGCAGGACACCGAGCTTGCGCTGGAGCCGGACGCTCGCCGGCAGCTCGCCACCGAAGCGGCGTTGGGAGTGCTTGTAGGCCTGCGCTGACGTCTCGTACTGGCCGGCAACCTCGGCGACGTCACCCAGGGCCTCCTCGACCCGGCCGATCTCGGCGGTGGAGACCCCCTGCGCCCGGCGTCCGAACCTGAGCGCGCGCAGGTAGAGGCGGACCGCGTCGGTGTTGGAGAAGCTGGCGAGGGCGTCCTCGGCTGCAAGGACCGAGTACTTCCACGCCTCTGGCGCGACGTCGGCACCGGCGAAGTGGGTGGACATGCTGCTGACGTCGTCCGGCTGATGCTCCTGGATCCAGCGGGCGACCTGGTCGTGGAGGCGCCGACGTCGGCGGAACGAGAGCAGCTGGTAGGCGACCTCGCTGTAGATGGTCTGGTTGAACGTGACGCGCTCGTCGGTCACATGGACGAACTCGGACGCATCAGCCCAGGCAGACCCCGCGCCCCCGATCCCGAGCGAGCCCTCGAGGACGGTGCGGTTGACGTCGCCACCGAGCACGGCGACCTGGAGGATGCGCTCCCGGATCGCGGGTTCCAGACGGTCGAGGCGGGCTGCGACCGCGGCCTCGACGGTGGCGGGGAGGTCGTCGACGTCAGCGTCCGCCGTTGCCAGCTCGATCGCGAAGAGCGGGTTCCCGCCGGACTTCACCACGATCGCGGCGACGTCAGCCGGTCGAAGGGGGCGCGGGGTCATCGCGACCACGAGCGCCTCGAGCTCCGAGGTGGTGAGCGGCTCGAGGGGGATGCGCTCGACCGACTCCGGCACTGACGTTGCATCGCGCGAGGCGAGGACCACCAGCCACGGACGGTTGACGACCGCAGCGGCATCTCCGGTGAACAGCTGCTCGACCATCTCGATGCTGGCGGCGTCGGCGGTCTCGAGATCCTCGATGACGATCAGCGTCGGCTGCGTGAGGACCGCGGCCAAGAGCTCGGCCACGACGGCGGTCGCGAGCGATCCGGCGAACTCGGGCAGCACCCGGCTCGCCTCCGGCGTCATCGGCACCTCGGCGTCCAGGGTCCGCGCGACGATCGGGGCCAGCGCTGCACGCGTGGGCACGTGACGGCGAAGCGCTCCGAGGAGCTGGACCCCGGCTTCCTCTGGTCGGGCGTTCAGCGGGATCCCGGTGGCTGACCTGAGGATGCTGCGCATCACGGCGTAGGGGCGCGCGCGGGTGCCGACGTCACCGCGGGCGCGCAGCAGCAGCTCAGGCGCCACCTTGTGGATCAGCTGATCGACGAGCTCGGTCTTGCCCGCGCCGACGTCCGCGATCAGCGCATGTGTGGACCCGTTGCGCGCGACGGCCTGCTGCCATGCTTCGGTGAGCGTCCCGAGCTCCGCGGTGCGCCCGACGAAGTGCTCGCTGGCACGAGAACGTTCGTGGGCCTCGTTGGAGGTGCCCCCGGCCGTCCCGGCATCGATCACGGCCGCGTGGATCTCGATCGACTTGCCCTTCACCATGAAGGGTGGGAGCGGCTCCGCGGGGAACGTGGCTTCCGCGGCGTCGAGGAGGGCGCGTGTCGCGATGGCCTGTCCCGGCTCGGCGGCGGACATCAACCGCGCAGAGAGGTTCACCGAGTCGCCCATCACGGTGTAGGTGCGTCGCGTCGGTCCGCCGAGGTCACCGACGAAGATGTGGCCGTGGGCGACCCCGATCCGCAGGCCGAGCGCGCCGAGCTCGTGCGACAGGTCGCGTGCGCAGTGCAGGGCCGCGTCCGGGTCGTGCCCGGTGGACTTCGGGGCGCCGGCGGCGAGGATCATCTTGCCGCCCCCCGGCTTGATGTCGGAGGCGAGGTAGCTGACGCCGTACCGGTCGCAGATCTCACCGGCTCGACGGATCAGGGTCGTCAGCCGTTGGTGTTCCGTCGTCGCGGCGCGCGCGTCGAGGAAGGTCCCGGTGGAGCTGAAGGACACGAAGAGAACCGCGACCGATCGGTGCTCTCCGTCGGCCGTCGACGAGTGCCGGATGCGCGACACCTGTGATGGTGGGAGGCACCGCTCCAAGGACTCGACGGTCGGTGCTTCCCGCAGCGCCGGGATCCTGACGGGTGCGTCGGCGAGGACATCGGCCTCCACGTCGGTGATGACCAGCGCGAAGGTCGGGTCGTCCGCATGAGGCTGACACGTCCCGGCCGGCAGCAGGGCTTCGGTGGCGCGCGAGACCAGGATCTCATTGCGACCGGCCGTGGACTCCGCCTCGACGGTGATCGAGGGTTCATCACCGAGCACCAGCAGCTCGTGGTGGTAGCCGCTGTCGACCAGGAACAGGGGCATCTGTCCGCTGTGGATCCCCGTCGAGACGGAGAGCTGGACCTTCGAGCGTCCGCGCGCGGTCACGGGCCGAGAGAGCTCGGCGCGCATCGCGATGCTCGCCGCGGTGGCGCGAGCGGCGTGGTCGGCGTCGGTGAACAAGCACAGCAGCGCGTCACCACCGAACTTGAGGACGTCGCCCCCATGCCGGTCGACGTGCGCGATCATCGCTGCGAACCGGTCGTTGAGGATCGCGGTCAGCTGCTCCGAGCCCTCACGGCCGACGTCGGCCAGGCGCTCGGCGAGCGCGGTGAACCCGGAGATGTCCGCGCTGACGAGGCTGCCGTCGATGATCTGCACGCCAGGCTCCGACCACGTCCACAGGGTGGACGGGACGTAGGGGCGGAGCACATCGGAGAGCGTGGCCATGTGGCCACGCTAACGCGCCGGGAGCGTGATCGACGGGTGCCGTGAACATCGGGACCGCGACGGGGTCATCTGTGAGGGATGATCCTCAGATCGTGCTTGGTCACGATCGTGCCCGGGTCGTTGTCCAGCCCGTTGTCGAACACCACCGCGCCCGTCTGCATGCTGCGGATGATGACCCGCACGAGGTCGGGTTCACCTGACGGGTCCGACAGGTCACCGTCGCGGACGCGCACCTCGAAGCGGTAGCCACGTCGTCCGTTGAGCTTCCCGATGCCGTACATCGTGGCGCTGTCGCCGGAGAACACGAGGTCGTAGAGATCCGACGACTTCGCGTCGAACTTCCCCAGCCCGAGCTTCCGCAGGTCGACCTGGAGCTTCCCGTCGAGGCGCATGTGGCCGTGCTGCTCCTTCCAGCGACCGTCGATCTTGACCACGATCTTGCCGGTCCGTGCGGGCTTGTCGACGCGGCTCCCGGCCGGCGCGGTCGTCTCGCCCTTGCCCGTGACGCGACCGTCACGCGTGAAGGCCGTGACGTCGATCATCGGGCCGGCGACGCGCGTTCCGGCACGGTGGATGACCGGGCGGAACGTGCCGGCGTCGGCGTAGCTGTGGCGGATGCGGAGCTCGTTCGTCCCGATGCTCACGTCGGCCGATGACGGGCTGACCGGTCCTGCGCCGTCGCCCCACGAGACCGTCAGCCCGGAGGCGTCATCGAGCCCGGTGACGAGGAGGTCGAAGGGCTCGCCAGCGGCCACGCTCGCCGGCGCAGCGACCGTCACCGCGTTCCACGAGCTGGTCGCGGACGCGCTGAGGCCGACGCGGTCCGTGACGCTCAGGGTGAGGGAGCCCGGCCCCGCCGATGCCATCGACACGGACGTCGGGTGACCGCTCGTGCTGGCGGGGTCCACGCCAGAACCGGCGTCGCGCGTCGTGACGTCGACCGGGACGCCCGTGCCGACGGGGTACAGGCCGCCGTCGACCGGCCGGTCGATCTTGATCTCCGGGGCATCGACGTCGACCAGGACGAACCGGGTTGTCGTCGTGCCTTCGTCGACCACGTCGATCTGATGGGTACCGGTGACGTTGATGGTCGCTGGAGACGAGGTCTGCACGCCGTTGACGAAGAGGACGGCGTTGCCGTTGGGGTCACCGTCGATCTCGACCGTGACGGGACCGGTGAACCACTCGCCGACCTTCGGCGCCCCGGAGGCGGCCGGGGTGCCCGGCGTCCGTTCGTCGCCGCCGCCGGTCGGGGGAGCGATCGGTTCGGTGACCGGCGCGGCATGGAACTCCGCCTTCGCGGAGGAGACGCCGACGTTGCCCGCACCGTCGACGACCTGAACGATCCAGGAGACGTGTTCGCCGATTCCGGGCGGTGCGGTGAGCTGCGTCCCGCCGGTCCAGCGTTCCGCGCTGACCGGCGAGGTGGCAGGTGCGAGGTCGAGGGGCTGCCACTCGTCGGAGTCGTGCTCGGACCACAAGACCACGACGCGGCGCAGCGCGCTCACCTCGTCGAAGGCATCGACGCGGAACGCCACGACGTTGCCCGACACGACCGCCTTGGCCGCCACGATCCGTGGCGCGTCGCGGTCGAGGTCTCCGGGGTTGGCGTAGTAGACCGTCAGGTCCATCTCCCGGAACAGGGTCTGGACGCCGGATCGCTCGCTCCCGCGGAACTGACCGGGCACGACGACCAGCTGATCGCGTGGACCGACCGGCGTCTGCGCGCCGCTCACGCGGGTGAACACGGACGGGAACATCCCATCCGTGAACTTCGGCTCGGGGGACTCGTTCGCTGCGTCGACGACCGGACGGCTGACGACCGGGTCGATCACCGTGGTGTCGACCGTGACGAGGTCCTCGATGACCGCACCCGTCGCGCGGAAGGCGACGCCGCCAGCACCGTCGTGGGCGGTCACATCGGTCGTCCAGCGCGGCTGGATGGGACGCTCGTGGGTCACCTGGGGGATCTGCTCGACACCGCCGGGGGCGACGACCATGAACGTCTCGCCGTCGCCGTTCGTCCGCGACACGATCGGGGTGGTGATCGGGTCGAGGTCGAACTCGGTGGCCGTCGGGAGCCCGAAGGTGCTCGTGAGCTCACGGGCCGGCGGGACGGGGAGCGGCTCTCCCTGCGCGGCGATGACGTACATCGGCAGGCCGTAGAAGGTGGCCTCCATGAGAACCTTCTCGTCATAGATGCCGTAGCTCGCGAGGTTGGATGCGTACTGCGACTTGGCGAACGCGAGCGCCTGACCGATCGTCATCGATCCGTCGAGGCGCTCGGCGAATCCGACCATCAACGCCTCGCTGAGCGCGATGGTCTCCGTCTCGCCGTACCCGAAGCCGGTGTTGCCGACGTACGAAGCTCCGTGCTGGGACCAGGCCTGGGCCCAGTCCGGGGTCTGGCCGATCGAGATGTCCGACACGCTCAGGGCAGAGTGACAGCCCATCGTGAAGGCGATCGCGCCGGCGTAGTCGCCGCTGACCTCGCTCGCATCGAAGAGATCTGCCTGCGTCCCCTGCGCATCCTCGATGGCCGAGAGCAGGCTCGTCTCGTCGAAGTGGGCGTTGAGGGAGAGCAGGTCCTGCGTCCCCTGCCCGGTCGCGACGCGGTCACGGATCTCGCCGGCGTTCCACGTCTCGTTGATGAGCGTGTCGACGGTGCTGCCGTTGTCGGCCACGCGGTCCGCGACCGCCTGCGCACCATCGGCGAGGAAGTCGTAGCCGGCCACGAAGCTCTCCGTTGCCGGGTCGAGGCGGCCGTCGAAGGCGAGGAACTGCTGGAGCTGTGCGTGGATCTCGCCCGAGGTTTCGACGAGTCGTCCGACAGCGATGTCTGGCACGTGGATGGGGCGGTTCAGCGCGACCTCGGACTGCCGAGCGCCGTAGGCGTTGTCGGTGAGGTAGTAGCCGAACGCGAGCGCCGCGTGCAGCTCGTTGCTGACGCGAGCTCCGCCGAGGCGGCCGACCTGGTTCTCGGCGAAGGTCCGCTCGTTCGCGATGTCGGTGAAGTCCGGCACGCGGGCGAATGGCACCTGCTCGTCAGGGCCGATGACGACGACGTGCTGGATGTTCGGGGCGCTGCTGTTGCGGAGCGCAAGGATCTCCGAGCGGATGGCGGAAGCCACGACGTTGGCGGCCGGGACCGAGCACCGGTCGGCGTCCCACCCGGCGAACGCAGCTGCGACGGCGGGGATGTCGTCGAGCGCGAGGACGTGGCCGTTGACGGCCGGATCGGCCCCGGTGCCGTCGAGCGCCGACATCTGCGTGAGGAGCCCGTCGAGGACGTCGAGCTCCGCCTGACCGAACTCGCCGGCATAGCGGGCACGGTTCACGAGGAACAGCGTGTTGGTCTCGGCATCTGCGGTCGTGGCGGGGGGCGCGCTCGCTGCCGCGGTCGTGGTCAGGCCCGTCGGCCATGGCGCACAGGGAGGGAGGACCGGCGCAGGGGTGACGGTTGCCTGCAGCGAGTACGGCGGGGCAGCTGTCGTCTCGTTGTAGCCGGTCACCTGAACCAGGTACGTCCCCGGGAACTGGACCGGCGGGAGGTCGACGCGTTCCGTCGCACGACCGCGGTTCGCGGAGACCTGGAGCGCCGGACGGTCGGCCAGCAGCATGACGTCCTGCGCGACCTGTGAGGTCCCGCCGCCACCGTCGACCGATTCGACGCGTGGCCCGGGGATCGCTGTTCCGGGCGGGCCGTAGAGGACGAGGTCGAGGTCGACGCCTGTGGGAACGTTGCCGAGGAAGGCGGAGAAGCCTTCGCCGGCGGCCAGATCGACCGGGTAGAGGTCGACGTCGCCCGGAACACCGATGTGGCTCAGGACGACGATGTTGCCGTCGAGCTCGGGGGAGTTGGCGGCCTCAGCGACCGTGTTGTTCGGCTCGAACTCCTCGATGACGTTGACGGCCGTCGCTCCGACGGACTCGCCGAGGTCCGTGTGCCGGACCGTGACCCCGGTCATGTTCTGCCCGAGGGCGAGCGGGGCGGCGGCGGTGATCTCCAGCTCGATGGACCCGTCCGGCTGCGGCGGGATCGTGAAGCGGTCGACGTTGCCGACGCGGGTTGACCGGATCTGGACGGGCTGGATCCCGCCGACCTCGGTCAGCGCAGCGTTCTCGGTGGCGAGGATCGCGCCGCCCGGCAGGACGACGTCGATCTCGAAGGGCTTCGTCGCGTCCTGGCCCGCGAACGTCGCGGTCACGGTGAAGGTGATCTCGGTGCCGGTGGTCCCTGCGACGGCGCGCTGGATGCCGCCGTCGGCGAGGTCGAGCTCGGTCCACGGAACCCTCTCCGACGGGAGCAGCGCCAGGATGAGGTCGAGGACCGAGTGCTCGTCACCGACGGGGGCGTCGTGGATGAGCTCGAGCAGCTGGGCGAAGAGGGTGTCGCCGAGCACGTCGACCAGGTCGATGATGACCAGGCCGCCGAGGTCGAAGAGGTCTCCCAGGCCCAGGTCGTCGAGCTCGCTGCGCACGTCGTCCGAGGCGTCGGTGTTGATGTTGTCGAGCAGCTGGCGCAGCCCGGCGATGTCCAGCTCCAGTCCGGGGAGGATCGTCTGGAGGGGCGTCGTGGCGAGATCGAGGCCGGTGAGGCCCAAGAGGTCCTCGAACAACGCCGTGCCATAGGAGCCGAGATCACCGGTCCTGGTGTCGTCGAGCGCAGCCTGGACCTCCGGGCGACCGCGGTCCGCGAATCCGATGATGTCGTGCAGGATCAGGCCGTGGGCCGGATCGGTCAGCACCGCGGCCAGGAGGGACAGGAGGGCCTCAGGGCGCAGCTCATCGAGATCGCCGGCCTCACCGAGCGTCGTGCTCCCCGGGTCGTCGCAGTTGACGAGAGCGCACTGCAGGACGAGCGGACGGATCTCCGGCGCGATCGCCGAGATCGGGATCGCGCTGATCGGGGAGGCCTCGACGTCGCTGGCGCTGATCGGGATGGCCGAGATGGGGATGGCGCTGAT
>CBDTYW010000034.1:0-19830 GCA_965364735.1 uncultured Nitriliruptoria bacterium
GACGTCGACGTCATCGAGCTCCACGACTGCTTCTCCGCGAACGAGCTGCTCACCTACGAAGCCCTCGGCATGGCCGAGGAGGGCAAGGCCGGACAGCTGATCGACGAGGCCGCCACGACCTACGGCGGCCGCTGGGTCGTCAACCCGTCCGGCGGGCTGATCTCCAAGGGCCACCCGCTCGGCGCCACCGGCGTCGCGCAGTGCGCCGAGCTCAGCTGGCACCTGCGCGGTACCGCGGGCGCCCGTCAGGTCGCCGGTGCCGAGGTTGGCCTTCAGCACAACATCGGGCTCGGCGGCGCCGCGGTCCTCGCGTTGTACAAGCGTGCCGAGTTCTGATCCACAGAGGACAAGGGCGACGATGCCGGACCTGAAGACGGGCACCCTCGAGACCGAGGGCCTCACGAAGGCGCAGCATGCGCGTCGCGAGCGGATCCTCGTCGCCGCTGCAGAGCTCGCGTCCCAGGGCGGCTACGACGCCGTGCAGATGCGCGACGTCGCGGAGCTCGCAGAGGTCGCCCTCGGCACGCTCTACCGCTACTTCCCGTCGAAGGTCCACCTGCTCGTCGCCGCGATGAACCAGCAGACGGAAGCCCTGCGAGACGGGATCTTCCGGCGCCCGCCTTCGGGCGACACCGCGCACGAGCGCGTCATGAACGTGATGCGGCGCGCGAGCCGCGCCCTCGAGCGGGACCCGACGATGCTCGGCGCCATGCTGCGCGCGCTGATGTTCGCGGACAGCTCTGCCGCACATGAGGTCGAGTCGGTCAACGGCGTGATGATGCGGCTCATCACCTGGGCCATCACCGGGTCCGACGAGGAGCCGACCGCCGAAGAGCGCGCGATCTCCCGGGTGCTCCAGCAGGTCTGGTTCTCGTCCATGCTGACCTGGCTCGCGGGGCGTTCGTCGTCGAGCGACCTCCACGAGAACCTCGACGTCGCCAGCGGGCTCCTGCTTCGCGACCGTCCCTGACTCAGACTCCGACCGGGAGCCGGTCCGCGCGTCCATGGGACGCGAACCGCTGCGCGAGGTCGGTCAGGTCGTGCTCAGCCAGCCGGACGAACCGCGTCTGCTGGCCGCGCCGCCACCAGACCGGATCCTCGCAACGCCAGCCCTCCAATGTGAGCTGTCGCGACAGGACCTTGTTCGTCTCGGTCATGGGGAGGGCAGCGGTCATCCGGAGATACCGCGGAATCCACTTCGGTGACAGGTCGGCCTGAGCGCTGAGCCATGCGGCGAAGCCGTCCACGGCGAACTCGGCAGGATCACGCACGACGAGCGCAGCCATGATCTGGTCCCCAGCGGCCTCGTCGGGAACGGCGTACACGGCCACGTCGATGACGTCCGGGTGGCGGCTGAGCAGCCGCTGGATCGCGGCGACGGCCACGTTCTCCCCGTCGACGCGCACCCAGTCCCCGGTTCGGCCGGCGTGGTAGACGAAGCCCGCCGCGTCGACGTAGGCAAGGTCGCCGGAGTGGTAGCTGCCGTCCCGGACCCGCTGCGCCGTCGCCTCGTCGTTGCCCCAGTAGCCCTCGA
Organism: uncultured Nitriliruptoria bacterium; assembly: GCA_965364735.1. Taxonomy (GTDB): domain Bacteria; phylum Actinomycetota; class Nitriliruptoria; order Nitriliruptorales; family Nitriliruptoraceae; genus CBDTYW01. Next base: position 1,535 of record CBDTYW010000034.1, read on the forward strand.
ACGACCCGACGCCACCACGGTTGACGAGCTCGCCGATGGCCCGGTCGGCGTTCAGCAGACGCCCCGCGCCGTCGAACTGCGCGGGCGGGCAGACCTCGCCGGAGTCGAGGTGGATCACGGCCACGTCTCCCACGACCCGGCCGAGCGAGCTGGCCGGGGTGTCCGGCGTTCTGCTGATCGAGACCCCGCCCTCCGTTGACCCGAACCCGTCGATGACGCGGCAGCCGAACCGTTCCCCGAACCGGACGATGTCCTGCGGCGCCGCCTCGTTGCCGAACACGACGCGCAGCGGGATCAGCGCGTCGTCGTCGCGCTCCGGCTGGGCGAGCACGTACGAGAGCGGCTTGCCCACGTAGTTGGCGTAGGTCGCCCCGAAGGCCCGGAGGTCCTCGAGGAAGCCGGAGGCGGAGAACCGAGGGGCCAGCGCGAGCGTCGCACCGGAGGCCACCGCAGGGGTGAGACCAGCGATGATCGCGTTCGAGTGGAAGAGGGGCATGGAGACGTAGGCCACGTCGTCAGGGCCGAGCCCGAGCGAAGCGGCGAGCCCGCTCCCCTGCCGGGCGATCTTGCCCTGCGAGCAGATCACCGCCTTCGGCGCGCCGGTGGTGCCCGACGTGAAGATGAGCATGAACGGCGCGTCAGCCGGAACGGCCGCCGGGGGCGCCTCGAGGTCACCGAACTCGACCAGGCTTCGCGTCCAGCGAGGGTCATCGACGCTGAGGACGGGTACGCCGCCGAGATCGAGACCTTCGAACAGCTTCGCGTGCACCCGATCGGTGAGGACCGCGCGGCACTGGGTGTGGCGGACGTCGCGCGCGAGGTCCTCGCCGCGCCGCGTCGGGTTCAGGCCGACGACGGTGGTCCCGGACAGCGCGGCAGCGCCCAGGAGGAAGACGAACTCCGGCGTGTTCTCCAGCATGACGCCGACGTTGTTCGGCTGGTCCGGCACGCGCGCCGCCGTCGCCCAGGCCGCCCGCACCTGACACTGCTCGATGACCTGTCGCCACGTCCACGTCGAACGTCGCGTGACGATGCCGGGACGATCGTCTTCCGCGCGAGCGCGGAAGAGATCCTGCATCGTCGGCTGGGTCATCGGCGTTCCGCTCAGATCGCGACGCCGGCGAACTCCGCCGCCGTGCGTCGTGCCCACTTGTAGTCCGGCTTGCCGGAGGGCGAGCGGACCATCTCCTCGACGACGACCATCAGACGCGGAACCTTGTAGCGCGCGATCCGCGTCGACAGGAACTGCTCGATGTCCGCCTGCGTCGGGGCTTCGCGCCCGTCCTTCACGCGGATGACCGCGACGGCCTTCGCGCCCCACTTCGCGTCCGGGATGCCCGCAACGACGGCGTCGACGATGTCGTCGTGCGCCTTCAGCGCCGACTCGACCTCCTCGGGGAAGATCTTCTCACCGCCGGAGTTGATGCAGACCGACCCACGACCGAGGAAGTGGATGACGCCATCCGCGTCGACCTTGGCACGGTCTCCGAGAACGACCCAGCGGGTGCCGTCGATCATCACGAACGTCTCGGCGGTCTTCTTCTCGTCCTTGTAGTAGCCGAGCGGGATGTTGCCGGTGTGTGCGACCCGGCCGATCTCATCCGAGCCGTGCGGCAGGATCTTGCCGTCGTCCGAAACCACGGCGGCGGTCTCGCGCGGCTCGAACTTGAGCCCCTTCTCGGGGCTGGAGTCCGCCGTCGCCGAGCCGGTGTAGCCGACCTCAGAGGCGCCGAACGCGTCGGAGATCTCGAGCGGCGAGATCAGCGACTTGGCCCGCTCTCGGGTGGAGCCGGACAAAATCGCGCCAGCCGACCCGATTGACATCAGCGACGACAGGTCGTAGTCCCCCTCCTCGATGGCGTCGAGCAGCGGGGTCGCCATCGCGTCACCGACGAGGGAGATGGAGATCGGCTTCTCCTGCTCGATGAGCTTGCAGGCGCCGTGTCCGGAGAAGTCGCGGATCAGGATGACGGTCCCGCCCGACCAGAACGTGATGAACGAGGCCAGCTCGGCCGCTCCGTGCATGAGGGGCGCGGCCGGGAAGGTCCGGACGAACCCGCCGGTTGACAGCGCACGGGGCGCGACCTCCTCCGGGGACTCGACGGGGCCGGGTCCACCGACCCGGGCACCGAGCATCCCGGCGAAGAAGATGTCCTCGTGACGCCACATGACGCCCTTGGGCATCCCGGTGGTGCCTCCGGTGTAGATCATCATCAGGTCATCGGGCGATCGGTCGGTCGGGAGGGCCTCGCGACCCGTCGGCTGCTCGGCGATCGCCGCCTCGTAGCCGATGCAGTCGTCCGGGACCTTGCCCTCATCGCCCACGACGATGACATGACGCAGCAAGGGCAGCTGCCCTCGGACGCCCTGGAGTCGATGGATGAACTCGACGTCGGAGATCGCTGCCACCAGGTCGGCGTCCGCGCACAGGTAGCGCAGCTCCTCCTCGACGTAGCGGAAGTTCACGTTGATCGGGACCGCACGGATCTTGAAGCAGGCGATCATCGCCTCGAGGTACTCGGTGCCGTTCTTCAGGTGACAGCCGACGTGGTCGCCGACCCCGACACCCTGCGCGGTGAGGTGGTGCGCGAGCTGGTTGGCGCGCGCGTCGAGCTCCGCGTAGGTCAGTCGGCGCCCGTCGGCGATCAGCGCCTCACGGTCGCCGATCACGTCAACCACGGACTCGAAGATGTCTGCCAGATTGAACTGCACGGTGATTCCCCTCACCTCGAAACGACAAGAAACGGGTCGCGACGGCTCCCGACGACGCGACCCGTCGCGATCAGTTGGTCGGCTTCTCGGAGCCGACCACCCACATCGCGAAGAACTGCGAGCCGCCGCCGTAGGCGTGGCCGACGGCCTTGCGTGCCCCGTCGACCTGGTGCTCCCCCGCGGTGCCGCGCACCTGGTTCGCAACCTCCAGGAAGCGGAGCATCCCGGATGCCCCGATCGGGTTGGACGACAGCACGCCGCCGGACATGTTGATCGGCAGCGGCCCGTCGAGCGCGGTGATGCCGTCGTGGACCATCTTCCAGCCCTCGCCCTGCTCGGCGAACCCGAGGTTCTCGAGCCACATCGGCTCGAACCAGGAGAACGGCACGTAGAGCTCGGCGCAGTCGATCTCCTCGTACGGGTTGGTGATCCCGGCCTCGGCAAAGACCGCCTTGGCGCACTCACGCCCCGCCCACGGGTTGACGCGGTCGCGACCGGCTCCCTGTGTCGGCTCGGACTTCACGGCCGTGCCGTGGATCCAGGCGACGGGCTTCGTGTACTTGTCCGCGACCGACTCCGACGTGATGACCATGGCACCAGCGCCGTCGGAGGACGGGCACGTCTCGGCGTAGCGAAGCGGATCCCAGAGCAGCGGCGAGGCCGCGATGGACTCGTAGGTGATGTCGGGCTGCTGCAGGTGCGCAAACGGGTTCTTCAGCGCGTTCAGCCGGTCCTTGAGCACCACCTTGTAGCCGGTGTCCTCGGGGGCTCCGGACTTGGCCATGTATCCGCGGATGATCGGCGCGAAGTAGCCGCCTGCCCCGGCGTTGCCCTGGACGGACAGCGGCATCTTGATCGACAGCGCCCACATGGCGTTGGACTCGGACTGCTTCTCGAACGAGACGGTCAGGACCTTCTCGTGCCGTCCCGACTGCACCAGGTGCGTCGCGACGACGGCGGTCGAGCCGCCGACGGAGCCCGCCGTGTGCACGCGCATCATGGGCTTGCCGACGGCCCCGAGCGCATCGGCGAGGTAGAGCTCGGGCATGACGACGCCCTCGAACATGTCGGGCGCCTTGCCGATGACGACTGCGTCGATGTCACCCCAGTCCATCTGGGCGTCATCGAGCGCGCGCTCGGCAGCCTCGCGGACGAGGCCCGCGATGGAGACGTCGAGACGCTTCGCGCGGTGGTGGGTCTGGCCGGTTCCGACCGCTGCTGCGAGCTGCTTCATGCCGATGCCCCCGTGGTCGCAGGCGTGCGCTCGAGGACGCACACCAGGTTCTGCTGCAACGCCGGGCCCGACGTCGCATGGGCGACCGCGCGGGTCGCGTTGGTCGAGCGCAACCGTTCGGCTGCCTCGCCGATCCTGATCAGCCCGGCCGTCATCATCGGGTTGGACGTCAGCGCCCCTCCCGACGAATTGATCACCGTGTCGCCGCTCAGGCCGAGGGCCTGTGTGAGGATCAGCTCCTGGTGCGCGTACGGGGCGTGCAGCTCTGCGAGGTCGATCGTGCCGTCGGCCACTCCGGCCTGCTGGCCTGCGAGGCTCGTCGAGGACGACACGCCCAGATCACGCAGCCCGAACTGGCCGGTCTCGATGCGGTGGTCGATGCCCGTGATCCAGATCGGATCGTCGCACAGCTCCCGGGCACGGTCACCGGTGGCAAGCACGATCGCGGCGGCACCGTCGGTCACGACAGGACGGTCGTGCGCGCGCATCGGGTCGTGCGAGCGGGGCGCGGCGAGGAGCTCGTCCACGTCCAGATCACCGCTGATCACTGCGTACGGGTTGTCCTTGGCGTTGCGGTGGGAACGCGCGACGACCTCGGCGATGTCACGCTCGCTGAAGCCGTTGGCCTCGAGCAGCGTCCGCGCCTGGATGGCGGCCAGCGAGTCGGCGTCCGGCCAGAGCGGCGCCATCGTGTAGGGATCGGTCTGCAGGGCCAGCACGCGGGCGAGGTCGCCGGGCGACGACTTCCCGAAGGCATACACGAGGGCGGTGTCGATGTCGCCGTGCTGGAGACGGATGTAGGCCTCGTACAGCGCCCACGCGCCGTCCATCTCGACGTGCGACTCGCTCAGCGGCGGCCACGGGCCACACGCGTCGAGCGCGCCGACGAACGAAAACGCCTGTCCGGCGAGGTAGTCCGAGGATCCGGAGACCGTGAAGCCCATGTCCTGGTTGGTCAGGCCGGTCTGCCCCAGCGCAGCACGGATGACCGGCTGCAGGAACTCGAGCTCGACTCGTCCGCCTTCTTCGGCGGCGGTGTGCTGGGCGAACCCAACGATCGCGACGTCCACCATCACACGTACTCCTTGATCAGTTCGAAGTCCACGTCCGGCTCACCGGTGGGCTCGACGTGCTCGATGTTGCCGAAGCTGAACTCGAAGTCCTCCGGGTCCTTCCAGACCGTCCGGACGCGCATGCCGATGCGGACCTGAGAGACGGGGATGCCCTGCAGCAGATACGACGTCGTGGTGTCGGACCCGTCGAGCAGGACCTCGGCCGTGCAGTACGGCAGCTCGACCGTCCGGGACGCGAACGGCACGTTCACGATCGCGTAGGTGCAGAGCGTGCCCTCCTTGCCGACCTCGACGATCTCGCTCATGAGGTCGCCGCACATCGGGCAGCACGGTCTCGGCGGCACGTAGACCTTGGAGCATCCGGGGCAACGACGGCCCTGGATGCGGCCCTCCATCATCCCATCGAGGAACTCGGTGACGGCGGAGCCGGGCTGGTAGGAGTACTCGAGCCGGATCGGTGCCGGCATGATCTCGACGGGCTCGGGAAGCGCTCGGGTCTCAGTCATCTCAGGCTCCTTCGGCTGCGGGGACGAAGTGGGACAGGTCGTGCATCGTGCCGATGGGCTCGTCCTTCCAGACCGCGGTGACGCGCATGCCGCTGGACATCTCCGCGGCGCTGCTGGCCCGCACGCCGTGCAGCATCGGGGTGTCTGCTCCGTCGAGCTTGATGAGCGCGAACGCGAACGGTGCGTCCGACGGCTGACCGTCACGCGGGTCGGGCTGCCAACCCCAGGAAACGACCGTGCCGGACGTGCCGACGTCGACGAGCGCGGACTCCTGGATGGTTGCGTTGTTGACCGGGTCGTACTCGACCGGCGGCACGACGACGCGGCCATCGGAGATCGTTGATCCCAAGATCCGCTGGACCTTCAGCCCGCCCAGGAACCGGCCCATGACGGGCCCGGTGGACCGGGTGTAGCCACCGGGGAACTCCAAGACGTGTGTGGCGGTGAACTCCGACATCGGAGGCCTCTCTGGTTCGTGTGCAGTCTGTGCGTGCTTCGTGGATGATTCGGCTCGAGCTCAGACGAGCTCGGACTCCTTGTCCGCCCAGTAGGGGTCGCGCAGACGGCGCTTGTAGACCTTGCCGTTGGGGTCGCGCGGGAAGTCCTCGGGGAAGTCGATCGAGCGCGGGCGCTTGTAGCCGGCGAGCTCGCTCTCGGACCACGCGAGGATCTCCTTGGCGACCTCGTCGCTCGGCTCGACACCGTCGACGAGCTCGATGGCCGCCTTGACCTCTTCACCGAAGTCCGCGTTGGGAACGCCGAACACGGCGACGTCGATCACGAGCGGGTGCTTGATCAGCACCGACTCGATCTCGGCCGGGTAGATGTTGACGCCGCCGGAGATGATGAGCTCGGACTTGCGTGAGCGCAGGTAGAGGAAGCCGTCGTCGTCGAGCTCACCGGCATCGCCGACCGTGAAGAAGCCCTGGTCGTTCCAGCTCTTCTTCGTCTTCTCCGCGTCGCCGTGGTACTCGAAGGTGCGGTCGCCCATCTTCATCCAGACGGTGCCGACCTCGCCGTTCGGGAGCTCGTTGCCGTCGTCGTCGAGGACCTTGATGATGCTGATCGGCCACGGCTTGCCGACGGTGCCGGGGTGGGCGCGCCAGTCCTCCGGGGATGCCACCGTGCCGCCGCCCTCGGTCGCTGCGTAGTACTCCCAGATGGCGTTGCCCCACCAGTCGAGCATGGCTTCCTTGACGTGGATCGGGCAGGGCGCGGCGGAGTGGATCATCTTGCGGACCGACGACACGTCGTAGCCGGTGCGCGCCTCGTCGGAGAGGTTCAGCAGGCGGCTGAACATCGTCGGGACCATGTGCGAGGTGGTCACGCGGTACTTCTCGATCCGCTCGAGTGTTCCTTCGGGCGTCCACCGGTCCATCAGCACGACGGTGTGCCCAGCATGCAGCGCGTTCTGCATGAACTGGCCGACGGCCGTGTGATAGAGCGGCGCGACCGTGAGGTGCACGTTGTCGTCGAAGGACTGGATCTCGAACAGCAGGTTGAGGAAGGTCCCCATCTCAGCGGTCGTGTCCGGGTCGATGCCCGGAAGATCGCGCTTCACGCCCTTGGGCTGCCCCGTCGTCCCGGACGTGTAGTTCATCAGCGCACCCGTGGTGCGATCCTCGGGAAGCGTTGACGGCTGCCCGGCCTTGATCTCGGCGTAGTCGCGGAAGCCGTCGATGTCGCCGATGGCGAACATCCGGTCGGCGGACAGGCCGATCTCCTTGACCGCCCGCAGCGCCTCGGTGGCGAAGCGCTCATGGGCGATGAACGCCTTCGCCTCGGAGTCCTCGATGATGTAGGCGATCTCCGGCCCGACGAGGTGGTAGTTGATCGGCACGAGATAGAACCCGGCCTGCTGCACCGCGGTGAAGATCTCGACGAACGCGGCACCGTTCGGCACCAGCACCGCCACGACGTCACCGACCTCGACGCCCATGGCGCGAAGCCCGTGGACGACCTGGTTCGAGGCTCCGGCGAGCTCGGCGTACGTGTGAGCCGCGTGATCCGGCTCGATGAGCGCGGTCATGTCCGGGTGGCTGTTGGCGATGTTCCAGAGGCCGAGCGTGCCCAATGTGGTGCTCCTTGGTGAGTCAGGCAGATGTGTGAGGCGCGGGGACGGTCAGGCCTTGTAGGCGACCGGAAGGTCCTTGATCCCGTTGATGAACCAGGACTGCAGTCGGACCGCATCGCCGGTCTGCGTGATGTTCGGGATCCGATCCGCGAGCATGTTGAAGAAGATCTCGATCTCGAGGTTCGCGAGGTGGATCCCGAGACAGAAGTGCGGACCACCGCCACCGAAGCCAACGTGCGGGTTGTGCTCGCGGGTGATGTCGAAGGCGCCTGGGTCCTCGAAGACGTCGGGGTCACGGTTGGCCGACGAGTAGTAGATGCCGAGCCGGTCGCCCTTCTTGATCTCCTGGCCGCCGAGCACGGTGTCCTCCAACGCCGTGCGCTGGAAGTGCATGACCGGTGTCCCCCATCGAACGACCTCAGCCGCCATCCGGGCCAGGTCGCGTTCCTTCTTGAACCGCTCCCACTGGTCGGGGTGCTCGAAGAACGCAAGCATCCCGTGGCTGATCGCGTTGCGCGTCGTCTCGTTGCCGGCGACGGCGAGCAGCAGGAAGAACATCTCGAACTCGGTCTCGGTCAGCTTGCTCCCGTCGACCTCTGCCTCGATCAGCTTCGTCACGATGTCGTCGGCCGGGCACGCGCGTCGAGCGGCAGCCAGCTCCGACGCGTACGCGTACAGCTCTGCGCCAGCCTGCATCGTCTCCTCAGCGGAGATCGCGTACTCCGGGTCCTCTGACCCGATCATCTTGTTCGTCCAGTCGAAGATCTTGTGGCGCTCCTCGAACGGCACGCCGAGCAGCTCCGCGATCGCCTCGAGCGGCAGCTCGGCGGCAAGGTCGGTGACGAAGTTGCCGGTCCCCTTGGCGAGCGCCTCCGTGATGATCCGTTCGGTCCGCTCTTCGAGCTTCTCCCGCAGGGTCGCGATGACCCGCGGCGTGAACCCCTTGTTGACGATCGACCGGAGCCGCGTGTGCTCAGGCTGGTCCATGTTCAGCATCATCAGACGCTGGGTCTCGAGCGCGTCGTCGGCCTTGCGGTCGGACCGCTCGAGCAGCGCCGTGCGCGCGTATGACGAGAAGATCCGGGCGTGGCGCGAGACCTCGACGACGTCCTCGTACTTGGTCACCACCCAGAACCCGTCACCGTGGGACCCCGGATCGCTCCACCAGTAGATCGGGGCAGACTCCTGGAGCTCGAGCAACGTGTCGATCGGCATCGACTCGACGAAGTTCTCCGGGTTCAGCAAATTGACGCGGTCACCGTTCATCGGGCAGGTCGTGGTCATGCTGGGCTCCCTCTCAGCGATCTCTTGGACTGCGCTTCTCAGCTCGTGATGAGCGCGTTGTCGATCACGCGCTTGCGGGCAGCGTCGTACTCGGTCCGCAGCCGGGTGATGACGTCCTCGCAGGACCGCGTCTCGTTCATGGCACCGATGATCTGGCCGATCGGCGTGCCCTTGAGCTCGTTCGCGTCCGACCGGTTGATGCGCTCCAGCGCCGTCGAGGCCACCATGTACTGCAGCGGCATGCCAAGCGGCTTGGGGTTCTCCTCGGCCTCCCACGCGTCCGTCCAGGCGGTCCGGAGCTGACGTGCGGGCTTGCCCGTCAGCGCGCGCGAGCGCACGGTGTCCGACGAGGTCGCGTCGTGGATCTTCTGGTAGAGCCCCGGGAACGACTCGCCGTGCTCAAACGTGTCGATCCAGATCGACCCGGTCCAGACACCCTGCGCCCCGAGTGCCTCGGCGGCCAGGATCTGCGCACCCGTCCCGATGCCGCCCGCAGCGAGGACCGGCGTGTCCGGCCCGACGGCCTCGATGACCTCCGGCAGGAGCACCATCGAGGCGACCTCACCGGTGTGTCCGCCGGCCTCGTAGCCCTGCGCGACGATGATGTCGACGCCGTAGCTCTTCTGGCGCAGCGCCTGATCGGTGCGACCCACGAGGCCGGCGACCGGGATGTTGCGCTCGTGCGCGGCGTCGACGATGTCCTTCGGGGGCGGTCCGAGCGCGGACGCGAGGATGGCGATGTCGTGGGAGAAGGCGACCTCGACCTGCGGGCGGGCGGTCGTGTCGGTCCAGCCGAGCAGACGACGCGATGCCGACGGCTCCGCGTCCGGGACGCCGTGCTCCTTGAGCAGCGTGTCGATGAACTCCCAGTGCTTGTCGGGGATCATGGCCTTGAGCATCGACTCGAGCTCCTCCGCCGACATCTCGCCGGCCTTCGTCGAGTCGACCGACGAGGACGGCATGACGATGTCCACGCCGTAGGGCGTGCCGGCGAGCTCCTTGTCGAGCCAGTTCATGGCTTCCTGCAGCTCGTCCGCGGTGAAGCGCAGCGCGCCGAGCACCCCCATCCCTCCGGCCTTGCAGACCGCCGCGACGACCTCCGGCTGATACGAGAAGGCGAACAGCGAGAAGTCGAGTCCGAACTGGTTGCCGAGCTTGGTGCGCATGTGATGGGTCCCTCTGGATGAACTGGCTGACGTGTTCTGGCGACTGCTCCGCCGATCAGCGATCGGTGGCGAGGATGAGCCCGGACGTCGGCACGCCGGTGCCGGCGGTGACGAGCACGTGCTCAGCACCTTCGACCTGGTTGACGGAGGTGCCGCGGATCTGGCGGGCACCCTCGGCGATCCCGTTCATCCCGTGGATGTAGGCCTCGCCGAGCTGCCCGCCGTGGGTGTTGATCGGAAGCCGGCCACCGATCTCGATGTTGCCGTCGCGGATGAAGTCCTTGGCCTCGCCGGGCTTCGCGAAGCCGAACTCCTCGAGCTGCGGCAGGACGAACGGCGTGAAGTGGTCGTAGATCACGGCGGTGGCGATGTCGTCAGGGGTGACCCCGGCCTGGCGGTAGAGCTGATCGGCGACCAGCCCCATCTCCGGCAGCCCGACGATCTGCTCGCGGTAGTAGGAGGTCATCGACTCCTGGCCGTCGGCCGATCCGCTGGCGGCGCCGGCGATGATGACCGGGACGTTCGGGAGGTCACGTGCGCGCTCTGCCGAGGTGACCAGGACTGCCTGTCCCCCGTCGCTCTCCTGACAGCAGTCGAGCAGGTGCAGCGGCTCGACGATCATGCGCGAGTTCTGGTGGTCCTCGAGCGTGATCGGCTTGTTGTGGAAGAACGCCTTGGGGTTGTTCGCGGCGTGCTTGCGGTCCGCGACGCTGACGCGGCCGAAGTCCTCCGACGTCGCGCCGTACTCGTGCATGTAGCGCTGCGCGAACATCGCGACCCACGAACCGGGGGTCGCGAACCCGAACGTCGAGTACCACGACATGAAGACACCCTCGGACGTCGGTGCCTGGTTGGATGCGCCCTGCCCGAAGCGACGACCAGAGCGCTCGTTGAACGCGCGGTACGCGACGACGACATCGGCAACGCCGGTCGCGACGGCCATGGCCGCCTGCTGGATCGTCGAGCACGCGGCGCCACCGCCATAGTGGATGCGCGAGTAGTAGGTGAGGTCACCGATGCCGACGCAGCGTGCGACGTGGATCTCGGCGTTGGTGTCGCCGGTGTAGGTGACGAGCCCGTCGACGTCGGACGGCTTGAGGCCCGCGTCGTCGATGGCTGCGGAGACGGCCTCGGCGGCAAGCTGTAGCTCGGAGCGGCCGGAGAACTTCGAGAACTCGGTGGCGCCGATGCCGGCGATCGCGGTGGTCCGTGAGAGCGGGGAGGTCATGTCGGACTCCTTCAGACGAACCGGGCGATGGGCAACGTCAGCTCGTCGTCGATGGCGACCATCTCGAGCTGGACACGACGGCCGATGCGGACCTCGGACGGGTCGGTGCCGTCGATCATGTGGGACAGGAAGCGCGTGCCCTCGTCGAGCTGCACGAGCACGACCGGGTGCGGCGAGCGAACGCCCGGGAGCGGCGGGTAGTGGTGGATCACGAAGCTGTAGATCTCACCCTTGCCCTCGGAGACGACCCAGCCCATGTCCGTCGAACGGTCGTTGTCGCACATGGGGCGCGGCGGGTGGTGCAGGCGCTGACAGGTGTTGCACTGCTGGATCCGCAGCTCGCCCTCAGCGACGCCGTCCCAGAAGAACTGGGTGTCCTGGGTGATGGCCGGGCGTGCCCGGGTCCCCTGTGGTGCCTCAGCGATGGTGCTCACCCGTCCTCCAGACGCATCGTGGGGCCCGCGCCCCGTTCAGCGGCGAGGCCGACCGGCGCTCACCACTTGGAGCGACGGTAGTCACCGGGGCCGACCCGGTCAAGAACTTGTTCTAGTTTTGTGCATCCGTCGCGAGCGGGCGCACATCCAGTGCTGAAGGCTTGCACAAAAACTAGAACACGTACTACTCTTGTCGACACAAGGCTCGAGGACGCGCTCGTCCCGGGCAGAACTCCTTGAGAGGAACTGGCATGGCAGAGGCCGTCATCGTCGAAGCGGTACGCACCCCGATCGGCAAGCGTCAGGGCTGGCTCGCCGGTCTTCACGCGACCAAGCTGCTCGGCGCCGCCCAGCAAGAGGTCGTGAAGCGCTCCGGAATCACCGCCGACACGGTCGAGCAGGTCGTGGGCGGCTGCGTCACGCAGGCCGGCGAGCAGTCCTCCAACATCACGCGGACCTCGTGGCTCGCCGCCGGGTTGCCGTGGCAGACGGCCTCGACGACCGTGGACTGCCAGTGCGGCTCCGCCCAGCAGGCCAACCACTTCATCGCCGGGCTCATCGAGGCGGGCGCGATCGACGTCGGGATCGCCTGTGGTGTCGAGGCCATGAGCCGGGTGCCGCTCGGCTCTGCAGGGATGAACGGTCCGGGATCGTCGCGCCCCGACGACTGGGACATCGACATGGCCGGGCAGTTCCAGTCCGCCGAGCGCATCGCAGAGCGACGGGGCTTCTCCCGGACCGACATCGAGGAGCTCGGGTTCCGCTCCCAGGCCAACGCGCAGCGCGCGTGGGACGAGGGACGGTTTGAGCGTGAGGTCTTCTCGCTCGAGGCTCCGCAGGTCGACAAGGAGGGCAACCCCACCGGCGAGATGAAGATCGTCTCGCGCGACCAGGGGATGCGCGAGACCACCATGGAGGGGCTCTCGAAGCTCCGGCCCGTCTACGAAGGTGCCATCCACACCGCCGGAACGTCCTCGCAGATCTCCGACGGCGCCGCCGCGGTCATGTGGATGTCACGCCAGAAGGCCGAGGAGTCCGGGCTTCGCCCCCGCGCCCGCATCGTCGCCCAGACGCTGGTCGGCGCGGAGCCCTACTACCACCTGGACGGTCCGAACCAGGCGACCGAGAAGGTGCTGCGCAAGGCGGGGATGACCATCGACGACATCGACCTCTACGAGGTCAACGAGGCCTTCGCCTCGGTGGCGCTGTCCTGGCTCACCACCCAGGGCGGCGACGCCGACAAGATGAACGTCAACGGTGGCGCGATCGCGATCGGCCACCCAGTCGGGTGCACCGGGTCGCGGCTCATCACGACGGCGCTGCACGAGCTCGAGCGCACGGACAAGCAGTTTGCGCTGATCACCATGTGCGCCGGCGGATCGCTTGCCACGGGAACGATCATCGAGCGCCTGTAGCCCGGATCTCGGTGATCGGGTCGGTTTCGGCCCGATCACCGAACCAACACGCTGAAGCCCGCGGCCCCCGGTCGCGGGCTTCGCCGTGGGCTCACAGGATGCTCAGGCGGCCGCCTCGGCGATGAGCGCGCGGAAGCGCGGAGGCGCTCCGTCAAGCAACTCCACTCGGCCCTGACCGATCATGTGGCGGACGTGGGCTGCGGCTTCCGACACCGCGATCCGCTGGTTGATCACCGGCAGCTCATCCCACGCCCGGTTCCACGTCATCGCCGACGCGAGGTCCCACAAGGTCACCCCGGCCGCCACGTCGAGCAGGACCAGCATCTCGTCGAGCCGGACCACGTGGTGCGCGAGGATCTCGTCACACCTCGTGGCGAGCCCGGAGAACGGACGGCGGTGGGCAGGAAGGACCTCGTCGACGCCGAGGTTCTTGAGCATCGTCATCGACGCGAGGAACTCCCCGAGCGGATCGCCGATGTCGATGCGCAGATCCATCTCGTACAGCCCGACGTGCGGGGTGATGTCGGGGAGCAGGTGATCGCCGGACAGCAGGCGCGCCTCGCGTGTGAGCAGGAAGCAGGAATGGCCGGGTGAGTGGCCGGGGGTCCAGATCGTGCGCACCAGCCGGTCGGCGATCGGTGCCAGGTCACCATCGCGCAGATGGAGGTCCGGCACGGCCGGGACCCGGATCGCCTGCTCGGCGCGCATCACGGCCATCGATGCGGCGGCCGTGTCGGGGGCCCCGACGACTTCCAGCTGGCGGTTCATCTGCTGCGAGGACGACGCACGATCTGCGAGGTGCACGCGGAACCGGTCGACGATCTCGGCGTCGGCCTCATGCATCGCGATCCACGCGCCGCTGGCGGCGCGGACGCGGCCGCTGAGCCCGTGGTGGTCCGGGTGATGGTGGGTCACGAGCACACCTTGCACGTCCTCCACGCGCGTGCCGAGCTCGCGCAGCCCGCCGGTCAACGCATCCCACGTGACGTCTGCGTCCCAGCCGGCATCGATGAGCACCGGGCCCTCCGCGCTCTCGAGCACGTAGACGAGCGTGTGGCCGAGCGGGTTGTCCGGGATGGGGACGTGGATCATCGAGATCCCGTCGCCGAGCACCCGCGGTGCCGTTCGGTCGACGACGGGCAGCGCCCGTCCGTCGACGGCGTCGGACGTCGTCATGAACCCCTCGATCCGCGCCCCGTCGTGGCGCAGCCGCACCCGACGCCCTCTCAGCGCAACAAGAACATGTTACAGAAACGTGCGCGTCTCGGGCGACCCGTTGCCGGAGCCGCCAGGCTTGACTAGAATCTGTTCTAGTTCTTGTCCCGCCACACGTCCAAGAGGCAGTCATGTCCGAGCAGCACGTCCTGACCGAGCTGATCGACCACACGCTGGTCGTCACGCTGAACCGCCCGGAGGCCAAGAACGCCTTCTCTCCCAGCATGCTCGGCGGGATGCTCGCCGCCTGGGAGCGGATCGACGAGGACGACGACATCCGCTGCGCGATCCTGACGGGCGCTGGCGGCACCTTCTGCGCAGGCGCCGACCTCAAGGCCATGGGCAAGCAGAAGCCCGTCGAGGACATGGACGACAACGAGAAGCGCTACGCCTCCGACGCAGGGAACGCCTGGAACGCGCTGCTCCGTCACTACAACCTGACCAAGCCGTTGATCGCTGCGGTCGAGGGTCACGCGATCGCGGGCGGCACGGAGATCCTCCAGCCGACCGACATCCGCGTCGCCGGAGAGAGCGCGACGTTCGGCGTCGCCGAGGCCCGACGCGGGCTCTTCCCGCTCGGCGGCTCGACCGTTCGCCTGCGTCGCCAGATCCCGTACACGCTGGCCGCGGAGATGCTGCTGACCGGCAAGACGATCACGGCGCAGGAAGCGCTCGCGTACGGCCTGATCGGTCACGTCGTCCCCGACGGCACCGCGCTGGACAAGGCGCTGGAGCTCGCGACGCTCGTCAACCGCAACGGCCCCGTCGCCGTCAAGGCCATCAAGCGCTCGCTCACCGAGACCGAGGGACACCCCGAGGCCGAGGCGCTCGCGATCGAGCTCAAGATCGGGATGGCGGTCTTCGCCTCCGAGGACGCGAAGGAAGGCCCGCGCGCATTCGCTGAGAAGCGCGAGCCCAACTTCGTCGGGCGCTGACCAGCCGTGTCGGAGGCGGGCCCCGACGACCACTGGACCGACGTCCGCATGCGGGCGTCCTCGCCCGAGCCCGAGCTCGACGCGCTCGCATCGGAGCTCCGACAGCTGAACGCTGCCGTCATCGCGACGCTCGTCGACCGCGGCCATCTCGCGGAGGCTCGAGCTCTCGTCGCCGAGGCCCGGACGCTGGTCGAAGGTGATCTGCGTGCTGGCCCACACGTTCCCGCGCCACCGCTCAACGGCGTGCGCACGCTGGAGCTGCAGTACTCCCCCGCCATGGGGCACGCGAACCCGATCGCGCCCCCGATGCACCTGGAGTTCATCGACGGAGCCGATGGCGGGCGGGAGGTCGTCGGCACGGTGACCCTCTCGCGCATGTCCGAGGGGCCCCCCGACGCCGCGCACGGCGGGGCCACCGCGACGCTGCTCGATCAGGCGCTCGGCATCGCGAACATCGCCGCCGGACACCCGGGCGTGACGATTCGCCTCGACACCCGATATCGCAGCCGGACACCGCTCGGCACCGAGCTCGCCGTGCGTGCACGCCACGTCCGCGTCGAGGGCCGCGACGCCCATGCGCACGCCACGCTGCACGACGGCGACCGGCTCTGCGTGGAGGCGTTCGGCACGTTCAGGATCGTTCACCACCTGCTTCCCGAGCGGCCCTGACGCCCGAGCGGCTCAGCCGAGCAGGTCAGCCCGCAGGCCCGCCACAACGCGCTGGAGGTCCTCGGCCTCGCGGCGACGTCCGTTGTTCACGCGCAGCACGCGGGACGCAACGAGCGCAGAGCCTCCCAGCACGAAGATCGCGGCGCCGAGGATCCCGCCCGAAACGATGTAGGGGATCTGCTCCCACTCGAACGGCGCGAGCGACGCGCCGCGCCAGCCGAGCACGATGACGATGAAGCCGAGGACCATGCCGACCAGGCCGCTCATCGCGAGTCGATCACTGAGTCGCTCGGCGCCGTCGCGCGCTGGTGTCTCGTGCCTGCGGGTCTCGACGGATCCCTCCGCGGCGGACTTCGGCAGCACGATGGTCCTCGATGTCTCTTGGTCTGCTCGGACGGCGGTCGTCGAGTGCAGGTGCGAGTCCCGGGAGCCGGAGCTGCCTCCGTCGCCGTTGCCGCCATCACCGCCGTTCAACGGACCACCGCCGCCATCGGGATCGTCGTCGTCCCCGTCCTCACGGCTCGCCTCCAGCGCGGCTCGACGGTCGCCTTCGACGTGCCGAGCGCCTCGCCACAACACGACGGAGCCCACGAAGATGAGCGGCATGAACAACGCGAACGCGAGGCCCGTGTTGCCGACCATCTCACCGGACGCGTTGGTGAACGGGAAGGTGTCAGCCACGAAGCCCAGGAAGAGCGGTGAGAACGCACCGACCAACGTCGACAGGAACTGGATCAGCGAGAACGCAGTTCCACGCACCGCTGGTGGCGTGACCTCGGACGTCATGGCGGCCGTGGCCGGGAGCGCCCCGACGATCGCTCCGACACCGATGATCTGCAGCGGCATCCGCACGGCGTAGACCGGGACGGGAAGGAACGACAGCAGGAGCGCGATCGCGCCGCCGGTCATCCCGATCGCGGCGTACTCGAGCGGAGCTCCGGGGCGTCGACCACGGGCCTTGTCCGCGACGCGGCCGCCGATGATGGTGCCGCCGATCGCACCCAGAAGAATCAGCCCGCCGGTCAACGCAGCGGCTCGGGTGCCCGAGAGGTTGCTGTGGCGCTCGTGGTAGACGGCCGCCCAGAAGCCGATCCCCGAAAGCGCACCTGCGGCGACGCCCGTGCCGACGATCAGCGCGCGCAGGCTCGGGATGCTGGAGGCTGCGCGGAGGCCCTCGATGAGATCCGCCATGCGGAACGCCTCGTCGGTCGGGTCGACCGGCGGGGCCAGATCGGAGGGGTCGACGCCGGCGGCGATCGCCTCCTCGATGTCCGCCTCACCACGCTGGGGCTCCTCGAGCCGCCAGATGGAGAACGCGAGCAACGAGCCGGGAACACCGACGAGCAGGAACGCGGCGCGCCAGCCGAGGATGCCGGCCACGATGCCTGCGAGGATCAGGCCGAGCGCGCTACCGACCGTCCCGGCAACGCGCTGGAACGCGTAGGCGCGACCACGGATACGGGCCGGGTAGTAGTCGGCGATGAGCGAAGACGACGCCGGGTTGTCCATCGTCTCGCCCATCCCGAGCGCGGCGCGGACGACGAAGAACTGGAAGAAGTTCGTGACCATGGCGGTCAGCGCGGACAGCGCGGCCCAGATCGTGAGCACCACGGCGATGATCTTCGTCCGCGGACGCCGGTCCGCGAGGTAGCCCGCCGGCACCGCCATCAGGAAGCTGGCGATGGTGAAGGCGAACGGAAGCAGTCCGACCTGAGTGTCGGAGAAGCCGAGCTCGTCCTGCACCAACGTGATGACGCCGGGCAGGATGCCCTTGTCGATCCCGTCGACGAGACCGACTGCGGCGAGCAGGAGGAGCGGCCGGAAGCCGCGACGCCCCCAGCGCGATGCCGTCGAGTCGCCTTCGCCGCCGGGTCCGGCGATCGTGGTGGCCGGCGCTGCGGCGAGGTCCTGGCTCATGGGCTCGCCTCAGTCGTAGTAGTAGAAGACGTTGCCGCAGGCGATCCCGGACGCCGGCGCCTTGCGGACGAACTGACCTCCCTGGATGGCCAGCTCCACGAAGCAGTCGACGGGGACCTGCGAGCCGACGTGATAGGCGGGATGCAGGCCGTTGCCGTCCCAGCCGTCGACCGCCCGGATCGCGGCGAGCATCTTCTCGCGTGTGACGTTCGGACCCATCTCCTGGAGCAGCTGGGCCGTGAGCTTTGAGGCCGACCAGGCCTGCAGCCCCAGCGCGGTCGGGGTCTTGCCCGGCGCGACCTGGTCGAGCCACTGGGCGTAGAGCTGGAGCTCGGGGTTGCCGGCGATTTCCTCGACCACCGCCGTCGAGATCAGCACGGTCGTGCCCTCGAGGTCGGCCCCGCCCAGCGTGATCAGGTCCTTGGTGTAGGTGT
>CBDTYW010000035.1:0-19613 GCA_965364735.1 uncultured Nitriliruptoria bacterium
ACGCCGGCTGAGCAGGTCAGCGTCAGCAACATCCGCTGGGCCACCGGCAGCATCCTGCTCGGCGGCCGCTACGTCGACGCGTGGGTCGAGGTCCGCGACGAGGCCGGCAACGTCGTCGACGGCGCGGATGTCCAGGTGCGCTTCTCCCGCAACGGCTCCGCCCAGAGCACGCAGTCCGAAGGCACCGCGACCAACGGCGAGGCGTACTTCCAGAACAACGGCGTGAGCGCCGGGTGCTGGAGCCTCGAGGTGCTCTCGATCACCACGACGAGCGGCGGCTTCGACGGGGCGACCCCGGCGAACGAGTACTGCTTCTGACCCACATCAGAAGCCGGACGGGCCTCGTGACCTCGGTCGCGGGGCCCGTTCCTCACTCCTCCCAACGCTCGGCGCGGGCACGGCGGTCCGCGAGGTAGGCCGCTGCCTCGGCACGTCGACCGACCTCCAGCTTCGACAGGATCGATGACACGTAGTTCTTGATCGTCTTCTCGGCGAGGTGGATCTGCTCGCCGATCTCGCGGTTCGTCCGACCGTCGGCGATGTATTCCAGGATGCGCAGCTCCGTCGGCGTGAGCCGCGCGAGCATCGGGTCCTCGGTCGGCTCCGGGTTGCGGATCCGCTCCAGCACACGGGCCGTCACGAGCGGGTCGAGGATGGACTCCCCCGCCCCGACCCGACGGACCGCGCCCACCAGCTCCTCACCACGCACCTGCTTCAGCAGGAAGCCGGCAGCACCAGCCATGATCGAGTTGAAGAGGGCCTCGTCGTCGCTGTAGGAGGTCAGCATCAGCACTGCGGTCTCGGGGCGCCTCGAACGGATCTCCCGGCATGCCTCGACCCCGGTCCCGTCCGGCATCCGCACGTCCATCACGATGACGTCGGGCTCGAACGTCGCAGCGCGGCTGATCGCCTCGGCGACGTTCTCGGCCTCCACGACGACCTCGAGGTCCTCCTGCCGTTCGAGCAGCATGCGCAGGCCCTGTCGGACGACCTCGTGGTCGTCGACGAGCATGATCCGGATCGTCATGGCGTGCTCCGTTCGAAGGACAGGCGGACGGTCGTGCCGTGTCCGGGAGATGATTGCACGTCGAAGGTGCCACCTGCACCCTTGACCCGGGCGACGATGTTGTCGAGACCGCGCCCGACGCGTGGTGACTCGGGGTCGAACCCGTAGCCGTCGTCGATGACCTCCACCTCGATGCGCTCCACCCCTTCGTCGAGACGGACGCTCACCTCCTCGGCGCCGCTGTGGCGGGCCGCGTTGCTGAGCAGCTCTCCGACGACCATCTCGATGTCGTCGACGAGCGCGAGCGAGAGGTGCCGCTCCCGCGAACCCGCGAGTTCGAGCGCCGGGCGGTGCCCGGTGACGGCTTCGTGGTTGCGCGCGAGACGCACGATGCGCTCGGCCAGGGACGCCGCCGGCTCCAGCTCGCTGTGCAGGTCGTGGGTGAGGTTGCGCAGCTGCCCGATGACTCGCTGGAGCGTGGTGATGCTGCTCTCGATGGCCGCCGCGGTGGCCGCGTCCGTCGTCCCGTCGGCAGATGCGTCCAGCGTCATGGTCACGCCGAAGAGCGACTGGATCGTGCGGTCATGGAGGTCCCGGGCGATCCGGTCCCGCTCGCGCTGCACGGCGCGCGCGCGCTCGACGCGACGACTCCGGAACGCGGCGATCGCAGCGCCCACCATCGCGGCGAGCACCGTCACGACCTGCGCGTCCGCGTCGTCGAAGTCCGTCGGCTTCTCGGTGAGGTACAGGTTGCCGAACACGGTGCCGTCGGAGCGGACCGGCACGCCGAGGAAGTTGCCCATGGGCGGATGGTGTTCCGGGAAGCCCACGGACGCCGGGTGGTCGCCGACGCGGTGCAGGCGGAGCATCTCCGGGCGCCGGACGAGGACGCCGAGGACGCCACCGCCTCGCGGGAGCGATCCGATCGCCGCGACCTCGTCATCGTCCATGCCCGCGTGGATGAACTGCTCCAGGTGCTCGTCGTCGCCGATCACGCCCAGCGCCGCGTAGCGAGCTCCCGTCAGCTCGCGCGCGATCTCGCAGGCGCCGTGGAGCAGCCCGTCGAGGTCGTCGCCGCTCGCCAGCGCGTCGGCGGCCTGCGCCAGCGCGCTGACGGAACCGCTCGGCATCCCCACCTGTCCATGCATGACCGGCCCTTCAGGCTCGACTTCGGCGACATTCTGGCCCACACCGCCCCGTCGTGCTGCGCCCGTCTGCCCGTGGGGCCGGGACCTTCGGCCCTGTCGGGCTGCCGACGGCTGCATAATGGTTGCAGTCCACTCACACAGGAGCATCCCATGACCGCCATCGACCACGCTGGCCTCGAGGTCATCGACGCCGGCGAGTGCTTGGAGCTGATCGACTCCGTTCCCGTCGGGCGAGTCGCCTGGGTCGACCAGGGCTCGCCGGTCATCCTCCCCGTCAATCACCGTCGGGTCGGAGGCGTGATCGTCTTCCGTACCGCGAGCGGCACCAAGCTGGGGGCCGCGATGATGTCCGCCGCCGTGGCGTTCGAGGTCGATGACTTCGACCGTCACGAGCACACCGGCTGGAGCGTGCTCGTGACCGGGATCGCGGACGTCGTCGAGGACGAGGCCGAGATCGAGAAGTACGAGGCCCTCGGCCTTCGGCCGTGGGCGGACAGCGAGGAACGACCGTTCTGGGTGCGCATCCGCGCCGACATGATCACGGGCCGTCGAACCTGACGGTCAGCGGCCGGTGAGGCTGAAGTGCATGTAGTCCTTGAGCGAGCTCCATCGGCCGCCCCACTTCCATCCGATCGCGTCGAACGCGCGCACCACCACGTCGCCCTCGATGATCATGCCCGTCCGGACGTTGCGACGATCGAGGTAGGCCTCGGCGCGCTCGGGGATGAGGCGGTCGGCCCCGCGGATGTAGGGGTTGTGGAACGGGTTCAGGTCGACCGCGAGCCCGTGGGCGTGCTGTGACCAGCGTCGTCCGCCGGTCGATGCGCGACAGACGAACGCTCCTGACCCATTGCCGTCACCGGTCGGCCAGAACGCCGGATCAGCTGGGTCGACGTCCATGAGATCCGACGGCCCAGCGATGCCGAGCTGCTCGATCGGGTAGCCGGCCTCGTGGAGCTTGCGGAACACCCCGACCAGGTTTTCCGCATGGTCGGCGTGAACCACCAGCTCGCCGGTGTGGTTCAGCCGGTCGAACCCCCAGTGGCTGACCTCCAGGTGGCGCAGGTCGTCCAGTCCCGTCGGGCAGCCGTCCTTCCACGTCGTCCGCGACGCCAGCTCCGGGGTCATCTCGGAGATCGTCATGTGGAAGGCGTCATCGGGTGGCGGCGGCAACACGTCGATGGTGAGCAGCTGCCGGTCGCGGAGCTCGGCTGGCGTGGGCAGGATCTCTCCCAGGCCGTTCGGCTGTCGGGTCAGGCGGAGCGTGCCCAGCCATGCGGGGCGCTGGTGTCGCACGTCGACGACGCGGCGCGCGTCGGTCTGGTCGGCCCTCAGCGCCGTCAGCACGGCGCCGGCGTCGAGGTCGTCCTCGGGGACCAAGGCTGGGCCCGGCGGTGGCGCCAGGGTCACGACGGGCTCGGGCATCACCAGTGAGACGTCGGCCGCCATGCCCGGAGCGCCGCCGCATGCGGCCAGGACGGCGCACGCGACGAGCCATCTGCCGCTGTGCCGCATCGCTGACCTTCCTCCGTCGTCGCCCGTGGAGGGTAGGCGAGGTCCCGGGCCAGCCGGGACGTCTGGCCCTGCGAGGCCCCGACCTTCGCCACTGACCTGCGGGCACCGACGAGGCGACCGTTGCGTTTCACACCTCGACCGGAGTCTCGATTGTCCTCTGTCACCGATGAACACACGAGCGACGACCTCGGCGTCCGTTGGGCGACGTCGATCCCGCTCATCCTCTCGGCCGCCGCGGCGCTGCTCGCCATCATGGCGGTCGGCGCGGCGCTCTCGAACAGCGGGGGCACGAGCTCGGTCGCCGTCGGCTCGCCGAACAGCGCCGGCGCCACCGCAGCGATCCAGCTCAGCGAGTTCGCCATCCTCGGACCCACGTCGCTGTCCGCGGGCACCACGCTGAACGTGAACAACACCGGCTCGACCCCCCACGACCTCGCCATCCGCAACACCTCCCTCGCGACCCCCGAGATCGGCCCCGGAGGCTCCGCGCAGCTCGACCTGTCGAGCCTCGGCGAAGGCTCGTACGAGTGGTTCTGCCAGGTTGCCGGTCACGAGGGCGCCGGGATGGTCGGGCAGTTCACCCTCGGTGGAGCTGACGCCGGGATGGACCACGGCGCGGGCGGGATGGACATGCCGACCACGGCCGACATGGAAGCTGCGATGGAGGCCTCCCTCGCAGCCTTCCCGGCCGAGACCGAAGGCCTCGGCGCTCAGGTCATGGAGCCCGAGATCCTCGCGGACGGCACCAAGCTCTACGAGCTGGTCGTCGACGAGGTTCGCTGGGAGGTCGAGCCCGGCAAGATCGTCGACGCCCTCGGCTACAACGGCCAGGTGCCCGGTCCGACGCTCAAGATCGACATCGGCGACTCGGTGATCATCCGCGTCGTGAACAACCTCGACGAGGAGGGCACGAGCCTGCACCCGCACGGCCTGAAGGACCACGCGCTCGCGATCGACGGGGTCACGTTCATCACCCAGGATCCGATCGCCCCGGGCGAGAGCTTCGACTACGCGTTCGTCGCGGACCAGCCCGCCGTGTCGATGTACCACTCGCACCACATGAGCCTGCACCAGGTCCTCAACGGGCTCGCGGGCAGCATGATCATCGGTGACTGGGCGGACATCGCCGGCGTCGAAGGTGTCGTCGACGAG
Source organism: uncultured Nitriliruptoria bacterium (assembly GCA_965364735.1). Classification (GTDB taxonomy): domain Bacteria; phylum Actinomycetota; class Nitriliruptoria; order Nitriliruptorales; family Nitriliruptoraceae; genus CBDTYW01. The sequence continues at coordinate 4,822 of CBDTYW010000035.1, forward strand.
ATCGTCATGGTCACCAACGATGCGGGGAACCTCGGCTTCACGCTCAACGGCAAGTCGTTCCCCGCGACCACGCCGTACTCGTACACCGCCGGCGACAAGATCATCGTCCACTACTACAACGAAGGCCTGATGTCGCACCCGATGCACCTGCACAACCAGAAGGGCACGGTCATCGCGAAGGACGGCTACCTCCTCAACAGCCCGTACGACTTCGACACGATCAACGTCGCACCGGGCGAGCGCTACACGGTGGTCTACGACCTGAAGACCCCCGGCACCTGGGTCTGGCACTGCCACATCCTGAGCCACGTCAAGCGCGCCGACGGGACGATGTTCGGGATGCTCACCGCGGTCATCATCGAGGAGCAGGTCGCATGACACGTGCTCGAGTTCTCGTGCTGGGCGGCAACTTCGCGGGACTGACCGCTGCGCTTGCCGTCCAGCACGAGCTCGACGGCGACGTGGATGTCCATGTCGTCTCCGCGTCGGATCACTTCCTCTTCACCCCCTCGCTCATCTGGCTGCCGTTCGGCAAGCGACGAGCCGAGGACATCACGTTCCCCCTCGCGCCGACCTTCGCCGCCCACGACATCGAGTTCACGCACGCCGCGGCGACGAGGATCGACCTCGACGGCCGCAAGGTCGAGACGACAGCCGGGGTCGTCGACTACGACTACCTCGTGATCGCCACCGGCTCCCGGCCGGACCTCACCACGGTGGCGGGGATCGGCGAGGACGGGCCGGCACACCACATCTCGACGCTCGACGCGGCAACCCGCGCAGGCGTCGGGTGGCGCGCGCTGGTGAAGAACCCGGGCCCGGTCGTCATCGGGGCAGCACAGGGGGCCAGCTGCTTCGGCGCGTCCTACGAGTACCTCTTCAACGTCGCGCACCAGCTCAAGCGTGCAGGGCTCGACGACCGTGTCACCCTCACCTACGTCTCCCCCGAGCCATTCCTCGGGCACTTCGGGATCGGCGGCCTTCCGCACGGAGAGACGCTGCTGCGGACGTTCATGAAGCGCGCCCACATCGAGCATGTGGTCGACACCGGGATCTCGGAGATCGGCGACAGCCGGATCTCGTTGACGAACGGCCGGCGACTCGAGTACCGCTACGCCATGGTCATGCCGCCGTTCCTCGGCCAGCAGGTGATCGCCGACGTCCCGGAGATCGCTGACGACACCGGCTGCGTCCGGGTCCGCGAGACCTATCAGACCAAGACGCGTGACGAGGTCTACGCGGTGGGCGTCGCTGCCGCGGTCGACGTGCCCTGGACCTCCGCGGTCCCCGTCGGGATCCCGAAGACCGGGTTCCCGAGCGAACAACAGGCCCGCGCCGCCGCGCGCAACATCGCGGCGCAGGTGCGGGGCGACGCCCCCGAGGCTCACACGGCCTTCGGCGAGATGCCGGCCGTCTGCATCATGGACGCGGGCAACAACGGCGTCCTGATCCTCGCCGACCGGATGCTCCCGCCCCGCAAGCATGGGGTGATGGTCCCCGGCCCGCAGTCACACGGGCTGAGGGTCGCCTTCGAGAAGTACTCCCTCTGGAAGGCACAACACGGCTACGTCAACCTGCCGTGAGGCAGCAGCGACTCGGCGTCAGCCGCGGCGCGGGCGTCCGCCGCCACCGCCGGGCTTGGCGTTGGAGTTCGAGGAACGGGTGCGGTTGCCGCCGCCACCCGGGCCCTTGCCGTTGCCCGAGGTCGACTTGGTGCGCTGGCGGGTGCGGTTGCCGCCACCACCGTTGCTGTTGCTGCCGTCGCTGGTCGGGCCGTACTGCTTCTTCGGCTTCCCACCCTGCTTGGGCCGGCTCTTCTGCTGGTTGCGGTTGCGCGGCTTGCCCGAGGATCCCGAACCCGTGCCGTGCTCCGGCATGGCGACGTCACCGATGAGGCCACCGAGGTCGCGCTGCAGGGTCGCGAGGTCCTTGCGCTGCTCGGCGGTCGAGAGCGCGACGACACGGCCGTCACGTCCGGCGCGCCCCGTCCGGCCGGAACGGTGGACGTAGTCGGTGTGGGTCGCCGGGATGTCGTAGTGCACGACGAGGTCGACGTCGTCGACGTGGATGCCGCGTGCGGCGATGTCGGTCGCGACGAGCACCTGGACCTGACCGCGACCGAACTGCTCGAGCGCCCGCTCACGCTGGCCCTGCGAACGGTCGCCATGGATCGCGGCAGCCTTCACGCCGGAGGTGCCGAGCTGCTTCGCGAGGCGGTCCGCGCGACGCTTGGTGCGCGTGAAGACGATGACGGAGCCGGAGTCCTTGCAGAGCGACGCGACCATGTGGCGCTTGTCGAGCTGCTCGACCTCGATGAACTTGTGGTCGACGTCGCCGCGCTCCTCGTCGTCCGCAGCAACGCGGTGGACGATCGGGTCGTGCTGGAACTCGCGGACGAGCAGGTCGACCTCGCCCTCCAGCGTGGCGGAGAAGAGCATGACCTGACGGTCACGCGCCGTGGCGTCGATCAGGCGGCTGACCGGGCGGATGAAGCCCATGTCGGCCATGCGGTCGGCCTCGTCGACGACGACGATGTCGACGTCACGCAGGTCGAGCCAGCGACGCTGCACGAGGTCCTCGAGACGGCCCGGGCAGCCGACGATGACGTCGACGCCCTTGTTCAGGCGCGTGCGGTCCTTGTTGATCGAGGTGCCGCCGATGAACGTTGCGACGCTGCGCTGACGCGCGGCGAGCAGCGGACGCAGCTCCTCGGTGATCTGGTTGGCGAGCTCACGGGTCGGGGCGAGCAGCAGGGCGCGCGGACGCTTGGACGTTCCACGACCGACGCGAGCGGCGACCGGGATCGAGAAGGCGAGCGTCTTGCCGGAGCCCGTGGGGGCCTCGCCGGCGAGGTCGCGGCCCTCGAGGGTGTCAGCGAGCGTCTCGGCCTGGATGTCGAACGGGGCGTCGAAGCCGGCCGCGGACAGGATCTTGGCGATCGCGTGGGGAACGCCGAGATCGGCGAAGGTGGGGGTGGTGTCGTTGGACACAGGTACGTACTTCCTCGCCCGAAGGTGGCGGGCGGCTGTGATGGCGCAGCACGATTGCGGCGCCGAGCAGGGCAGGAGGTCGGCCCGAGCGACGATGTCGCGGGCAGGCGCCAGACAGGCGCGGTGATTCGGAGGGGGTTCGGTCAGTGGGAACGAACCCTCAAGAACTCCGGGGACACTCCCTCGCACACGAGGTGCGAACACGGCAAAGACTACCGCACGGCTCCCGTCGGCTGCACAGCCGAACGGACAACCTCGCTGGGCGCGCGCCGCTCACCAGCCGTTGTGGCTGAAGTGCATCCAGTCCTTGGCGCTCTCCCAGTCGCCGCCCCACTCCCAGCCGATGTCGGCGAACGCCTGGACCACGGGGTGGTCGGCGGTCAGCATTCCACGTCGGACCCAGCTGCGGTCGAGGTAGTGCTGCGACATCGCCGGGACGAGGCGCGGGCTGCGGTTCGCCGAGACCTTGATGTAGGGGTTGTGGAACGGGTTGAGGTCGATCGCCAGGCCCGACGCGTGCTCGGACCACCGGCTGCTGGACACCGTCGAGCGACAGGCGTACGCCCCGCTGCCGTTGCCGTCTCCGCCGACCGGCTCGCCTGCCGCCCTGCTCGCGGCGACCTCGGTGGAGATGTCCGAGGGGGCGACGATGCGCAGCTGCTCGATCGGGTACTCGACCTCGAACGCCGTCCGGAAGACGTCGACGATCCCCGTCGCGTACCGGGCGTGCACGATCAGCTCGCCGGTGTGGACGTTGCCCTCGAAGCCCCAGTGACTGACCGTCAGGTGGCGGAGATCTTCCCGTGCCACCGGGCAGCCCTCGTGCCAGGTCGACCGCGCCACGACCTCGTCGGAGAGCGGCTCGTTCGTGAAGTGGTAGGCCTCGGCCGGCGGTGGCGGCAGCGGCGCCGTCATCGTCGCGAACTCGCGCTCGGCGAGCTCTGGTCGCGGGACGTGCAGCTGCGACGCAGGGTCGCGTTCCCCGATCGGGAGGTGCCCCAGCCACGACGGTGGCACGAACTTCTCCGCGACGGCACGACCGAACTGGTCGACGGCGGCCGGCGGCATGAGCGTCACGGACGGAGCGACGGTCTGGACGACGGCGTCGCGGATCGGGGCCCGACGGGCCCGTACGGTGGATGTGAGCGCGATCGGCGCCTCGGGCTGGACGGTCTGGGCGTGGACGGCGGCGCCGCCAGACGCCATCGGCGACATCGACAGGAGCCCGGCGACGACCACCGCGGCCGGTCGCATGCGGTTGCGGACCCAGAGGGCTTGCTCGAACCGCCGATGCTTCGGCGATCGTTTCGGCGTTGGACGCACGGCGCGCTTCTCCTCGGCGGCCGTCGGCCGGCCGTCAGGGATCACGTCGGCCGGGAGTCCCCCTGCGTTCAGTGGTTCAGCGCGTTGTCCGGCCGCGGGCAGTGAGCGCTGGCCGGTCAGCCAGCGTCATGCGCCCACGCCGTACAGCGGCCAGATCATCGTGGCGACCACGAGCGTGGCTGTCACGCCGGCCACGTCCAGCGGGATGCCAGCACGGAGGATCTCGGCCGGAGTGAACAGCTCCGTCGAGTACGCGAGCATCGTCGGTGGTGTGCCGATCACCAGCGCGAAGTCGACCGACGACGCGATCGCGATCACCACCACGAGGATGGTCGGATCGAGGCCGAGGACCGCGGCCAGCGGGATCGCGAGCGGGATGAGCATCGCCGCCGTGGCGGTGTTGGAGGCGGCGGTGGTCATGACGAGCGCCGCAACCGCGACCACCGCGATGGCCACGGGATCGGGCAGGTCTGCGGCGGCTCCCAGCAGCGTTGCGGCCCAGTCGGCGACACCGGTGCTCGTCAGGAACAGCCCCAGGGTCAGGCCGCCGCCGAACGTCAGCAGGGTCGGCCAGGAGATGCGTCCGAGATCCTCGGGCAGCACGTGGCCGAGCAGCAGCAGCACGATGGCCCCGGCGAGCGCCACGATCCCGGTGTCGACGCCGTGCCAGCCGGCGGTCAGCCAGATCAGGGCCACGAGCACGAGCACGCCGACGACCTCGAGCTCGCGACGGCCCATCCGGGCGGCAGCCTGCGCCTCGTCGCGCGCGACCTGCTGGGCGAGGTGAAACCTCCCGAGGTCCACGTCGACCGCCATGCGACGCCAGAGGTGCACGCCGATCAGCGGCAGCAGGAGCATGAGCACTGGCAGGCCGTAGGCGAACCATTCCAGGAAGGTGATCCGGCGACCGGTGAAGGAGCCGAGGAACTCGATCGCCAGCAGGTTGGCCGGCGTGCCGATGGCGCTGCCCACGCCGCCTGCCGTCGCCGCGTACGCGATGCCGAGGACGGTCGCACGCTGGTACGTCGTGCTGCCCAGCGGCTTCGTGACCGCGAGAGCGATCGGGATCAGCAAGGCGACCGCGGCGGTGTTCGACATCCACATCGACAGGAACGCCGACGTTCCCAGCATGGCCGCGAACAGCATCCGGGGCCCACCGGTGGCCCGCGCCACGAGGGTGCGCGCGATGCGTTGGTCGAGCCCGACGCGGCGCATGGCCTCGGCCATCAGGAATCCGGCGAAGAACAGCGCGATGATCGGGTGGAAGAACGGAGCCAGCGCCTCGGTGGCGGACCCGACGCCGCCGACGACGAGGGCCACCGGAACGATCAGCGACGTCACGAACAGCGGGATCACACCGCTGGCCCAGAGCACGATCACCAGCCCGAGCATGGCGAGCGACACCCCGGCGCCCCGGGTCGGGCGTCGGCCACCCACGAGCGCTTCGGAGGCCTCGTCCCAGTGGGTCACCGGGATCAGCTCTTGTCGGCCATCAGGAAGGAGGAGCTGGACGGTGACCTCCTCGAGCGAGAGCCGAAGGACCTCATCTGCACGACGAACCTGAACCACCAACTCCAGGCGTCCGTCGACCGGGGCCCCGTCGGGCAGCTCGACGCGGATCACGTCGGAGCCGACGGTCCGCTCCGCCACGACGGGAGCGTCGTCTCCGAGCTCGACCACCACGGGGTCCGCTGCCTCGCCCCGGAGCTGCACCACCAGCGACCCCGACCCGGTCGGCCAGTCGTGCGGCGCCACCAGCGCGCCCACGACGGCGAACAGCACCGCGAGGAGCAGGAAGAACGAGCGCCACCGGCTCGAGCCGAGCTGTTCCATGACCCCTCCTCTGGCTCACTGACTCGACATGTCCGCGAGACGCAGCCTCCGATGAATGCTGCGAAGCGCTCAGTGCTTCTGGGCGTCGAACCACGTGGGACCGGAGGCCCAGTCCACATCCAGGGGGACGGCGAGGTCAGCGACGCCGGACATCGCAGCAGAGACGATCTCGGTCACGGCGTCGAGCTCGTCGTCCGGGCACTCGAGGATGACCTCGTCGTGAACTTGCAGGATCAGCTGCGAGCGCAGGCCGGCCTGGTCGACGGCGTCCTGCACCGCGATCATCGCGAGCTTGATGATGTCCGCGGCGGTGCCCTGGATCGGGGCGTTCAGCGCCATCCGCTCAGCCATCTGGCGACGGTTGCGGTTGTCCGACATCAGGTCCGGCAGATACCGACGACGGCCGAACATCGTCGTCGTCCAGCCGGCCCGGGTCGCGTCGACGACCGCGAGGTCGAGGAAGCGCTTGATGCCGGGGAAGCGCAGCATGTACGCGTCGACGATCTCGGCGGCCTCGCTCGGCGGGATGCCGATCTGCTGGGACAGGCCGAACGGCGTGAGCCCGTACGCAAGTCCGTAGTTGATGGCCTTGGCCCGGTCACGCAGCGCCCCGTCGACCTCCGACGGCTCGAGGTCCCACACCTTCGCCGCCGTGGTGACGTGGATGTCCTCGCCGCCGAGGAACGCCTCGAGCAGGCCCTCGTCGCGCGACAGGTGCGCCATGACGCGCAGCTCGATCTGGGAGTAGTCGGCGACGAACAGCTGGTCGAAGCCCTCCCCCGGTACGAACGCCTTGCGGATCTCGCGGCCCTCCGCGCGGCGCACGGGGATGTTCTGCAGGTTCGGGTCGCTCGAGGACAGACGCCCCGTCGCCGCGACCGTCTGCGACAGCGTCGTGTGGATGCGCCCGGTCTCCGCGTCGACGAGCTTCGGCAGCGCGGTGACGTAGGTGGACAGGAGCTTCGTGACCTCGCGCCACTCGAGCACCGCGGTGACGATCGGATGGGCGTCGGCGATGTTGGCCATCTGCGTGGCGTCGGTCGACCAGCCGGTCTTGATCTTCTTCGTCTTCGGCAGCTCGAGCTCGACGAACAGCACCTCCTGGAGCTGCTTGCCGGAGCCGATCTTGAACTCACGTCCCGCGTGGTCCCAGACTTCGCGCTCGAGGTCGTCGGCGCGGGCGGACAACCGCTCGTCGATCTCACCGAGGACGTGCAGGTCAACAGCGATCCCGACATGCTCCATCCGTGCGAGCACCGGCGCGAGCGGCAGCTCGATCAGGTCGTAGAGGTCACGTTGCTCGCGCGCCAGGACCTGCGCCCCGAGCTCGACGCCGAGCTCGCGGGTCGCTGCCGCACGCAACGCCCGCTCCTCGAACGGGTCCTCCTCAACCGCCGGCTCGGCAGGCTCGTCGAGCCCGAACGACATCTGACCGTCACCCGTGTCGGCGGCCTTCGCCGCAGCGGCAGCGGCAGCAGACTCCGTCGTCAGCGTGCGGGCGAGGTACTGCAGGGCGATCCGCTCGAGGTCGAAGGACCGCTGCTCGGGGTTGAGGAGGTAGGCGGCGAGCTCGGTGTCGACGTCGATGCCGTCGAGCGTCCAGCCGCGCCCCGTCGCGGCATGGTGCAGCTGCTTGAGGCTGTGCACGACCTTCGGCAGGGCAGCGTCGGCGAGCACGCCGGCGAGGACGTCGAGCGAGATCGGGTCGGCGGCATCGAGGCGGGCGTAGGCGGGCTCACGGTCCGGCGCGGCCAGGCCGACGGCCTCCCAGGTCACGTGCGGGACCTTGCCGCTCGTGAACGGGACCACGGCGAGCGGACCCTCGATCGCATCGAGCCACTCGCCCAGCCCTGACCCGACGAGGTTCACGGGCTCCTTGTCGTAGCCGGTCGCCTGCTCCTCCTCGACGTCGCCGAGGACCTCCTCGACGAAGCGGTCGTAGAGGGCGCGGAACTCGAGCGCCCCGAAGACCTCGCGGATCTTGGCGGTGTCGACGGTGGCGTTCTGGATCGAGCCGATCCGCAGGTCCTCGAGCGAGACCTCGACCTCGACGTCGCGACGCAGCAGCATCATGAACAGGTTCGTCTCGACCTGCTCCCGGAACTCCACGAGGTTCGCCGGCACGACCTTGCCGCGGATCTTGTCGAGGTTGTCGTAGATCCCGTCGATCCCACCGAAGTCCTGGATGAGCTTCGATGCGGTCTTCTCGCCGATCTTCGGCACGCCCGGGAGGTTGTCGGACTTGTCGCCGCGCAGCGCCGCGTACTCGACGTACTTCGACGGCGGCACGCCGTACTTCTCCTCGACGGCGGCCGGCGTCATCTCGCCGACCTCGGAGATCCCGCGCAGGGTGTAGAGCACGGTGACGTGGTCGGAGGCGAGCTGCATCGCGTCACGGTCGCCGGTGACGATGAGCACATCGTGGCCGGCCGCCACGGCACGCTCGGCGATCGTCGCGATGACGTCGTCGGCCTCCACGCCCGGAACGCGGATCATCGGGACCTCGAGCACATCGAGCACGTCGTCGATGAGGGTGAGCTGCGAGCGGAACTCGTCGGGGGTCGTGATGCGACCCGCCTTGTACTCCGGATATCGCTCAGTTCGACGGACGTCGCGGCCCTGGTCGAAGCAGACGGCGACGGCGTCGGGCTTGCGGTCCGACAGCAGCTTGATCAGCATCGAGGTGAAGCCGTAGACGGCGTTCGTCTGCTGCCCCGTGCGGGTCGCGAGCGACTCCGGGAGCGCGTAGAACGCCCGGTAGGCCATCGAGTGGCCGTCGAGCAGCGCGAGGACGGGCCGGTCGGATTCGCGTTCGGTCACGGTTGCTCAGGTCTCGTCGTGGCAGGGTCGGAGAGCGTAGTGCGAGCCGGGTGGCGAACGACGCGCGCGGCAGGCTACGCTTGTCCGACGGCCCGCTCACGTGGGCCGAAGTAGTGCCCGTTTCGGGCGTGTAGCTCAGTTGGCAGAGCGCTGCCATGGCATGGCAGAGGTCCGGGGTTCAATTCCCCGCACGTCCACAGATCGACAGACAACGTCAAGATCCCCGGCTCCGGCCGGGGATCTCGTCGTTTCGGTGGTGTTCAGCTGGGGCGACCGGTCGGCTTCGGGGCACCGGCGACCGTCGGGACGGGCGACGCGTGCGACGGGGTCTGGCAGCAGTCGAAGGGGCAGACGTCGTGGTTGGCGCCCCGGGTCCCGATCGTCGCCCGCGGCGTTCCGTCGACCCGCTCGGCGATGAGGCCGACCAGGCCGGCGACGAAGTCCGGGTGGGTGCCCACCGACGGGGCGCGGTGGAACTCCAGGCCAACCCGCTCAGCGGTTGCCTTCGCCTCGATGTCGAGGTCGTAGACGACCTCCATGTGGTCGGACACGAACCCGATGGGGACGACGACGACGGCCTCGCACGCCCCGCTCTCCGCCAACGACTCCAGATGGTCGTTGACGTCCGGCTCGAGCCACGGCATCGACGGTGGGCCGGACCGCGAGTTGTAGACGAGGTCCCAGCCGTGTCCGCTGCCGAGGGCCTCGATGACGAGCCGGCAGGCCTCCATCGTCTGCGCCTCGTAGTCGGAGTGGCGTGACATGGTGTGCGGGATCGAGTGCGTCGTGAACACGATCCGCACCGACGACGACGTGACGTCGGCGAGCACGTCGCGGACGTGGTCGGTCTGGGCGGAGATGAAGCCGGGGTCGTTGTAGTAGACGCGGACCTTGTCGATCTCCGGTGCGCCGTCGCCGACGTCGGCCTGTGCTCGGGCGAGGTCCTCGCGGTACTGACGACAGCCAGACCACGAGGAGAAGGCGGACGTCACCACGGCGAGCGCCTGCTGGACGCCGTCGTCGCGCATCTCGCGCAGCGCGTCGGCGAGGTAGGGGTCCCAGTTGCGGTTGCCCCAGTACACCGGCAGGTCGATCCCGGCGGCGAGGAGGGCAGGGCGCAGGACGTCGAGCAGATCGCGGTTCTGCTGGTTGATCGGCGAGACGCCGCCGAAGAGCTTGTAGTGCTCACCGACGACCTCGAGCCGCTCGACCGGGATGTTGCGCCCGCGGGTGACGTTCTGGAGGAACGGGATGACGTCGTCGGGCCCTTCGGGGCCGCCGAACGAGACGAGGAGGATGGCGTCGTGGTGCATCAGGTGTTCCTTGTGGAGAACGCGGCTTCGAGCACGTCGACGTACCCGTGGACGGTCGCGGTCAGCTCGTCCCCCGACGAGCCCGCGAGGTCGAACGCCGGCTCGAACTCAGGGTTGGACGGCGCGTTCACCGCGAACGTGACAGATCGCTCCCGTGGGTGATCGCGGGAGACGACCACCCAGTCGATCGTCACGGCGCGCAGCAGGTCGAACAGGTCGTCGTGCACGACGGCGTGGGCTGCGCGCTCGAGCATCTCGTCGCGCACCCGGACCGATGCCGCGTCGCACACGTACGGGAACATGTCGAGCTTGTCGTCGAAGTACTGGAAGAGCGAGCCCTTGCTCACGCCGGCCTGGCGGGCGACCACGTTCAGTCTCCCCGACGAGAAGCCGTTCGCACCGAACTCGTCGATTTGGGCGCGCAGGATGCGTTCCTGTTTGTCAGCCGGGAGGTTCTCCCAGGTCGAGGTCGGCACGGCGGTTCCACTCCGGTCGGATGGGTCGCGAGCCTAGGCTCACCCCGACCCCGGACGAGGAAGAAGGCCCACGTGGAGCTCACCGAGGCAGGCCGTCGCGTGCTCGGGGCACTGGTCGAGAAGGCCATGGCGACACCGGGCTCGTACCCGCTGTCGAACAACGCGCTGCAGGCCGCCTGCAACCAGCTGACAGCCCGCGATCCGGTCGTCGCCTACGACGAGCCACAGGTCCGCGCCGGGCTCGACGACCTGAAGCGTCACGAGCTCGTCGTCGGCACCTACGCCCGAGGCGGCAGGACCGTCAAGTGGGAGCACCGGCTGAACGAGCAGTGCAAGCTCGACGACGGACAGGCCGCGCTTCTCGCGGTGCTGATGCTCCGCGGGGCGCAGACGATCGGTGAGCTGCGGGCTCGCACCGACCGGATGCACGGCTTCGACGACCTCGCTGACGTCGACCGAGCGCTCCAGAGGCTGGCAACCCACAGCTTCGGACCGTTCGCCGTCGAGCAGCCTCGTCAGCCCGGGCAGAAGGAGACCCGCTGGGTCGACCTGCTCACGCCGGCCAGCCCGGCCGAGCAGGCCCCCGTGATCGAGGACGTGGCACCGGTGCCTCCCCCACGCGTTGAGCGGCCCGCGTCGGCCGACGACGAGCTTCGCCGCAAGATCCGCGCGCTCGAACGCGACGTCGGGGAGCTGCGCGAGGACCTGCGCTCGCTGCGCAAGGAGCTCGGCGCCAGCTGAGTCACCAGCGGACGGGCAGGTCCACCAGGATCCGCTGCCGTGTCAGCCGGTCGATCTCGGCAGACTCACCGGCGACGGCGCCCTTCCGCAGCTCCGGCGACAGCTGGACCGCGTTCCACCGCAGGAGATGTGCGGCGACAACATCGGACTTCGAGGTGCGTGGCCACGCCGGCGCCATCCCGTCGAGCAGGCCAGGGCGCGCGAGCAGCAACGGGTTGCGCCGCAACGTCGCACCGGGCGGCGGCATGTCGAGCGGGCCCGGGATCGCCGGGTTGGTCGTGGTGTGCAGGATGGCCTCGTCATCGCGGAGCGCGTCCCACCGCTTCAGGACCGGGCGACGCCCCTCGAGCAGCGCTTCCGACAGCGTCGAGGTCCCTGCGCCGACGAGCACGCCGTCGGCGTCGGCTGCCATGGCCTCGTGGACGCGGCGTGGGCCGGAGACCATCACCGTCGAGGCGACGCGCGTCGCCTCGGCCACCACGAGGTCGAGGTCTGCCCCGCCCGCCGTCCACGGCGTCCGCACGATCGCGGTCGAGACCGACCCGTCACCGATCGGGAGCGGCTGGGACGCGTCGACCACGGCGACGAGGACCTGCGGTGCGACGTAGCGACGCAGGCACCACGCGAGCCCGATGTCCTGGACGAACGCGATCGCGGAGATCCCCGCGCGCGACAGCGTCTGCGCGAGCGCGCCGACGTCCGCTCCGAGCACCAGCGCCGGGGCGCCGGGAAGCCGCGCCGCCAGCAGCGCGACCTCAGCGAGATGCTCCGGGAGCAGCCAGCTGTGGTGGCGGGTGGCGTCGTCGTCGAGCCCGAGCACGTCGAGGGCCATCCCGAGCGTCGAGTCGCCGGACAGCAGACCGGCAACCGGCCCCTCGAGATCATCGCTGCCGAGCAGCCGGAGCCGGGCCAGCCGGTCGTGTCCGGCGTCGAGGAAGGCGAGGACGTCGTCAGTGAGCTCCGGGTCGGCTCCGAGCACCGGGATCCGGTCAACCACCGGGTAGCGACGACGGCCGTCGGTCAGCGAGTGCGCCCGGTCAGCGACGAGGTCGAGTCCCGTCGTGGGGCTGCGCAACACGCCTTCGGGCCAGCGCATGAGGGCACTTCCGGGTCGTCGGACGGTGGTCGAAGGTCCACAACCGTACGGGCAGTCTGCTTCACGCCCGCAGCCGCCCACCCCACGTAGGGTCGAGCGAACGCCTCGTCCATCTTGGGAGACCCTGCGTGCTCGTACTCGCCCCCCCTCAGGTGCAGGACCCGCCGATCGTGCTCGACGACGGCTGGGGCCCCGCGATCAAGGGCGGCCATCGCAAGATCTGGACGTGGCGACGGGTCCTCGCACTGGTCGTGTTGACCGTCCTGCTCCTGCCTGTCTGGTTCGCATGGGCGACGGTGCAGCGCGCCGACGACGCCATCGTCCGCATCGACGTGACGGGCCTGGCCCCGGCCGGCGACGGACCGACGAACATCCTGGTGGTCGGTTCGGACAGCCGCGAGGACCTCTCCCGCGAGGACCGGATCGCCCTGACGACCGGCACGCTCGAAGGTGAGCGCACCGACACGATGTTCGTGCTGAGCTTCCAGGACGGCAAGGCTGGGATCCTGGCGTTCCCGCGTGATCTCTGGGTCCGGCGCTGCGACGGCTCGACCGGGCGGCTCAACGCAGCGACGAACATCGGCGGCGCAGGATGCCTCGTGGAGACCGTGTCGCAGACGTCGGGCATCAAGATCCAGCACTTCCTGAAGATCGACTTCCTCGGCTTCCGCGACCTCGTCGACGCCGTCGGCGGCGTCGAGGTCTGCCCCGACAAGGCCATCAAGGACAAGGACGCGGGGATCGACCTGCCCGCCGGCTGCCAAACCCTCGACGGCATCGACTCACTCGGCTACGTCCGCGTCCGAAAGATCGACAACGACCTCCAGCGCATCCAGCGGCAGCAGGAGTTCGTGCGCGCGCTCGCTGACAAGGCCGCGAGCAAGGCAACGCTCCAGAGCCCGTCCGCGCTCTGGGCCCTCGCCGGCGCCGCCGGCGCCGCGGTCCAGGCGGACAGCGAGCTCGGCACGATGGACCTGATCAGCCTCGCTCTCGCCATGCGTGGGATCGCCAACGGCGACCTCGTCACGGCAACCGTTCCCACCGACCCGGCCTCCATCAACGGCGCGGACGTGCTCCTGCTGAACTCGGTCGCCGCGGACCCGGTCTTCGCCGACTTCCGCGATGGTGAGGCGATCGCGGCCCTCGATCTCCGGATGGTGCCAGGCAAGGTCACCACGGACGTCGTCAACGGCGCCGGCGTGCCCGGGCTCGCGGACCGGACGGCGCAGGCGCTCCAGGCTGCCGGCTTCAAGGTCAGCGACGTGGGCAACGGCAACCCCGGTCTCACCACGATCCGCCACCCTGCTGTACTCCGTGAGGAGGCCGAGTACCTCGCGAGCGCCCTTCCGATCCGGGTCCAGCTGGTCCTCGACGATGAGTCGACCGGCATCGTCCTGCGGCTGGGCGCGGACTTCCCGACGGACCCCGCGATCAGCGTCCCCTGATCCCGTTGTACGCTGGAAATCGGCCAACCGGCCGTTCTGCGACATCGAAGGGGTGAGGTGTGGACACACGCACGATCACCTTGGCGATCGCAGGGGTCGCGGTCGTGGCCGCCGGCTTCGTCGCGGCGACCGTGGCTGGCGTGGACCTGCTCGGCGGTGGCGGGACGGTCATCCCGATCATCAGCGAGGAGCTGCCCCCCGGGGGCGCAGAGACCTACCCGGTTCGTGACGCCGGGACGGTGACCCTGCAGCGCAGCGCCAACGGGACCACGTTGAGCGTCGCTGCCACGAGCTCGGTCGGAGCCTGGACGCCGCGCACGCTGACCGACGTCGGCGACGAGGTCCGCGTCGAGTTCCGCAACGGCTCCCGCCTGCTCACCTTCGTCGCGTCGGTCATCGACGACAGGGTCGTCGCAGGCATCGAGGTCCCCGTCGCTGAACCCGTGGTCGTCGCGACACCGACCGAGACCGTTGAACCCACCGACGAGCCGAGCGAAGCGCCGACGGAGGAACCCACGGAGGAGCCGACGCCGACACCGACGCCCACACCAACGCCAACGCCGACACCCAGGCCGACGACGCCACGCCCCTCGCCCAGCCCGACGCAGACCCGTACCCCCACGCCGACGCCCACGCCGACGACCACGCCCACGCCGACCCCCACCCCGACCCCCACCCCGACCCCGACACCGACACCGACACCGACCCCGACACCGACACCGACACCGACGGAGACGACTCCCGAGCCCCGTTAC